>VGBI01000099.1 GCA_016870595.1 Actinomycetota bacterium
CACCGAATCCACCACCGAATCCACCACCGAATCCACCACCGAATCCAGAGGAGCCCCCGTGCGCGCTGCCATCTTCGTCGAGCCGAACGGTCCCATGTCGGTGGAGGACGTCACGCCGACCGATCCCGGTCCCCGGGACGTCGTGGTCCGCATCACCGCGAGCGGGGTGTGCCACTCCGACCTCCACGTGATCAGCGGCGCGCTGCCGATGCCGCCGCCCGCCATCCTCGGGCACGAGGGGGCCGGCATCGTCGAGGCCGTGGGCGCCGAGGTCAAGGGCCTCGCCGTCGGCGACCGGGTGATCGGCTCGTTCATCCCGGCCTGCGGCGTGTGCTGGCACTGCCTGCGCGACGAGTCGCACCTCTGCGACAACACCTACACCGTGATGGGCTCGCCCCGGGCCGTCCGGGCCGACGGCACGCCGCTCATGACCATGACCGGCCTGGGCACCTTCGCCGAGTACATGACCTGCGACGAGATGTCGCTCGTCAAGATCGAGACCGACGTCCCCGACGCGCAGCTCGCCCTCGTGGGCTGCGCCGTGACCACCGGCGTCGGGGCCGCCCTGAACACCGCCAAGGTGCAGCCCGGCGACACCGTGGCCGTCATCGGCTGCGGTGGCGTGGGCCAGTCGGTCATCCAGGGCGCCCGCATCGCCGGCGCCGCGGTGATCATCGCCGTGGACCCGGTCGCCCTCAAGCGCGAGGCGGCGCTCGGTCTCGGCGCGACCCACGCGGTGGACCCCGGCGACGGCGACCCGGTCGAGCAGGTGAAGGCGCTCACCGGCGGGCGCGGCGTGGACTACGCGTTCGAGGTGATCGGCCTGCCCGCCACCGTGGCCCAGGCCTTCGACATGGCCCGCTCCGGTGGCGCCGCGGTGGCCGTGGGCGTCTCGCACTTCACGGAGAGCATCACCGTGCCGAGCTTCCCGCTCGTGCTGTCGGAGAAGCGTCTCCTCGGGTGCGTCTACGGGTCGGCGCAGGTGCGGCGGGACTTCCCCCGCCTGGTCGGCTTCGTGGAGAACGGTCGCCTCGACCTCGCGAACATGATCACCCGCACCCTGCCCCTCGACGACATCAACGAGGCGTTCCGCGCCATGACGGCCGGCGAGGTGGTCCGCTCGGTCATCGTCTGAGTCGGGGCCGGGGACACCCGGCGCCGAGCCCGTCGGCCGGAGCGCCTCGGCGACTCGGGGCGACCCGCAACGGCCCGGGGCGACTCGGGGCGACTCAGAACGGGTTGACGTCGACCGCCCGGAAGGCCTCGGCGAGGCGGCCGGGCCCGAGCCCGCCCTCGTCGGCGTTCGCGGCGCCCCAGGCCCGCAGCAGCGACTCGAGCCGCCCCGGGTCGGCGTGCTGGCTCTCGTGGGCGAGCAGCGCGGCGATCTTGCGGTCGAAGGTGTCGGTGACGTCGACCCAGCGGTTCGATGCGCCGTGGACCGTCAACAGGACCTCGTCGACCGTCCACGGCTCGTGGCCCGCCTCGAGGAGGTCGGGGAAGGCGAAGGGGTTGCGGGCGTCGGGATAGACCGCGCTGAGCGTGGCCTCGCCGGTGGCCAGGTGGTCGGGATGGCTCGCGAAGATGCGGTCGAGGTTGCGGTCGGGCGACATCGTGACCACCCGCTGTGGGCGCACCATGCGGATCACCCGGGTGATCGCCCGCCGCAGGTCGAGGTTCGCCTCGACCCGGCCGTCGGGGAACCCGAGGAAGTGCAGGTCGGTGACCCCGACGAACTTCGCCGCCACGGTCTGCTCGTCGCGCCGGATGGCCGCCATCTCGGCCCGGGTGATCGACGGGTCCGAGCCCCCGGCGTCGCCGTCGGTGACGAGGCAGTACTGCACCTCGACGCCCCGGTCGGTCCAGGCGGCGACGCTGCCGGCCACGCCGAAGTCGATGTCGTCGGGGTGGGCCACGACCACGAGCACCCGCTCCACCACGTCGTCGTCGAGGAAGGCCATGCCCGGATGCTACGACCTGGGCCCCGGGCCCGCAGTAGCGTCCCCGCGTGCTGCCGGTGGACGCCGAGACGATCCGTCTGTTCCTCCACGTCGCCGCCGCGACCGTATGGGTGGGGGGCCAGCTCACCCTCGCCGGGCTCGTCCCCGGGCTGCGGGCGGTCGCCCCCGACGCCCCGCGCGCGGCGGCCCGCCGCTTCAACCGCATCGCCTGGCCGGCGTTCCTCGTGCTCGTCGCCACCGGGATCTGGAACGTCGTGGCGGTCCCCGACCTCGACGCGACCTCTGCCTACGGGATCACCCTGATGGTGAAGGTCGTGGTCGCGGTGGTGTCGGGGGTCGCGGCCTTCCTGCACTCCGTGAGCCGCTCCCGGGCCGGTCTCGCCGTCTGGGGCGCCGTGAGCGCGCTCGCCGCGGTGGTCGCGCTCTTCCTGGGTGTGCTCCTCGCGCAGTACTGATCGCCGACGCCCGAGGCCCGACGCCACTCGACGGCGCCCGGCTCCACCCGACGCCGCCCGGCCCGGAAATGCACCCGCGCGGCGGACGGGCCTGGCAGGCCGACGGCTCCCGATCCACCCACGCACCACCCCACACTGGAGGAACCGTTGAACCGCAGGGAACTCGTCCTCGCACTCGCCGAGCGCACCGAGGCCGACCGCCGGACCGCCGACGAAACGCTGACGGCGCTGCTCGAGATCATCACCGAGACCGTGGCGAGCGGTGACCCGGTCGCGATCAGCGGCAAGGCCCCCGCACGCAAGCCGGCGACCCGCCGCTGACCCCGTCCCGGGTCCGGGTCGCGCGCTCGGTGCGGCCCGGACCGGGAACGGGCCGGCGGGCTCAGTCGGAGAACGCCGGCCCGACCTTCGTGGTGACCTCCCACTCCTTGCCGTAGCGCTCCTTGTAGAGCCGGTACCGGGACACCATCGCCTGCCCGGTCCCCCCGTTCCACAGGTCGTAGCGGGGGTCGGCATGGGTGGCGAAGAACGCGTCGATGCGGGCGCTGAGCTCCGCCACCACCGTGGCGTACCGCGGGTCGTCGGCGACGTCGACCCACTGCTCGGGGTCGGCCACCAGGTCGTGCACTCGGTGGCACCGGTGCCGTCGAGGTGCCGGGTGCAGAGGAACTCGCGGGTCCGGATCGCCCGGGCGGTCTCGGCCTCGAAGAAGGCCTCGTCGACCCAGTCCCCCGCCCCGGCCAGGAGCGGCACCAGGCTCCGCCCCGGCGAGTTGGCGATGTCGACGGGGTCGATCCCGGCCAGGTCGAGGAGCGTGGGGAACAGGTCGCAGTGCGACACCACCGAGTCGACCATCCGCTGCACGGGAACCCGTCCGGGCGCGCGCACCAGCAGCGGCACGCGGTAGGTGACGTCGTGGACGAAGGGGGGATCGGTCCAGGGCGGGTGCCCCCACAACCCGCGCTGACCGTACGGGTTGCCCTGATCGGTCGTCATCACCACGATGGTGTCGTCGGCGAGACCTTCGGCCTCGAGCGCGTCGAGCACCGTCCCGATGGCGCGGTCGACGAGCGCGTTCTGCGCCGCGATGTTGGCTCGGGTCATCTGGTCGTTGTGGACCCGGACGGTCCACCACAGGTTGTTGAACGCGCTGGCGAGCGTGTACTCCTCCGCCGGGTCGAGGTCGAAGTCGAACGGGACCATCACCGAGCGGATCATGCGGTCGTCGAGCGGCGGGAACGGCCGGAACGACTGGTGCTCGAACCGCTCGAAGAAGGGGTTGCGCCGGTCGGCCCCGACCACGGTGGGCGGGAGCACGTAGGGGCCGTCGTAGTTGACCTGGAGGAAGAAGGGGCGGTCGCGGTCACGGTCCCGGATGTAGTCGACCGCCTGCTCCGAGAAGTAGTCGACGATGTGGGTGCCGGTCACCCGCTCGGTCCGGCCGTCGCGGAACACCTCGTTGTCGTAGAAGTCGGTGGTGTGCCCCTTGGTGAAGGCGACCCAGTGGTCGAAGCCGTGGCCGGGCTGGCGGTGGTTGCCGAGGTGCCACTTGCCGACCATGGCGGTCGCGTAGCCGTGCTTGCGCAGCTCGTAGGGCAGGGTCCGGAACTCCCGGGTGACGTCGTAGTCGGCGGGCTTGGGCAGCACGTCGTCGTCGGGCATGGCGATGTGCACCCCGTGCTGCGAGGGCATGAGGCCGGTCAGGATCGAGGCCCGGGTCGGCGAGCACAGCCCGTTGGTGCTGAAGGCCCGGAGGAACTGGGTCCCCTCCCGGGCGAGCCGGTCGATCCGGGGGGTCTCGTGCGCGGTGTTGCCGTAGCAGCCGAGGGAGTCGGCCGACTGGTTGTCGGTGACGAGCATGACGATGTCGGGGTGGCGGGCCATGGCCCGAGTCTCGCGCCGATCGGCCCGGCGACGCCGGGGCGCAGGCCGGAGCGCGGGGCGGGGCGGGGCGTTCGACACGGGCGCAGCGGGTCGGGGATGATGATCCCCGGTCCGGTCCGGTCCGGTCCGGTCCGCCCCGTCCGCCCCGCCCCGTCCGGTCCGTCCACCCCGAGGAGGCCCCGTGTCCCGCGACCCCCACGACGGCGTCACCCTGCTCGACCCGGCCTACGCCACCGTGCTCGGCGAGCTGCCCGCCTTCGACCTGAGTGACACGACCGTCGGCGTCATGCGCCAGCACATCGGTGCGATGGGCCCGCCGTTCACCCCCTCGGGCCGGGTCCGCCATGCCGACCACACCGTGACCGGACCCGACGGTCACGGGGTCGTGGTGCGCGTCCACACCCCCGATGGCATGACCGGGGCCCGGCCCTGCGTCTACGCGATCCACGGCGGCGGCTACGTGATGGGCGGCTACGAGATGCTCGACCGGCTGCTCGACGGCTGGTGCGCCGAGCTGGAGATCGTCGGGGTGTCGGTGGAGTACCGCCTCGCCCCCGAGCACCCGTACCCCGCGCCGCTCGACGACTGTTACGCCGGTCTCGCCTGGGTGCACGCCAACGCCGCGACGCTCGGGGTCGACCCCGACCGCATCGGGATCCAGGGCACGAGCGCCGGGGGTGGTCTCGCCGCGGCCCTGGCCCTCCTCGCCCGCGACCGGGGCGAGATCCCGATCGCCTTCCAGGTGCTCGAGTGCCCGATGCTCGACGACCGCCTGCACACCCCGTCGAGCAACCTCGACCGGCTGCAGGTGTGGAGCCGCGAGTCCAACGTCTACGGCTGGTCGGCCTACCTCGGGTCCCGGTACGGCACCGACGACGTGCCCGCCGCCGCGGCACCGGCCCGGGCCACCGACCTCGCCGGCCTGCCCCCCGCCATCGTGTGCGTCGGCGGCGCCGACGGGTTCCGCGACGAGGACATCGCCTACGCGACCCGGCTCATGCAGGCCGGGGTGCCCACCGAGCTCCACGTGTACCCCGGGGCCCCGCACGGCGCCCACATCGTTCCCGACGCCGCCGCCGCCCGACAGTGGGTCCGCGACGTCGAGGAGTGGGTCGCCCGACAGGTCGCGGACCGACCGGCCACCCCGGGCACGTAGCCTGGGTTCATCCCCCGAGCCGGACAACCCGTGAGGTCGACATGGCCAACCCCGCACTGACCGACAAGCACTTCGAGCGCGAGCGCGACGAGTGGGAGCCCGGATACGCCGCCGGCGCGAGCACCGGCGGGACCGACCGGCGCGACCCCGGGGCACCCGCCACCCGCACGGGGGCGATGACCGCCAACGGCACGTTCGCCAAGACCTTCGTGCTGTTCCTGATCGTCCTGGCCGCCGGGTCGTTCGGCTGGCAGCAGACCCAGGCCTCCCCCACCGGTCGGATCGAGATCCCGGGCTGGATCCTCCTCAGCGTGCTCGCCGGGCTCGCCCTGGCGCTCGTGTGCATCTTCAAGCCCCGGATGTCGCCGGTGCTGGCCCCGCTCTACGCCGTCGCCGAGGGCGTGTTCCTCGGGGCGATCTCCAAGGCGTTCGAGTTGCAATGGGACGGCATCGTGTTCCAGGCCGTGCTCGCCACCGTCGGTGTGTTCTTCGCCACCCTGGCGCTGTACGTCTTCGGCGTGGTGAAGGTCACCCGCAAGTTCACCGCCGTCGTCATCGGCGCGACCCTCGGGATCGCGGTGATGTACCTGCTCGGCCTGGTGCTCTCGCTGTTCGGCGTCGACATGGTCTTCTGGAACGAGCCGACCCCGCTCGGGATCATTGTCAGCGTGGTGATCTGCGTGGTCGCCGCGCCGCACCTGCTCCTCGACTACGAGTTCATCCGCCAGGCGTCGATCCAGGGCGCGCCGAAGTACATGGAGTGGTACGGCGCCTTCGGGATCATGGTGACCCTGGTCTGGCTGTACCTCGAGCTCCTGCGCCTGCTCTCGCTGCTCCGCCGGTAGGCGGGCCCGGCGCACCCCGGCCGGGTCAGCGCCCGGCCCGCTCCTGCAACACCCGCAGGGCCCGGTCGGCGTGCGCGTGCATGCTCACCTCGCTGTGGATCGCAGCGAGCACGGTGCGGTCGGTGTCGATCACGAAGGTCGAGCGCTTCACCCTGAGGGGCCCGAAGCCGCGCTTGACCCCGAGCTGCTCGGCGATCTTCCGGTCGGGGTCCGACAGCAGCGGGAAGTCGAACGCATGGCGGTCGGCGAACTGCGCCTGGGTGTCCACGGCATCGGCGCTGATCCCCACCCGCTGGGCCCCGACCGCGGCGAACTCGGCGCCGAGGTCGCGGAAGTGGCAGCTCTCCTTGGTGCAGCCGTAGGTCATGGCCGCCGGGTAGAAGAACAGCACGATGGGCCCGTCGGCGAGGAGCCCGGTGAGGCTCCGCAGCGTGCCGGTCTGGTCGGGCGCCTCGAACTCGGCGACCTGGTCGCCCACCGCCACGCCCACCCGACTACTCCCCGTCCCCGGTGGCGTGGTCGGCGACGTCGGCGAAGGCCCGGTTGAACAGGGCCTCGAGGTCGACGAGCCCGGTCATCGTGCCGGCCACGAACCCGGCGTCGACGATCAGGTTGAACCCGGTGATGAACGAGGCGCCGGCGCTGTTGAGGAACACGAGCGGCCAGCCCATCTCGGCGGCCTCGGCCCGGCGCTCCATCGGGCCGACGAAGGCGTCGATGACCTTCTTGCCGGCTGCCTTCTCGAAGTCAGGCATCATCGGCGTCGAGGTCGGACCGGGGCTGATGCAGTTGACCCGGATGCCCTTGCCCACCACCTCGATGGCCCGGCGCATCGTGAAGATGATGATCGCTTCCTTCGACAGCGTGTAGCCCTCGTTCACGAGGTCCAGGTGGCCCTCGCACCACGCCATCCCGGCGTCGAAGTCGGGGGTCTCGATCAGCTCGGTGATCTCGGCCATGTGGCTCATGAACTGCAGGCCGGCGTTCGACGAGATGATCGCCACCGCGCCCCCGGGCTTCATGCCGGCGGTCATCGCGTCGACCACCTTGCGCATGGCCATGAAGTTGACCCGCATGACGTCGAGCGGCGGGTGGGTCTGGGGCAGGCCGGCGCAGTAGAAGACGGCGTCCCAGTCGGTACCGACCGCTGCGAGCATCGCGTCGATCTGGGCCTCGTCCCGCAGGTCGCAGGTGGTGAAGGAGGCGAGGGCGGCGTCGGGCTGCTTGTAGTCGACGCCGTGGACCTCACCGCCGAGCAGCTGCACGATCTCGGCGGTGGCGGCCCCCATCCCCGAGTAGCACCCCACGACGAGGGCGCGTCGGCCGGCGTAGGAGAATGCGTTCTCCATGGTTCCTCCTGGGCTCGGGTGAACGGACGTCCGGAGGCTAGTGCACCCACCCGGTGCCCGGGCGGGGCAGACTCGGCCACGGCGGACGGCGACGGGAAGGAGCGCAGGGATGGAGATGTGGGAGCTGGTGGCCCGGGAGTCGATCCGGGACCTCGTCGCCCGCTACAACGCCAACGGCGACTCGGGGCGCTTCGACCAGGTGCTGGAGCTGTTCGCCCCCGACGCGGTGATGGAGATCGAGGCCGAGGCGCCCCGGACCGGCACCGACGAGATCCGGACCATCTTCACCGGCACCGCCACCGGGGTCGACTGGGGCGACCGGCCCGTGTACCTGCGCCACGTCACCGGGACGCACCAGATCGACGTGATCGACGAGACCACGGCCCGGGGCCGCTGCTACTTCTTCGTGCTCACCGACGTGGGCCTCGACCACTGGGGCCGCTACCTCGACGACTACCGGGTGGTCGACGGACGGTGGCGCTTCGCCCGGCGGCGGGTGTCCACCGACGGAGCCAGCCCCGACTCCCTGTTCGCCCGCCGCACCTGACCACACCCGACTGCACCTGACCACGCCCGACTCCACCCGACTGCGCCCGGGCCGGGCGGCGCCTCAGGGGTCGTCGGGACCGGCTCGGGCCGGTGCGGTGGCCGCCGCGAGGTCCAGGAGGTCGTCGCGGTCGAGCAGGGTGAGCCCCGCCGGGTGGTTCGGGTTCCCGAGCAGGAGGCAGCCGTCCCTGGGGTGCGAGCCGGGCGTGGTGGGTGCTGCACACCGTCGCGAGGTTGGCGATGGCGTCGGTGCCTCCCCACGACACCGGCCACAGGTGGTGCACCTCGAGGCCGACCCGACGGTCGCAGCCCGGGAACCGGCAGTGCCCGTCGCGCTGACGCACGACCCGCCGGGTCTTGGCCCCGAGCGCCGACTCCGTGCGCCCCACCCGCCGACGGGCGCCTTCGGCGTCGACGAGCACGGGCTCGACCCCGGCCTCGGCCCGGAGGCGCTCGACCATCCCGACCGGGA
>VGBI01000100.1 GCA_016870595.1 Actinomycetota bacterium
CGGGATGCCCGCGACCGTGGCCGGTCCGGCCAGGGGGACCTCGACCACGAAGTGGGGCCGGGCGCCCGAGGTGGACGCGTTCGGATCCCGCTCGGTGTGCTCCCGACACAGCTCGACCAGCGCATCGGCGGCCCGGTGGTCGCGCGACGCCCACGGCGCACATCGGGCCGGTCGCATGCGCTCGACCATCTCGGTGAGGACGGTCTCGACCGTCGCGCCGTCGATGTCGGGCAGCTCGCCGCGGAGGGCGAGCATCCCCCGCTCGCGGTCCCACCACCAGCGCAGGTGCCGGGCCTCCCGCCGGGCGGCGGCATCGGCGGCCGTGGGCGGGCGGCGCCGGCGGGCCTCCTGGGCGAGATCCTGGGGTGACCACCGGGACGCGGCGGCGGCCCACACGTGCTCGTCGGCGGGGACCGCGAGCTTCACCACCTCGGTGAGCTGGGCGTCGGACAGCCGCCCGGCGCCGGCCGCCGCCGCGATGGTCGGAAGGTCGGCGAGCGCCCGGGCGGTGGCCACCGTGGCCCGGGCCGTGCGGACCGAGACGCCGTCGGTGGCGGCGAGGGTGTCGTCGATGCGGCCGCGCTCGTCGAGCACCCGGATCGCGGCGAGCTCGTGGAGCCGCCACCGACGCTGCTCGGCGACGGCCCGGCCCCGGAGCGCCGTGAGGCGATCGGTCGGATAGGTGCGCAGCTCGTCGAGGAGCGCAGGGAAGTCGATCGCCGCTGCACCCGGCGGCACGAGGTCCGGCCCGCAGTTCGGCCCGACGTCCGGCGTATCGCCGGGCGGTTCGTCCGGCGGTTCGTCCGGCGGTTCGTCCGGAGCGAGATCCGGGTCGGGGTGGCGGTGATCGGCCATGCCCGCATCATGAACCCCGGGTGTGACGCTCACGGGTTCGGGCGCACCGCACCGACAGGCCGAGATGCCCGGCGCCCCTCACCCGCGCCCCGCGCCCCCGGGGCGCGCTACTTCGCCGAGAAGCGGGTCCCGGCGTCGAGGCGGATCGTGCCCCCGTTGAGCATCGGGTTCTCGACGATGGCGACGGCGAGCTTGGCGTACTCGTCGGGCCGGCCCATGCGCCGCGGGAACGCGGCGTCCTTGGTGAGCTGCGCCTCCATCTCGGGCGGGATCCCCTGGACCAGGCCGGTGGCGAAGAGGCTCGGGGCGATCGCGTTCACGCGGATGCCCAGGCCGCCGAGGTCGCGGGCCATCACGAGCGCCATGCCGGCGATCCCCGCCTTCGCCGCCGTGTAGGCGACCTGGCCGATCTGGCCCTCGAACGCGGCGATCGACGCGGTGTTGACGATCACGCCGCGCTCGCCGTCCTCGTCGGGCTCGTTGCGCGACATCACCCAGGCCTGCAGCCGGTTCAGGTTGAAGGTCGCGACCAGGTTGAGCTCGATGACCCCCCGGAACTCGTCGAGCGGGTGGGGGCCGTCCTTGCCCACGGTGCGGCGGGCCACGCCGCCCCCGGGGGTGTTCACCGCGATGTGGATGCCCCCGAGCGCCTCGGCCGCGGCCTCGATCGCGGCCTCGGTGGCGTCGGCGTCGAGCACGTCGAGGGGGTGGAACGTCCCCCCGAGCGCGGCGGCCACCTCGGCACCGGCGGTGCCGGGCCGGTCCAGGACCGCGACCCGGGCGCCCCGGGCGGCGAGCAGCTCGGCGGTGGCCCGGGCCATGCCCGAGGCGCCCCCGACGACGACGGCGTGACTCCCTGCGACCTGCACCGGTCCCCCTCCCCCGGGCTCCGTTCGCCCGCCCGTCCGCGTGACGCTACCGTCTTCCCTCATGTCGATCGCCATCACCGAAGACCACCGCACCCTGGCCGACACGGCCACCGACCTCCTGCGCAAGCGGGACACCCGGGGCGCCGCCCGGGCCCTGCTCGAGGCGCCCGACGAGCCGATGCCCGACGTGTGGTCGGACCTCGCCGAGCTCGGCTGGCTCGGCCTCCACGTGCCCGAGGCCCTCGGGGGGTCCGGGTTCGGCCTCGAGGAGCTCGTGGTCGTGATCGAGGAGCTGGGCCGGGCCCTGGTGCCCGGACCCTTCGTGCCCACCGTGCTCGCGAGCGCCGTGCTCGTGGCCGCGGCCGACGACGCCACCGCGGCCCGGCTCGTGCCCGGGCTGACCGACGGCTCGGTCGCCGCGGCGGTCGGCTTCGGGGGTGAGCTCACGGTGCGCGACGGCACCGTCTCGGGTGCCGCCGGGACCGTGCTCGGCGCCGGGCTCGCCGGGCTGCTCGTGGCGACCGCGGGCGACGACGTGGTCGTGGTCGACCTGACCGGGCCGGGCGTGACCAACAGCGCGCCGCCCAACTTCGACCCCACCCGCCGCTCGGGCCGGGTGACCCTCGACGGCGCGCCGGCCACCGTGCTCGCCGGTGCCGCCCCGACCTTCACCGACCTCGCCCGGCTGGTCCTCGCCGCCGAGGCGGTGGGCATCGCCCGCGAGACCACCGAGCAGGCCGCCGAGTACGCCAAGGTCCGCATCCAGTTCGGCCGCCCGATCGCGATGTACCAGGCGGTCAAGCACCACTGCGCCAACATGCTCGTGGCCACCGAGCTCGCCACCGCGGCCGTGTGGGACGCCGCCCGGGCCGCCGCGACCGGCGGCGACCAGCGCACCTTCACCGCTGCGATCGCCGCGACCCTCGCCGGTCCGGCTGCGGTGCTCGCCGCCAACCTGAACATCCAGGTGCACGGCGGCATCGGATTCACCTGGGAGCACGACGCCCACATGTACCTGCGCCGGGCCACCGTGCTCGAGGGCCTGCTCGACCCCGACGCCGCGGCCGAGGCCGTCACCGGCGCCACCCGCGACGGGGTGGTGCGGGCCAAGACGATCGATCTCCCGCCCGAGGCCGAGGTGATGCGCACCGAGATCCGGGAGTTCGCGCGGGCGACCGCCGGGCTCGAGCGGCCGCAGCAGATCGAGCGGCTGATCGAGACCGGCTACGTGATGCCGCACTGGCCGACCCCGTGGGGTCGGGGCGCGGGCGCGGTCGAGCAGCTCGTGATCGAGCAGGAGTTCGAGGCCGCCGGGATCAAGCGCCCGGGCTACGGCATCACCGGATGGGTCATCTTGACCCTGATCCAGTACGCCACCGAGGACCAGGTCCAGCGCTGGGTGCCGAGCGCCCTGTCCCAGGAGGTCGTGTGGTGCCAGCTGTTCTCGGAGCCCGACGCCGGCTCCGACGCCGCCGGCATCAAGACCAAGGCCACCCGGGTCGACGGCGGCTGGCTGATCAACGGCCAGAAGGTGTGGACCTCGGGCGCCCACCTGGCCGGCATGGGCTTCATCACCGTGCGCACCGACCCCGACGTGCCCAAGCACGAGGGCATCACCACGATGGTGGTCGACATGCACGCCGAGGGGATCGAGATCCGTCCGCTGCGCATGACCAGCGGGGCCTCGGAGTTCAACGAGGTCTTCTTCACCGACGTGTTCGTGCCCGACGACGACGTGGTCGGCCCGATCAACGGCGGGTGGACCGTGGCCCGGGCCACGCTCGGCAACGAGAGCGTGAGCATCGGCGGCGGTGAGGGGGGCATGGGGATGCCCGGGGCGATGATCGTCCCGGTGCTCGACCAGCGGGGCGCCCGCCTGCCCGGCGGCGAGGCCCGGGTGGGGCACTACATCGCCGAGCAGCAGGCCATGGGTCTGCTCAACCTCCGTAGCGCCAACCGCGCCGTCGCCGGCGGCGGTCCCGGTCCCGAGGGCAACATCACCAAGCTGATGATGGCCGAGCTGGGGCACGAGGCCGCAGCGATGACCTCGGCCCTCAGCGGCACCGAGAGCGCCTTCATGGACGGGCCCGGCATGGTCAGCGGCTCGATCGTGCTCATGCACCGGGCGATGTCGATCGCCGGGGGCACCTCGGAGATCAAGCGCAACCAGATCGGGGAGCGGATCCTCGGCCTGCCGCGCGACCCGCTGATCAAGTAGACGACGCCGCCGAGCCCGCTGATCCCGTCGGATCCGTCGGGATCAGCGGAAGCGTCGGGATCAGCGGCCCCGCCACACGGGGTCGCGCTTCTCCACGAACGCGGTCGCGCCCTCGCGGGCGTCCTCGCTCTGGAACACGATCGGGTACCACTCGCGCTGGCGGGCGTGCGCCGCCCCGACGTCGGCCACAGCGAGGCGGACCAGCTCCTTGGTGGCCGCGATCCCGAGCGGGCCGTTGGCCGCGATCCGCTCGGCCAGGGCCAGGGCGGTCGGGAGCACCTCGTCGGGGGCCACGACCCGGTTCACCAGACCGAGGGCGAGGGCCCGCTCGGCGTCGAAGGGGTCGCCGGTCAGCGTGATCTCGAGCGCGACGGGGAGGGGGATCCGGGTGCCGAGCAGGATGCCGTCGCCCCCGGCGAACAGCGCCCGCTTGACCTCGGGGAGGCCGAAGCGGGCCGTGGTCGAGGCCACCACCAGGTCGCAGCCGAGGACGATCTCGAAGCCCCCGGCCACCGCAGGGGCGTTCACCGCTGCGATCACCGGGAGGGTCACCGCGCCCCGCATGAGGCGCATGAACGCCCCGCTGGCGGTCTCGTCGCCGGGCTCGGGCCCCCCGCCGGCGGCGAAGTCGCGCAGGTCCATCCCGGCGCAGAACGCCCGGTCGCCGGTCCCGGTCACCACCAGGACCCGAACCTCGGGGTCGGCCTCGGCGGCGGTGATCGCGGCGCCGAGCGCCCGGATCATCGCCTGGTTCAGGGCGTTGCGGGCCTCGGGCCGGTTGAGCCGGAGCACCAGCACCGACCCGTGCCGCTCCTCGACCACCACCGCTTCGTCCATGATCACCTCGCTCGGGTACCCGCAGACCGCGGGACGACGGAACCGGTCACGCGGCGCGGCGCGGCGCAGGTCCGGTGACGGGCCCGGGACGCGGTCCGGCCGGTACCCGGAGGCACCGGCCGGACTGCATCACGGGTTGGGGCGACGGGCGGGACTCAGGAGCACCCGCTGGTGGCGCCGCAGGACGGGCAGGCGTGGCACGAGCCCGCCCGCTGCATGATGTCGCCGCAGACGTAGCAGAGCATGATCTCGCCCTCGGTGCGGGGCTCGGCCACCGCCGGCGGGCCGGCGGTGAGTGCCGCCGACGGCGGACGGTCGTCGAGCGGCAGGAGGTCGATGGCCGGCGTGGACGCGGTGGCCGCCTCCTCCACCCCCGGCAGCGTCGGCTGCGACCGCTCCCCCACCGTGAGGATGCCGATCTCCTGGCGCTCCTCGAAGGTGAGGTACTCCACCGCCATGCGGCGGAAGATGTAGTCGACGAGGCTCGTCGCGAACCGGATGTCGGGGTCGTCGGTCATGCCCGCGGGCTCGAAGCGCATGTTGGTGAACATGTCGACGAAGGCCTTGAGGGGCACGCCGTACTGCAGGCCGTGGCTGACCGAGATGGCGAAGGCGTCCATGATCCCGGCCAGGGTCGATCCCTGCTTGGCGACCTTCAGGAACACCTCACCGGGCCGGCCGTCCTCGAACTCGCCCACCGTGGCGTAGCCGTGGCAGTCGGCGACCCGGAACGAGAAGGTCTTCGACCGGCGGGTCCGGGGCAGCTTCTGGCGGATCGGCTGCTGGACGATGACGGTCTCGACGATGCGCTCCACCCCGGCGCTGACCGCGTCGGCGGCGTCGGCGGGGGCGTCGGCCTTCTTCTGAGTGGCGAGGGGCTGGGCGACCTTGCAGTTGTCGCGGTACAGCGCGACCGCCTTGAGACCGAGGCGCCAGGACTCGACGTAGAGGTTCTCGACGTCCTCGACCGACACCTCCTCGGGCATGTTGACGGTCTTCGAGATCGCCCCCGAGATGAACGGCTGCACGGCCGCCATCATCTTCACGTGCCCCATGTAGTGGATCGTGTTGTCCCCCATGGAGCAGGCGAACACCGGCAGGTGCTCCGGGTTGAAGGCCGGGGCCCCGAGGATCGTCTTGTTCTCGTTGATGTGGTCGACGATGACGTCGACCTGCTCGGGCGTGTAGCCGAGGTTGGCGAGGGCACGCGGGATCGTCTGGTTGACGATGAGCATCGTGCCGCCACCGACGAGCTTCTTCGCCTTCGTGAGGGCGAGGTCGGGCTCGATGCCGGTGGTGTCGCAGTCCATCATCAGGCCGATCGTGCCCGTCGGGGCGAGGACGCTGGCCTGCGAGTTGCGCACGCCGTGGGCCTCGCCGAGCTCGACCGCCTCGTCCCAGGACCGCTGGGCGGCACCGAGGAGGTCGTGGGGCACGAGGTCCTCGTCGATGTCGGCCGCGGCCGCCCGGTGCATGCGCAGCACGCCAAGCATGGCGTCGGCGTTGTCGGCGTAGCCCGCGAACGGCCCCATGCGGCCGGCGGTGCGGGCGCTCGTGGCGTAGGCGTGGCCGGTCATCAGCGAGGTGATCGCCCCCGCCCACGCCCGCCCGCCGTCGCTGTCGTAGGGCAGGCCCTGGGCCATCAGCAGGGCGCCGAGGTTGGCGTAGCCGAGGCCGAGCTGACGGAACGCCCGGCTGGTCTCGCCGATGGGCGCGGTCGGGTAGTCGGCGTTGCCGACCAGGATCTCCTGGGCGGTGAACACGACCTCGACGGTGTGGCGGAAGGCCTCGACGTCGAACGCGCCGTCGGCCCGCAGGTAGTGCAGCAGGTTGATGCTGGCGAGGTTGCAGGCCGAGTTGTCGAGGTGCATGTACTCGGAGCACGGGTTGGACCCGTTGATCCGGCCCGTGTTCGGGGCGGTGTGCCACCGGTTGATGGTGGTGTCGTACTGCATGCCCGGGTCGGCGCACTCCCAGGCGGCCTGGGCGACGTCACGCATGAGGTCGCGGGCCCGCACGGTCTTGATCGGCTCGCGGGTCGTGACCGAGCGCAGGGCCCAGTCGGCGTCGTCGACGACCGCCTGCATGAACTCGTCGGTGACCCGCACCGAGTTGTTGGCGTTCTGGTACTGGATCGAGTGGCTGTCGGCGCCGTCGAGGTCCATGTCGAAGCCGGCGTCGCGCAGGACCCGGGCCTTGCGCTCCTCCCGGGCCTTGCACCACAGGAACTCCTCGACGTCGGGGTGGTCGACGTTGAGGATCACCATCTTCGCGGCGCGCCGGGTCTTGCCTCCCGACTTGATGGTGCCGGCCGACGAGTCGGCGCCGCGCATGAACGACACCGGGCCGCTGGCGGTGCCGCCGCCGGCGAGGTGCTCGTACGACGAGCGGATGTTCGAGAGGTTCGTGCCCGCCCCGGAGCCGCCCTTGAAGATGACCCCCTCCTCGCGGTACCAGTTGAGGATGCCGTCCATGGTGTCCTCGACCGAGAGGATGAAGCAGGCGCTGGCCTGCTGGGGCACGCCGTGCACGCCGATGTTGAACCAGACCGGCGAGTTGAAGGCGGCCCGCTGGTGCACGAGGATGAACTTCAGCTCGTTGCGGAAGGCGGCGGCCTCCTCGTCGTCGACGAAGTAGCCGTCACGCACGCCCCATGCGGTGACCGTGTCGGCGACGCGGTCGATGACCTGCTTCAGCGAGGTCTCCCGCTCGGCGGTGCCGAGGGTGCCCCGGAAGTACTTCTGGGCGACGATGTTGGTGGCGTTCTGGGACCAGCCCACCGGGAACTCGACGTCGGGCTGGAAGAACGCGTCGGTGCCGTCCTTCCAGTTGGTGATGCGCGCCTCGCGCCGCTCCCACTCGACCGAGTCGTACGGGTGCACCCCAGGCTTCGTGAAGAACCGGCGGATGCCGATCCCGATCTGCTCCGGCGCCATCGCCATCGTGCGTCGTTCCCTTCCCCGGCCGGTGCCGGAAGTCACCTGGGCGGACCGCTCCGTGCGGTCCACCCCATTCGGTCGGCCCGTCGGGCCCGGTCGTGCCCCCACTCCCGCCTCACCAGCGTCTCGAACCGCCTGAGTGGACTCAAACCACAAGATGTAGCGGTTCGCGTCACGAGTGACACGAGATCAAGGGGCAGATTACATCACTGGAATTCCACCCGTGTCAACGTCTGGGACGAAATTTCTCGGATTTCCCCTCCGAGCCGAGACCCGGGCCGACCGGACCCGGGCCGGCCGGACCCCGACCGGCACCCCGGAACCGCTCAGGCCCGGCGCTTGGGGGCCGTGGTCTTGTGGAGCTCCTCGACCTCTCGCTCGAAGTCCCCCACGTCGTCGAAACCCTTGTAGACCGAGGCGAACCGCAGGTACGAGACCGGGTCGAGCGTGCGCAGGTGCTCGAGCACCGCCCGACCGAGGAACTCGGTGGTCACCTCCCGGCCCTGGGCCCGGACCCGCTCGTCGATGTCCTCGACGACGGCGATCGCCGCCCCGTCGGCCACGGACCGCCCGGCGATGGCCCGCTCGATCCCGGCGAGGACCTTGGCCGGGTCGTAGGGCTCCACGAGCCCGGACCGCTTGCGCACCATCACGGGGACGATCTCGTGGCGCTCGTAGGTGGTGAAGCGCCGCCCGCACCCCAGGCACTCCCGCCGCCGTCGGACCGCAGCGCCCTCGTCGGCCGGACGGGAGTCGACGACCCGGTCGTGGTCGTCGGCGCAGTAGGGGCAACGCACGTCGTCACCGTAGTCAGCGCTCCCCCGAGAACCGCCGACGCCGGGTCGCTCGTCCCCGGCGTCTGGTCGTCGGTCCTGGTCGTCGGTCCTGGTCGTCGGCCCTGGTCAGCGGCCCGGGTCGGCCCTCACCGGGGGACCT
>VGBI01000101.1 GCA_016870595.1 Actinomycetota bacterium
CCCGCCCGAGGGCCCCTTCGGACCGGCCACCCGGGGCGCCTTTCTCATGCTGTTCTGGATCCAGCGCGACCGCCTCGCCGAGCAGCAGGCCTGGGTCGGCGACGCGATGCGCGACATCGAGGCCACGGGCCGCACCTTCCCCGCCCGCGACGCCGTGACCGCCACCACCTACGACTACGCCGGCCACGTCGCCCGCGACCCCGACGGGGTCCCCCCGGTCCTCGCCCTCGCCCACCACTTCGCCGGGGTCGTGCTGCTCGTGGCCGAGCGGACGCCCGACACCACGCTGGACGATCTCACCACGACCCTGCTCGACCACGTCCTCGGTCCCCGGCTCGCCGACTCCCCCGTCGCGCTCGCCGTGGCCTTCACCCCCCGACCCAAGGAGCCCTGGTGGCCCGCCGCTTACCCGGAGGTCGCCGGCGTGGGCGACCGGCTGTTCGTCACCTGCTTCACCGACGTCGACCCGCGCGCCTGCTGGGACACCCACTTCGCCGATCTCGGTGACACGCTCGCCGACACCGGCCACGGGAGGGTCCTGCTCGCCGCGCCGTTCGTGGCCCGTGCGGTCGGGACCGGCCACGCCACCGCCGACCCGGCCTGAGCCCGGCTCGGCGTCGGACCGGCTCCCCGGTGGCGTCCGGGCCGACGCGTCCCGCAGTGATCTAGTTTGCCCGGCATGACCGACACCGCCACTGCACCGACTGACCTCTCCGCCCTCGGCCGCATCGGCATCCTCGGCGCCGGGCGCATGGGGGCCGGGATGTGGCGCTGCCTCCACGCCGCCGGGACCACCGCGAGCGTGTTCGACCTGCACGCACCCGCGACCGCGGCCCTGGCCTCCGAGGGGGCCCCGGTCGTCGCCGACGTCGCGACGCTCCTCGGGACCTGCGACGTCGTGGTGTGCTCCCTCCCCACCTCCCACGACGTGCAGGCAACGGTCGACGGCGCGCTCGACGCCCTCCGTCCCGGCACCGTGCTGATCGACACCACGAGCGGCGAGCCGGCGATCAGCCGGGCCGTCGCGGCCACCGTGCAGTCGGCGAGCGCGACGTTCCTCGACGCCGGCATCAGCGGTGGCCCCGCCGGCGCCCTCGCGGGCACGCTCAAGATCATGGTCGGTGGCGACGCTGCCGCCTTCGCGCGGGTCGAGCCGCTGCTCGGCGTGCTCGGCGCGCAGGTGTGGCACTGCGGTGGTCCCGGGACCGGCCACGCGATGAAGACGGCGCTCAACCTGTCGAACCAGGGCAAGATGCTGCTCGAGATCGAGGCGCTCCTGATGTGCGGGCGAGCCGGGCTCGACCCCCGCCAGGTGGCCGAGGTGCTGGAGCTGCGGACCTGGGGGCACTTCCTGCTCGGCGACGACGGCCGGCGCACCTTCGGGTTCGCGGTCGACCTTGCGGTCAAGGACTGGGGCGTCGCGACCGGGGTGGCGACCGAGCACAAGGTGCCCATGCCCATCGCAGCCGCCTGCGCGCAGGTGATGCGGGCGGCCCGGGCCGAAGCCGGACCCGACGCCGACCTGATCGACGTCGTGCGGGTGATGGAGCGCTGGGCCGACTACGACCTCGACGCCGGCCTCGGCCGCTGACCCGACCGGGTCGGCCGCGTCAGACCCGCAGGTCGCGGCGCTCGAACGCCAGGGCCGCCACCGCCACGTACACCGAGACGCCGAGCGCCCAGACGAGCAGGCTCCGACGGTGGTCGAACAGAGCGCGACGCGCGAGGTCAGCCCGTACGGTCCACCGCCCCGGGGCCGGCGACCGACCCACCAATGCGCCCGCAGCCGCACCACAGGTCCGGTCGCGGTGACATCGGCCACGCCGGGCAGCGCAGCGAACGGCGCCGGGTCCACCGGGTCGGTGAACTCGAGGGTGATCGAGCGCCACGCCCGGTGGCGCAGGTCGTCGATCCGCTCGACCGCCACCATGCGACCTTCGGCGATGATCCCCACCCGGTCGCAGAAGTGCCACACCTCGTCGAGCCGGTGCGACGAGAGGAACACCGTGGCGCCACCGGCCGTGGCCTCGCGCACCAGCTCGGCGAACACCTCCTGGGCCATCGGGTCGAGCCAGGCGGTCGGCTCGTCGAGCAGCAGGACGGCGGGCCGGTGGGCCAGGGCCTGGACGAGGGCGACCTTCTGGCGGTTCCCCGACGAGAGGTCGCGGATCGGTCGGTCGAGGTCGACCTCGAGCCGCTCGGCCAGCGCGTCGATCCGGGCCGGGTCGGGGTCGCCCCGGAGCCCGGCCAGCCACGTGCAGCACCGGCGGCCGGTCAGGCGGTCGGAGAGCGCCGGGTTCCCGGCCACGTACCCGATGTGGCGGTGCACGGCGACGGCGTCGCGGTGGGCGTCGAGACCGAGGATGCGGGCCTGGCCCCGGGTGGGCCGGATCAGGTCGAGGAGCAGCCGGATGACCGTGGTCTTGCCCGCCCCGTTCGGCCCGAGGAACCCGAAGATCTCACCGGTCCGGACCTCGAGATCCACGTCCTCGACGCCCCGGGTGCGGCCGTAGGCCTTGGTCGGCCCGGTGGTCTCGATCGCCGCGGCCACCGGGCCCGCCCCGGGCGGGGCCGTCCCGGTCCGCGCCCGGCCTGGTCCGTTCCTCTACCGTATTCGCAGTCGCCACCGATCCGAGCGTGCCGTTCGGACCGTTTCGCCGTGGGTCCGGGGAGCCGAGATGCGTCGCCGCCACTTCCGCCTGCTGCTCGCCACCACCGCCACCATCGTCGCCGTGGTCGCCCTCGTGGGAACCGGGACCGCCGGGGCCCAGACGACCACGACCACGACCACGCCGGTGCCCACCACGCTCGCCCCGGTCGTCCCGACCACCGTCCCGACCACCGTCCCGACCACCGTCCCCACCCCGACCACCACCCGGGTCACCACGGCGACCACCGCCCCGGCCACCGTCCCGACCCGGGCCCCGACCACCACGGGCACGGGCGGTTCCGACGGGGGCGGGTTCCCCTGGATCGTCGTGCTGCTCGTCGTCCTGGTCGCGGCCGTCGTCGGCACGCTCGCAGCGGTGACCGCCCGGCGCCGGGGCGCGCGACGCCAACTCCTGGCCGACTGGCTGCGGGAGGCGGCGGACACCACCGCCGAGGCCGGGGCCACCGTGCGGCTCCTCGCCCAGGGCACCCCGCCGAGCGGTCCGATCGCCCAGCAGCTCGTGGCGTCGCTGCGGGCGTTCGACGACCTCGCCCTGCGGGCGCCCGACGAGGGCACCGCCGCCGATGCCGAACGGGCCCGTCGGACCCTCCAGAACCTGGGCATCGTGATCGACCGGGCGTACCGGCTGCGTCGGTCGCAGCCCCCGCCGGAGGCGTGGGCGATCGAGCAGTCGGAGGAGGCGGTGCGCAACGCCGCGCTCGACACCGACCGGACCCTGCGGACCGTCTACCGGGGCTTCACCGCCGCCGACTGACCCGGGGGCTCCACCCGGTGCCCGTCGCTCGTACGGGCGAAGCGTCCGGCCCGGTGGTGCACGGGGCCGTCCTCGGGCCAGGGCCAGCCCCCGAAGGCCGTGCGCTGGTATTCGGTGACCGCCTGCTGGAGCTCGGCCCGGGAGTTCATCACGAAGGGCCCGTACTGGGCCACCGGCTCGCCGATCGGGCGGCCCTGGAGCACCAGGACCTCGGTCCCCCCGGGGGCGTCGACCACGAGGGGGACGTCGGACCGGACCCGGGCGGCCCGGCCCACCGGCACGGTGCGGCCCCCGAGCGTGGCGGCCGCACCGGCGAAGACGTACACCGTGCGCACGGTGTCGGGGAACCGGCCCGACGGCAACGTCCACTGCGCACCGGCATCCAGCGCGAGGTGCCAGATCGCGACGTCGTGGTCGGGCTCGGCCGCCCACGAGTGCGGGGGCGGCGCTGGAGGCTGGGCATCGCCCACCGCGCCGGCGATCACGGTCAGGGCCGTCCCCGGGGCGCGGACCTGGGGGATCTCCTCGGCCCAGAGGATGGCGAAGTGGGGCGGGGCGAGCTTGTCGGCGGCGGGGAGGTTCAGCCAGATCTGGAAGAGCTCGGCCGGGTTGGGTGCGTCGCGGTCGAGGAGCGGGAACATCTCCGAGTGGACGATCCCCCGCCCGGCGGTCATCCACTGCACGTCCCCGCGCCCGAACCGGGCCGCCGCCCCGGTCGAGTCGGCGTGGTCGATCAGGCCCTGGCGGGCGAAGGTCACCGTCTCGAAGCCCCGGTGCGGATGCTGGGGGAACCCGGGGACGACCCGCCCGTGGTACATGCGCCACCCGTCGATCCCGGCGAAGTCCATGCCGAGGTCGCGGCCGGCGAGCGACGCGGCGGGCCCGAAGCGGTCGTCGCCGGGCGGGTAGTGGTCGAGGTGGTGGACGCAGAACAGGAAGGGATCGACCGTGGGCCAGGGAGTCCCCAGCGTGGCGACCTCGAGCACGGGGTCGCTCGCCGGGTCGCTCGCCGGGTCACCCATCGGGGTCACCGTCCCCGTACTCATCGACGACGTCGGGCACCGCCGGCGCGACCCCGGCGGAGCGCGCCGCCCGGCCGAGCATGTGACTGCCGGCGGGGATCGCCCAGAACTGGAAGACCAGTGCGACCACGAGTTGGAGGGTACGCGCCCCGAACGGCACCTGGAGGATCGCCGCCGTCAGGGTGAGCGCCACTCCGAGGGTGGCGGGCTTGGTGGCGACGTGGATCCGGCCGTAGAGGTCGCGCATGCGGAACAGCCCGACCGCGGCGACCGCCGTGAAGGCGGTCCCGGCGACCAGCAGCACCGCCGCCACGACGTCGAGCGCCGTCGCCGTCATCGTCGCCGTCGCTGTCGCCGTCACCGGTCCTCCTCGGTGAGCCGGTTCCCCCGTCGCTCGACGAACCGCGCCACGGTCACGGTCCCCACGAAGCCGAGCACCGCGACGAGCACGGCGAGGACCACGAGGTCGGGGTCAGCGGTGAGCACGATGGTGGCGGCGATCCCGTTGAGCGCGACCGCGAGCATCGTGTCGAGCCCGAGGGCCCGCTCCACCAGCCCCCGGGACCGCAGGACGAACGCCACCACCAGCAGCAGCGACCCGGCCAGGACCGCCAGGCACCCGTACGTGACGACCTCGAGGAACCCGGTCGCCACCGTCGAGACCGCCGATGCACCCATGGCCGCGCTCACTGCGACACCTCCGGCGACGCGTCGTGTGCGCCGGGCCCGGGGATCACGGCCCGCAGCACCCGCCGCTCCAGGTCCTGCACCGAGGCTCGCACCGCATCGGGATCGGCACCCAGCGCGTGCACGAAGCAGTGGGCCGGATCACGGCGGACGTCGAGGGTGAGCGTGCCGGGGGTGAGAGTGATGAGGTCGGCCACGATGGTGTGCACCAGGTCGGAGTCCGACGCCAGGGGCACCCGGACCACGGCGGTGCGCAGGCGGGCCGGTGTCGGCCGGAGCACCGCGACCGCGACCTGGATGCTCGACCCGAAGAGATCGACCGCGAGCCGGGCGAGGAGTCGGACCAACCCCCACGGCGCGATGCGGTGCGCGACCAGCGCACGGCGGTGCGGGAAGGCGACGACCAGCACTCCGCCGACCACGAGCCCGGCGACGACGTTGGCCACGCTGACCTCACCGAAGAGCGCGACCCACAGGGCCGCCAGGGCGATCGCGCCGGTCACGCGCCGCATCGGGATGCTCATCGGTCACCACCCCGCTCCGGAGCCGACGCGACGAGGTCGGTCGCGGTGCGTTCACAGAACCGCCAGATCGGCCCGGCGGCCACCGCGACGGCGAGGCCGAGCGCCACCGTCGCTGCCGTGACCGCGCCCATGAGCCGGTGGTGGCGGATGACCCCGACCCGGCCGCGCGGGTGGGGCTGGGGATCGCCCCAGAACACTCCGGTCCAGATCTTGACCATCGACAGCAACGTGAGCAGCGAGGCAGCCACGGCCACCCCCACGATCACCCACTCGGCCAGACCGAAGCCCGCCTCGATGAGACCGAGCTTGGCCACGAACCCCGAGAACGGGGGGATCCCCGCGAGGCTGAGGGCGGGCAGGAGGAACAGCAGGCCGAACACCCCGGACCGGCGGGCCAGCCCTCCGACCCGGTCGAGTGCTGAGGTCCCGGTGTCCTGCTCGACCACACCCTCCACGAGGAACAGCGCGGTCTTGGTGGGGATCTGGTGGATGATGAAGAACACCGTGGCCGCGATCGCAGCGACGCCGCCCAGGGCCAGGCCCGCGACCATGTACCCGATCTGGCTCACGATGTGGAAGCTCAGGATCCGCTTCATGTCGACCTGGGCGATCGCGCCGAGGCCACCGATCACCATCGTCAGACCCGCGATCACGAGCAGGAGCGTCCGCTGCCCGCCGGGGAACAGCTGCGTCTCGGTCCGGATCAGCGCGTACACCCCGATCTTGGTGAGCAGCCCGGCGAAGACCGCGGTCACCGGGCTCAGTGCGGTCGGGTAGCTGTCGGGGAGCCAGGAGAACAGCGGGAAGATCGCAGCCTTGAGGCCGAAGGCGATCAGCAACAGCACGTTGAGCCCCACCGCGATCCCGACCGGGAGCTCGGCGAGCCGGCCCGGGAGCTCCGCCATCGACAAGGTCCCGGTCGCGGCGAAGACCAGCCCGACGGCGAGGAACAGCAGGAGCGACTCGATCACGTTGATGACGATGTAGGTGGTGCCCGCCCGGATCTGGTCGTCATCGCCCTCCAGGGTGATGAGCACATAGCTCGCCGCGAGCAGGATCTCGAACGCCACGAACAGGTTGAAGAGGTCGCCGGCGAGGAAGGCCGCCGAGATCCCGGCAGCGAGCACCAGATAGGCGGGGACGTACCACGGAGAGCGTGCTCCCTCCCCCGACTGCCCGAGCGCGTAGAAGAGCACGACGAGCAGCATCACTGCGCCGAGCACCAGCATCACCGCCGCCAGCCGGTCGGCGACCATGGTGATCGCGATCCGGCCGGGCCACCCACCGAGGTTCATCCGCAGCGGACCGTCGCGGTCGACCGACACGAGGACCACGACGGCGAGCGCGACCGTCGCCCCGATCGTGACCACCGCGACGGTGCGCTGTGCCTTCGGCACCCGGGCGAGCGCGACCGAGACCGCCGCGGCGACGAGGGGGAGCACCACGAAGAGGGGCAGCAGGCTCCTCACCGGTCGGCCTCCGGTCGGGCCGGAGGACCCGGGTCGGCGGGGGCATCGCCCTGGCGCGCCGCACGCGCGCGGAGCGCCGCGGCGAGGCGACGGTCCTCGATGTCGTCCTCGACCTGGTCGTTGCCGCTGATGGTCCAGGCCCGATACGCGACCGCCAGCAGGAACGACACCAACGCGAACCCGATCACGATCGCCGTGAGGATCAGCGCCTGGGGCACCGGATCGCCCAGCCGTCCGTCGTTCCCCACGATCGGGGCGTCGGCGGGACGGGCCGAGGCCGCCAGCACCAGCAGGTTGGCGGCGTTGGCGAGGAGGCCCACCCCGAGGACGATCCGGGTCAGGCTCCGCTGCAGCAGGAGCGCCGTCCCTGCGGCCGCGAGCACGCCGATGAGGACGGCGAGGACGACGCTCACCGGACCTCCCCCACCGCATCGGCCGGGTCCATCGAGTCCACCGCGCCCCCGGTGCTCCCGGGGTCGGGGTCGGGATCGGCGCCACCGGCCCCGACGAACGCGGCCATCGCCGCGAGGACCGCACCGGCGACGAGGATCATCACACCCACGTCGAACAGCGCCGAGCTGACGAGCTTCACCGGGCCCACCGCCGGCACGTCGACGGTCACGATCGCCGACTCCAGCAGTGCCCCCCCGAAGGCCAGGGGCGTCACCGCCACCGCCACTGCGAGCGCGAGCCCGATCCCCACGGCGAGGAGCGGCTGGGCCGGGCGCAGCCGGAACGCCCGCCGTCCGTCGGCGAGGTACCCGAGCGCGATCGCCGTGGCCAGGATCAGGCCGCCGGCGAACCCGCCGCCGGGGGCGTTGTGACCCCGAGCGGCCACGAAGAGCGCGACGGCTCCGAGCGCCGGCGCGATGCCCCGCACCGTCGTCGAGAGGATCACCGACCGGAACCGCGACCCGACGTCGTGGTCCACCACCGTCGGCCGGCCCGGGCCGAGATCGTCGGTCCCGTCGGCGAGACGCTTGCGCCGCTGCTCGCGGCGGGCGTGCCCGACGAGGTTCACCACGCCGATGGCCGCCACCGCGAGGACGGTGATCTCGCCGAGCGTGTCGAAGCCCCGGAAGTCGACCAGGGTCACGTTCACGACGTTGCGCCCACCCCCCTCGTCGACCGACCGGGCGATGTAGTCCCGTCCAACAGACGGCTCGGTCCGCGACGAGGAGACGGCGAGGGCGAACACCGTCACCGAGATCCCGACGACCGCGGCGAGTCCGAACCGCAGCGCGCGCGGCGCCCACGAGGGCGGTGGACGGAGTCCGTCGGGCAGGTGCTGGAGCACGAGGAGGAACATCACGATCACCAGGGTCTCGACCAGGAACTGGGTGATCGCGAGGTCGGGCGCGCCATGGGCGAGGAAGACGAGGGCGAGTGCATAGCCCGAGCCGCCGAGGAGGAGCGCACCGGTGAACCGTCGGCGCGCGGTGAGCACGCCGACGCCGAGCGCGCCGCACGCAACGGCCAGCACCGCCTGGACCGGCGAGTCGGCGAGGGGCAGGGAGTC
>VGBI01000102.1 GCA_016870595.1 Actinomycetota bacterium
ACATCGACGCCGAGATCGACGGTGAGATCGAGGACGAGCTCGACGCCGACATCGACCTCGAACTCGACGAGGACCTCGGTGCGGATCTCGTCGACGCCGACAGCATCGCCACTCCAACGCCGGCCAGCACCGCGCCGACCGACGAGGACGACGAAGAGGGCGACGTCCTCGACCTCGACGAGGAGCTCCACCCCGACGACGTCGAGGCCCCCCTCGACGCACTGCTCCAGGAGCGGACGGCGAAGGCCACGCTCGAGGACGAGGAGGAGGAGGTCGAGGAGGAGGAGGGCGACGCCGACGAACGGGGCGAGGGCCACACGCGCATCGTGCCCCGGCGCCCGGGCGAGTTCCTGTGCTCGTCGTGCTTCCTGGTCCTGCCCCGCCACCAGCTCGCCGACGAGGCCCGCAACCTCTGCCGCGACTGCGCCTGACGGCGCAACCGTAGACTCCACGACCGATCCGAAGGGAGGGTCAGTGGCCAACGACGACTCCGGCACCGATCCGGTCGAGCGGGCACTGCGGATGCTGGTGTACGGCCCGGTCGGACTCGCCTGCTACGTGAAGGACAGCGCACCGACCTTCCTCGGGCTCTTCGTGTCGCGCGGACAGCGCGAGGTCGCCAACGTCCGGCGGACGGTGGGGGAGCGCCTCGGCATCGTCACCCCCGAGCCTGCGACCCCCCGCGCCGACCCGCTCGGGACCATCGGTCGGGCCGCGACCCAGGCCGGGGCCGCCGCGGCCACCACGGTCACGCCGGTGGTCAAGGCGGGCATCGACGCCGCCACCTCGGCCCTGCGCTCGGTCACCGGCTCTCCGTCATCCGGAGCACCGTCGACCGCAGCACCGTCGACCGCAGCGCCACCGGCCGGAGCCGCCCCGACGGGGGAGGGGGGCAGCGCCACCGACCTCCCGATCCCGGGCTACGACGGGCTCTCGGCCTCCCAGGTCATCGAGCGCCTCGGCGGCCTCCCTGCGTCGGCCCTCGCGCAGATCCGCGCCTACGAGGCCGCCCACCGGGGTCGGCGGACCGTCCTGGCGTCGATCGACCAGCTCACGGACTGATCGGCTCGGGGCCCGGCGGCGTGGAGTCGACCCGACCGGCCGTCCCGACCGACGTCGGGCGCATCGTCGAGCTCGGGGGCGCCCTGCGGGCCGAGCTCGGGACGCAGCGGGGCGGCTCGCTCTGGCAGCGCACCGTGGCCGGGCCCGGCCCGGACGCCGCGGCGGTGACGGCGTTGCTCGCCCAGCCCGCGACCGCCGTGTTCGTGGGGTGCCTCGACGACAGCGCCGTCGGCTACGCGGTCGCCCGGGTCCGGTCCCTCGACGACGGCGGACGACTGGCCGAGGTCCTCGAGCTCTACGTGGAGCCCGGGGCCCGCGAGGTCGGCGTGGGGGAGGCACTGGTCGGGTCGCTGCTTGCGTGGGCGGCGGCGGAGGCCTGCCTCGGGGTCGACGCCACGGCGCTGCCCGGGAACCGGGCGGCCAAGAACTTCTTCGAGACCCACGGGTTCGTCGCCCGGTCCCTCACCATGCACCGACCCCTCGGGGGACCGGCGTCGTGAGCGCCCGGCCCGAGGTGGCCGTGGGCGCCGTGGCCGTGCACGCCGAGCGCCTCCTGTGCATCCGGCGGGGTCACGGGCCCGGGGCGGGTCGGTGGTCGGTCCCGGGCGGTCGGGTCGAGCCCGGGGAGACGTTGCGCGAGGCCGTGGTGCGGGAGCTGGCCGAGGAGACCGGGTACGAGGGCGTGGTCGACGGCTTCCTCGGCCACGTCGAGCGGATCGGCGACGATCCCGCGCCGTACCACTTCGTCATCATGGACTTCGCGGTGACGGTGCTCGACCCCGAGCGGATGCCGCGCGCGGGTGACGACGCCGCCGAGGCGGCCTGGGTCCCGTTCGCCGACCTCGGCGATCTTCCCCTGGTCGCGGGACTCCACGACTTCCTCACCGACCACGGCGTGCTCGCTCACTGATCGCCCGCCCCCAACGGGGCCGAGCGGGCCGACGTCAGGATGCCCACCCTTGGGCCGTCGGGTCACCCCGGGCCCCCGGTCCGATCCGACGGGGCCGAATTGGGGTTGAATCGGGGAAGTCCCCGCATCACAGCCGAACGTATGTTCGACGACAAACCGGTTCCGGCCCGACCCGCCCGGGCCGGTTCCAGCCCCGATCCGTCGCCGAGCTACCGGGTCTCACCGGCGTGACGGCACCCCTGCGGCCCGGTGGACTCGAACCGGAGCGAGCGGGGCCAGGCCCGATCGGGACGCACCGCGGATCTCGGGCCGACCCGTCGGGTTCCGACCCCCTCCCGGCGTTGCCGATAATCATCGTTATGTCATTATCAACCGGGACGGACCGGAGGGCCGCCGGGACCCGCTCCCCCCCGCCGGTCCGGGCGGAGACGCCTGGCCTGCGTTCGGGCCCCGGTCAGGCCGTGGTCTCGTACGCCTCGACCGGCGGGCAGGAGCAGACCAGGTTGCGGTCGCCGAAGGCCTGGTCGATCCGGCTCACCGGCGGGAAGTACTTGTCGGCCATGGGCCCACCCGTCGGGTTGGCCCCGAGGGCGCGCGGGTAGACCCGGTCCCAGGCGTCGCCGGTGACGTCCTCAGCCGGGTGGGGCGCGTGGCGGAGCGGGCTGTCCTCGACCGCCCACTCCCCCCGCTCCACCGCCGCGATCTCGGCCCGGATCCCGATCATGGCGGCGCAGAAGCGGTCGAGCTCGGCCTTGGCCTCCGACTCGGTGGGCTCCACCATGAGGGTGCCGGCCACCGGGAACGACATGGTCGGGGCGTGGAAGCCGTAGTCGATGAGGCGCTTGGCCACGTCCTCGGCGCTCACGCCCGTCGCCGCGGTGATGGGCCGCAGGTCGAGGATGCACTCGTGGGCGACCCGCCCGCTCGGCCCGGTGTAGAGGACCGGGTAGTGACCGGCCAGGCGGGCGGCCACGTAGTTGGCGTTGCACACGGCGATCTCGGTGGCCCGGCGCAGGCCCTCGCCCCCCATCATGCGGACGTAGGCCCACGAGATCGGCAGGATCCCGGCCGAGCCCCACGGGGCACCCGAGACCGGTCCGACGCCGCCGGCCGGACCGGCGGCGGGCTGGAGGGGGTGGTTGGGCAGGTGCGGGGCCAGGTGGGCCTTCACCCCGATCGGGCCCACCCCCGGGCCCCCGCCGCCGTGGGGGATGCAGAACGTCTTGTGGAGGTTGAGGTGGGACACGTCGGCGCCGAGCCAGCCCGGGCGGGCCACGCCGACGAGGGCGTTGAGGTTGGCGCCGTCGAGGTACACCTGGCCGCCCCGCTCGTGGACCACCGCGCAGATCTCGCGGATCTGCTCCTCGTAGACCCCGTGGGTCGACGGGTACGTGACCATCAGGGCGGCGAGGCGGTCGGCGTGCTCGTCGGCCCGGGCCCGCAGGTCCTCGAGGTCGACGTTGCCCTCGTCGTCGCACTTCACCACGACCACCCGCATGCCACACATCGCCGCGCTCGCCGGGTTGGTGCCGTGGGCGCTGGCCGGGATCAGGCAGACGTCGCGGTGGGCGTCGCCGTTGGCCCGGTGGTACGCCCGGATCGCGAGCAGGCCCGCGAACTCCCCCTGCGAGCCGGCGTTGGGCTGGAGCGACACCGCGTCGTAGCCGGTGACCTCGGCCAGCCACGCCTCGAGGTCGGCGAAGAGCCGGAGGTAGCCGGCGGCCTGGTCGATCGGTGCGAACGGGTGGATGGCGGCGAACGCCGGCCAGGTGATCGGGGTCATCTCGGCGGTGGCGTTGAGCTTCATCGTGCACGAGCCGAGCGGGATCATCGTCCGGTCGAGCGCGAGGTCGCGGTCGGCGAGGCGGCGCAGGTACCGCAGCATCCCGGTCTCGGAGTGGTACTGCGAGAACACCGGGTGGGTGAGGAACTCGCTGGTGCGCCGGAGCGCCGCCGGGATGCCTGCGGGGGCGTCGGGGTCGAGCGCGACCACGGCGTCGGCGTCGCCGGGAACGCCGAACCCGCCCCACACCGCGGCCACGGTTGCCGCGGTCGAGGTCTCGTCGAGCGCCACGACCACGGTGTCGGGGTCGACCCGGCGGAGGTTCACCCCCCGGTCGAGGGCGGCGGCGACCACGGCGTCGGCCCGGCCGGGCACCCGGAGGGTCAGCGTGTCGAAGTGGTGCGGGGTCAGGACCTCCACCCCACCGCGCCGCAGGCCCTCGGCGAGGACGGCGGTGAGGCGGTGCACCCGGGCGGCCATGCGCCGGAGTCCGTCGGGCCCGTGGTACATCGCGTACAGCGAGCTGATCACCGACAGCAGGACCTGTGCGGTGCAGATGTTGCTGGTCGCCTTCTCGCGCCGGATGTGCTGCTCGCGCGTCTGGAGGGCGAGGCGCAGCGCCGGGCGTCCACCGGCGTCGAGCGACACCCCGACGAGGCGCCCGGGCAGGTTGCGGGCGTAGGCCTCGCGGGTGCCGAGGAACCCGGCGTGCGGACCACCGAAGCCGAGGGGCACGCCGAAGCGCTGGGCCGAGCCGATCACGACGTCGGCGCCCCACTCCCCCGGCGGGGTGCAGAGGGTGCAGGCCAGGAGGTCGGTGGCCACGACCACGAGGACCCCCGCGTCGTGCAGGGCGGCGACCGCAGGTGCGAGGTCGCGCAGGGCACCACCCGTGCCCGGGTGCTGGAGCAGCGCGCCGAACACCCCGCGCGCGGCGTCGGGGCTCGCCTCCCCCACCACCACGGCGATGCCGAGCGGCTCGGCCCGCGTGCGCAGGACGGCGATCGTGTGCGGGTGGGTCTCGGCGTCGACGAGGAAGGTGTCGCCGGCCTTGCCGTTCACCCGGTGGCAGAGGGCCATCGCCTCGGCCGCCGCCGTCGGCTCGTCGAGGAGCGATGCGTTGGCGACCTCGGTTCCGGTCAGGTCGGTGATCAGGGTCTGGAAGTTGAGGAGGACCTCGAGCCGACCCTGGGAGATCTCCGGCTGGTACGGGGTGTAGGCCGTGTACCACGCCGGGTTCTCGAGCACGTTGCGCTGGATCACTCCGGGGGTGACGGTCCCGTGGTAGCCGAGGCCGAGCAGCGATGCCACCACCCGGTTCTCGGCCGCGAGCGCCGCGAGCTCGGCGAGCATCGCCGCCTCACCCACCGGTGCCGGCAGCGCGAGGTCGGACCGGTCCCGGATCGTCTCGGGCACGGCCGCGTCGACGAGCTCTGCGAGGGACCCGCAGCCGAGCGTCGCGAGCATGGCGGCGAGGTCCCCGTCGTCGGGCCCGATGTGGCGCCCGGCGAACGCCGTGGCGTCGAGCGCGTCGAGCTCGGACAAGGAGGGCGTCGGGTCGGACATGCGGGGCTCCTCGACTCGGGGTGCGCCGCCCGGGGTACGGGCGCGCGGTGCGGGCAGCCCGGACCGGCGTCCGGGACCGCTCCCCCTCTGTCGTGGGACCTGAGAGATTCGCTCCGGCCGGGGGGCCGGACCTTTCCCCGTCGGTGAGACGGGCACGCCCGCCTGCTCTCCAGAGTGGCCTCGTCCGGGCGGTTCGTGGGCCTGAGAGTTTCCGGGGAGTGGTTGCTCCTTCGGCGTCGCCGGCCCCACTGCTCCCCGGGGGGAACGGCGGTGCCGACGACTCTCCCGCCCGGCGTCAGCGGCGTATGTCGGTGCGAAGCGTACCCCGGGTCCCGACCCCCGGCGCGCATCGCGCGCTCCTGTGGTCGTGTGGTCGGGTGGTCGGGTGGTCGGGTGTCGTGCGCCCGAGGTTGCGAGCGCCGGGGTCAGCGCGACCAGAAAGGCAGGGCGACGACCTCACCGGCCAGGGTCCGGCCCCGGACGTCGATGCCCACGCCCGTGCCCACCCCGACCGGCGGGGGGACGAAGGCGAGCGCGATGCCGTGGCCGAGCATGGGCGAGAAGTTCCCGCTCGTGACCTCGCCCACGGCGGTGCCGTCGACCAGCACCGCGCTCCCCTGGCGGGCGGGCTGGCGCCCCTCCGTGGCGATGCCGACCAGGCGCCGGGCGACCCCGCGCTCCCGTTCGGCGAGCAGGACGGCGCGCCCCCGGAAGTCGCCCTTGTCGAAGCGGACCACCCAGGCCAGGCCGGCCTGCAGGGGCGTGATGCCCGGTCCGAGCTCGTGGCCGTGGAGCGGGAGCCCGGCCTCGAGCCGGAGCGTGTCGCGGCAGCCGAGCCCGGCGGGCACGATCCCGGCGCCGAGCACCGCCTCCCACACGGCGGTCGCCCCCGCCGCGGGGACCTGCAGCTCGACCCCGTCCTCGCCCGTGTACCCGGTGCCGGCGGCGTACCCCGCGATCGCCCCGAACGTCACCGGCGCGACCCCGAACCGGGGAACGGCCGCAGCGGCGGGGAACACCGGCGCGAGCAGCGCCCGGGCCCGGGGTCCCTGCACCGCGAGCACGGCCCGGGTCGCGGTGACGTCGGTGACCGCGTCCGCGTGGCCGTCGACCACCGCACCGACCCCGGCGCCGGCGCCCAGCGCCTCGGCGATCCGGTCGGTGTTCGACGCGTTCGGCATGACCAGGAAGTCGTCGGCGTCGAGCCACCACACGATGATGTCGTCGACGACGTGCCCGTCGGCGGGGTCGCACAGGTGCGTGTACTGGGCCCGCCCCGGTCCGATCCGGTCGAGGTCGTTGGTGAATGCCGCCTGGAGCCGGGCGTGGCTGCCGGGTCCCTGCACCCGCAGGGAGCCGAGGTGCGACACGTCGAACACCGCCGCCGTGGTCCGGCAGGCGCGGTGCTCGTCCAGGACGCTCGTGTACTGGATCGGCATGTCCCAGCCGCCGAACTCCACCATGCGCGCGCCGAGCGCGCGGTGGGCCGCGTCGAGGGGGCTGGTGCGCAGCTCGGGGATGGCTCAGCCCCCCTCGCCGGCGGCGCGGCGCGCGGGGCGCCGGGCCGGGGCGGGGGCGTCGGCCGGTTCGGGCGCGAGGTCCACGATGGCGGCGTCGATCTCCCCGACCATCGATCCGAGCGGGACGATGTTGAGCACCCCTTGGCCCCGGCGCACGAGGTCGATGAGCGTCTCGCCGTCACGGGCGAGCACCGATCGGCCCCCGTCGAGCACGAGGCTCGCGGTGTCCCAGTCCTCGCCGAGGTCGTCGCGGAGGTACTCGATCGCCTTGCGGGCCGCCTGCAGGGTCACCCCCGAGTCGAGGAGGCTCTTCACCACCTTGAGCCGCACGAGGTCGCGGTACGAGTAGCGGCGCTGCGAGCCGCTCCCCCGGGCGTCGGCCAGGGACGGCCGGACCAGGTCGGTCCGGGCCCAGTAGTCCATCTGGCGGTAGGTGATCCCCACGATGCTGCAAACCTGGGGTCCGCTGAACCCGTTCTCGGACACGGATGCCTCCTCGATGGGCCCCCTCGGGGGCGGGGAACGGCCGGACGACGCTGGGAGGGCGCTGGACGGTGGAGTCACACCGGCGTAACTACGGGCATGTAAGGCTAGCCCTGCGGTCGACCGCCGTCAACGTCTCGCTGAGCGTCGGGGTCGACCTCCGGTGCAGGTCGACGCTCAGCCCGCCGGGTCCGGCCCCGACCGGAGCCACCGGTCGAGACCGGCGAGCTGCTCGGGCGTCCCCAGCACCACCAGGGTGGCTCCGGGAACCAGCGGGACATCGTCTCCGGGCGCCCCGGCGCGTGCGCCGCCGGGTGACCCGGCGAGGTCGCCGGTGGCCACGCTCGTGAACTCGCCCCCGGGGCGACGCAGCGCGAGGACCAGCACCCCGGTCGCCTCGCGGAGCCCGCACTCGCCCAGGCGGCGCCCGAGCACCGGCGACCCGTCGGGGATCACCACCTGCTCGAGCCGGACCGCCTCCCCCGACCCGGGGACGACCAGGTCGACGAAGTCGGCCACCACCGGCTGGAGCGCAAAGGTCGCGAGCCGCACCGACCCCAGTCGCAGCGGGTTCACGACGTGATCGACGCCCGCCCGCACCAGCTTCGCCTCGCTCGACTCGGCGTTGGCCCGGGCCACGATGCGCACGTCGGGGCCGAGGGCCCGGGCCGACAGGACCGCCGAGATGGCGTCGGCGTCGGACTGCAGGCTCACGATGAGCGTGCTCGCCCGGGCCACCCCGGCGGCGACGAGCACCTCGTCGTCGGTCGCGTCGCCCTCGACGACGAGGAGACCCTCGGCCGCGGCCCGGGCGACCCGCTCGGGCTCCCGGTCCACGACGACGACCGGGCTGCGGTCGGCCAGCAGCGGCACGATCCCGCGACCGACCCGGCCGTAGCCGCAGACCACGACGTGACCCCGCAGGTCCTCGATGCG
>VGBI01000103.1 GCA_016870595.1 Actinomycetota bacterium
CAGCCCCGGTAGTAGGGGGCGGTGTCCTGGTCGACCACGAGCGGGGCGTAGGCGGCGACCAGGGCGGCGTCGTCGAGGGTGTCGGGCACGGGCGCACTGTGGCTCACGGGCGGGTCCCCCCGCCAGCGGGGGCGAGCACCTCGGCCCCGAACCCGGCGACGAGATCGCAGTACTCGGCCCGGCTGCGGGCGGGGAAGTGCACCGACAGCATCGTCACGCCGACGGCCGCGAGCTCCGCGACGACCTGGCCGAACGCGGCGGCGTCCCAGCCCGGGGTGCCGTAGGTGTCGACCCCGACCGGCGAGAACATCACGTCGCGCAGGGCGTGCCCGGTCGCGGCCTCGAGCTCGTGGGCCTCATCGAGCCGGGCCGCGAGCTGGGCGACGGTGATGAGCTCGGGGGTGCGGCGGCGGGCCGCCGCGCTGCCCGGGTTGGGGAAGGGCATCCAGCCGTCGCCGAGCTCCACCGCGCGGCGCAGGGCCCGCCGCGAGTTGCCCCCGATCCACAGCGGGGGATGGGGCTGCTGGGCGGGGACCGGGCGCATCGTGTGGGTCGCCCCCGACGTGGCCACGGCCACCGGCTCGCCCGACCACGCGGCCCGCATGGCCCGGAGGGCGTCGTCGAAGCGGTCGTTGCGGTCGGCGAACGGAGCGCCGACCGCGGCGAACTCGGGCGCGAGGTACCCGGCGCCGCAGCCCAGGATCAGCCGACCCCCCGACAGCACGTCGACGGTCATCGCGGTCTTCGCCAGCAGGTAGGCGTTGTGGTACGGCACCACGCACAGGTTGGTGAGCACCCGCAGCCGGGTGGTCGCGGCTGCGGCGACGGCGAGCGTGACGAAGGGGTCGAGCGCGTGGTGCCCGCCGCCGTCGAGCCACTCCTGCTCGGGGAACGGGTGCTCGGTGACGAAGACGGCGTCGAAGCCGGCCGCCTCGGCGGCCCGGGCCACCTCGGCGACCGCGGCGCCCGAGGCGAACTCGGGGCCGAGGTGGACCTTGTCGGTCTGGAGGGAGACGCAGAACTGCACGCCCTTCCCTAGCACGCCGGGCCCGGCCACTCGTGGCGAGCACCGTTCGTGGCTAGGTTGGCGCCGTGGCCGGGGCACGGGTCTTGATCCGGGGCGGGACGGTGGTCGACGGCACCGGCGCGCCCGGGGTGGCCGCCGACGTCCTGGTCGTCGACGGGCGGATCGCCGCCGTGGGCGCCGACACGGGTGACGCTGCGAACGACGCCGGGGCCGGGGCCGACGTGGTCGACGCGACCGGGCTGCTGGTGGCGCCCGGCTTCCTCGACCTGCACACCCACTACGACGCCCAGCTGTTCTACGACCCCGACCTGGCGCCCTCGCCGCTCCACGGGGTGACCACGGTGGTCGGGGGCAACTGCGGGCTGACCCTCGCACCGGTGAACCCCGGTGACGAGGAGTGGCTCACCCGGTTGCTCGCCCGGGTGGAGTCGATCCCGGTCGCCGCGCTCGAGGCGGGCCTGACCTACCGCTGGCGCACGTTCGCCGAGTACCTCGACGTGGTCGAGGCCACGCCGCGTGCCGCGCACATCGGGTTCCTCGTCGGCCACTCCGCCCTGCGCCGCGCAGTGATGGGTCCGGCCGCGTCGGCCGATCCCGCGACGCCCGAGCAGCTCGCGGCGATGGTCGACCTGCTCGACGCGGCGTTGGCGGCGGGCGGGCTCGGCTTCTCCACCGCCAACGCCCAGACCCAGCTCGACGGCGACGGGCGCCCGACGCCCCCGAACTTCGCGACGACGGCCGAGTACGTCGCGCTCGCCGCGGCCTGTGGGCGCCACCCGGGCACGGTGCTCGAGTTCATCCCCGACTCGTTCCTGCGCGGCTTCAGCGACGACGACGTCGAGCTCATGGCCGACATGTCGGCGGCGGCCGACCGCGTGCTCAACTGGAACAAGCCGCTCGTGAACCCGCGGGTGCCCGATCTCCACGCGCGCCAGCTGCGGGCCGCCGACGTCGCCGCGGCGCGCGGCGGGCGGGTGGTGGCGATGATGACGCCGCAGAACGGCGCCATCCGCCACGACTTCGAGCCCGGCTACGTGTTCCGGGCCCTGCCCGGCTGGGACGGGCTGTTCGCCCTCGCCCCCGACGACCGGCGGGCTGCGCTCGCCGACCCGGCCACCCGGGCCGTGCTCGAGCGCACGGTCGCCGAGGCCACCGAGGGCCTGGCCCTGGTCGTGCGCAACTGGCCCGCCTACCGCGTCGCCGAGGTGGACGACCCGAGCCAGGCCGGGCTGGTCGGCCGGTCGCTCGCCGACCTCGCGACCGAGTGGGGGGTCACCCCGTTCGCGGCGATGTGCGAGGTGGTGGTGCGGGGCGGCATCACCACCGGCTTCGTGCGCCCGCAGTTCGCGGCCGACGACGAGTGGTCGTGGGCGGTGCGTCGCGAGCTGCTCACCGATCCCCGGGTGCTGCTCCAGGCCTCCGACGCCGGGGCGCACCTCGACATGATGTGCGGCGCCGCCTTCCCGGCCGAGGCCTGGGCCGAGCTGGTCCGCGACCGGGGCCTGTTCTCGCCCGAGGCGATGGTGCACCAGCTCAGCGGGCGACCGGCGGCCCTCTACGGGCTGCGGGACCGGGGCCGGATCGCGCCCGGCGCCCACGCCGACCTCGTGGTGCTCGACCCGGACGCCTTCGGGCCCACGGCCATGGAGACCCGCCGCGACCTCCCCGGGGGCGCGGCCCGCCTCCACGTGGGCGCCACCGGCGTGGCCCACGTGCTGGTGGCCGGGGTGCCGGTGGTGCACGACGGGGCGATGACCGGACGCCGGCCGGGTCGCCTCCTGCGCTCGGGCCGGGACACCGTCACGGTTCCGGCCCGGGGTCCGGACGTGGAATGATGACCGCACCCGGTCGACGACCGGGCCGCACGGCCGGGGCGCACGGTCCGGGAGCAACGTCGGGACGGCGAGGGGAGTGGGCGATGGCGGCGACGGACCAGGGCGCACGGCGGTACCGGGTCATCTCGGGTGACGGGCACCTCGAGATCCCGCCCGACCCGTGGATCCGCCACGTGCCCGAGGAGCACCGCGACCGGGCGCCCCGCCTGATCGCGCTGCGCGAGGGTGGGCACGGCTGGATCGTCGAGGGCAGCCCGCTGATCCACAACGGCCAGAACGTCACCGCGGGGCGGCCGGTGAAGGTGCGGGGCGGCTCCTACTGGGAGCCCGACGGCACGCCGTTCCCCGGCACCGGCGACGCTGCGCAGCGCCTGCGCGAGCAGGACCAGGACGGCCTCGACGCCGAGGTGCTCTACCCGCCGGTGTTCATCAGCCGGTTCATCGAGAACATCGAGGACCGCGAGGCCTACGTCGCGATGGTGCGGGCCTACAACGACTTCCTCACCCAGGACTACTGCTCGGTGGCCCCCGACCGCCTGCTCGGCAACGCGATCATCCCGTCGAGCGGCATCGAGGACGCCATCGCCGAGCTCAAGCGGGTCGAGGGCCTGGGCGCCGCCGGGGTGTACCTGTCGTCGTTCCCGGCCGGGGGCGGCACCCCCGCCCCCGAGGACGACGCCTTCTGGCACGCCGCGCTCGAGCTCGGGATGCCGATCGCGCTGCACGCCGGGCTCGGCGTGCGCAACAACCCGCTGCTCGCGGAGTCGGCCAAGGGGAAGTTCAGCCTGGAGTGGTCGCTGCTGGGCCGGACCAACAACGTGGCCACCGCCGCCATCGTGCGCATGATCCTCGACGGCGTGTTCGACCGCATCCCCGAGCTGCAGGTGTACTTCGCCGAGGCCAACGCGAGCTGGATCCCGAGCGCGCTCTTCATGGTCGACGACTCGTACGGCGTGTTCAAGGAGTGGTACGGCGCCGACCTCGCGATGAAGCCGAGCGAGTACGCGTGGACCCACTGCCACTTCGGCATCGTGCGTGACCCGGTGGCGATGCAGATGAAGCACCTGCTGCACCTCGACCGCATCATGTGGGGATCGGACTTCCCCCACTCGGTCGGCTCGTTCCCCGAGAGCCGCCAGTGGATCGACGAGATCTTCGCCCCGTGCACCGACGAGGAGCGCCGCACGATCCTGGTCGAGAACCCGTGCCGGTACTTCGGCCTCGACCCCGACGCCACCCTCACGCCCACCCCGGCCTGAGCCCGACCCGGGCGGGGAAGCACTCGTGACCGCACCGGGAGTCGCCGCCGTGCGCCCCGACATCGACTTCCACGACCTCGAGCGGTTCCCGCGCGAGTGCCGGGAGTGGTTCCGGTGGTTGCGGGCCCACGAGCCGATGTCGTTCCACCCGGGTCCGACGGTGCAGCCCGAGAACCCCGGGTTCTGGTCGGTGGTGCTCCACGAGGACCTGGCCCGGGTGCACCGGGACTGGGAGACCTTCTCCAGCGAAGGGGCCGACGGGCCGGGGTCGGCCACCGGCGGCGACGCCATCCGCGACATGAGCCGGGCCGACGGGGTGGGGTCGATGATGATCGTCACTGACCCGCCCCGTCACACCGCTTACCGCAAGCTGGTGAACCGGGGCTTCACCCCCGCCGCCGTCCGCCCGCTGGAGGCCCGCCTGCGCGAGGTCGTGCGGGCCGCGATCGGCGCGGTGGCCGACCGGGGGGCGTGTGACTTCGTCGAGGACCTCGCTGCCGCGGTGCCGCTCCAGGCCATCGGCGAGCTGCTCGGCGTGCCGGTGGAGGAGCGCCCCGCGCTGATCGAGTGGACCAACGGGATGGTCTCGCCGCAGGGCGACACCCCCCAGGAGGTCCACGACTCGATGATGGACGCCAAGGCTGGGCTCCTCGCCTACGCGGCGTCGCTGGCCGGGCGCAAGCGCCGCAGCCCCGAGGCCGACCTGGCCAGCCGGCTCCTCCTCGGCGAGGTCACCCTGGCCGACGGCTCAACGCACCGGCTCTCCGACACCGAGTTCGAGCTGTTCCTATTCCTGCTCATCTTCGGAGGCAACGAGACGACCCGCTCGGCGGTGTCGGCCGGGATCCTGGCCCTCGCCGAGCACCCCGAGCAGTGGGCCCGGCTGCTCGCCGACCGCAGCCTGGTGCCGACCGCGGTCGAGGAGATCCTGCGCTACACCTCGCCGGTGGCGAGCATGCGCCGCACGGTCACCCGGCCGGTCACCCTGCGGGGGGTGGACCTCGACCACGGCGACCGCGTGGTCGTGTGGTACCCGGCCGCCAACCGCGACGAAGCGGTCTTCGGGCCCACCGCCGAGACCCTCGACGTGGGCCGGCCCCCGGGCGACCACCAGGCCTTCGGGGCGGGCGGCCCGCACTTCTGTCTGGGGGCGTGGTTGGCCCGGCTCGAGCTGCGGCTGATGCTCGAGGAGCTGCTCGACCGCCTGCCCGACCTCCACGTGGCCGGTCCCCCCGAGTGGGCCCGGTCCAACCTCATCCTGGGCCCGGTCCACCTCCCGGTGGCGTACTCGCCCCCGGGCTGAGCACCGGCCGCTCCGCCGGCCGGGATGGGACCCGGATCGGGCCGGGATCGGGCCTGGGATCAGGCCGGGGTCCAGCGCACCGGCAGGTGCTTCACACCGTGGCTCGACACCGCCCGCATGCGGACCGGGGGCCCGGTGACCTCGAGGTCGGGGAGCCGCTGGTACAGGGTGGCCAGCATCACGCCGATCTCCACCCGGGCCAGGCTGGCGCCGAGGCAGTAGTGGGGCCCACCGGCCCCGAACGTGAGGTGCGGGTTGGGGTCGCGCCCGACGTCGAAGCGGTAGGGGTCGTCGAACACCGCGTCGTCGAAGTTGCCCGAGCGGTACCACATCACGACCTTGTCGCCCGCGGCGATCGGGGTGCCCGCGACCTCGACGTCGCGGGTGGCGGTGCGGCGCATCAGCGTGACCGGTGTGGCGTAGCGCAGGATCTCGTCGGCGGTGGTGACCGCGAGCCCCTGGGGGTCGGCGAGGAAGCGGGCCTTCTGGTCGGGAAACTCCGAGAACAGCCGCACGCCGTGGGTGATCGCGTTGCGGGTGGTCTCGTTGCCGCCGACGAGCAGGAGCTTGACGAACTCGGCGAACTCGTCCATGTCGATGGTGGCCCGGTTGCCGTCGGCGCCGGTGACCTCGGCGTTGACGATGGCCGAGGTGACGTCGTCGGTGGGATGGTCGCGCTTGGCCCGGCCGAGGTGCTTGGCGTAGTCCTCGATCGCGTCGGACGCGGCGACCATGTCCTCGACCGTGCCCGCGTACTCGGGGTCGGACGGGGCGATGAAGGCGTTGGTGTGGCGCTGGACCATGTCCTGGTCCTCGTCGGGGACGCCGAGCATCGTGGCGATGACCTGGCCGGGGAGCTTCGCGGCGATGTCGGTGACGAGGTCGGCCTCCCCGCGCTCGGCGACGTCCTCGACGATGCGGCGGGCCTGGGCGCCGATGCTCTCCTCGAGGCGACCGATCATCCGGGGGGTGAAGCCCCGGTTCACGAGCAGCCGGTAGCGGGTGTGCACCGGCGGATCCATGTTGATGATCGAGGTGCGCACCGGGTAGTCGAAGATCCCCACCGCGGGCACGCTGGTGAACGCCTCGTAGTCGCGGCTGATGCCGAACATGTCGCCGTGGCGCACGAACGACCAGAACCCGGGGCCGGGGGGCAGGCCCGGCGGGGTCTGCTCGGCGTCGAAGCCGACGGGGCGCTCGGCCCGCAGCTTGGCGAAGATGCCGTCGACGTCGTCGCGCAGGAACGTGTCGGGGTTCCCGAGGGCGATTTCGTCGAGGGCGAGGTCGGTGGTGGGGATGAGCGCGGTCATGGCTCAGTCTGGCGTGTGGGCCGGACCCGGGTCCAGCACCCGGCGCGGGTCAGGCGCCCCGGGGCCGACTCCGCACGACCCGACCGGGGCGGGCCCCGGTGTCCTCGCCGTCGCGCTGGACCACGACGCCGTCGACCAGGGTGGCGACGAAGCCGTCGGTCCGCTGGACGATGCGGATCGCCCCGGTGGGCAGGTCGTCGACGATCTCGACCGGCCGCGGGCTCACCCGGTCGGGGTCGAGCACGTTGAGGTCGGCCTTGTATCCGGGGGCCACGACGCCGCGGTCGTGCAGGCCGTAGAGCGCGGCGGGCTCGGAGGTCAGGATCTTGATGGCGGCCTCGAACCCGAGCGTGCCGCGCTCGCGCTCGCGCACCCAGTACGACAGCAGGAAGCTCGGGTAGCCGCAGTCGCAGATGACGTCGACGTGGGCGCCACCGTCGCCGAGCCCGAGCACGCTGTCAGGGTGGGCCATCAGCTCGAGGCTGGGGTCGAGCGACCCGGCGTACCCGCCGAGGAAGAAGTGGACCAGGGCCTGACCGTCGTCAGCGATGGTCCAGTCGTAGAGCAGGTCCTGGGGGTCGCGCCCGGTGGCGGCGGCCTGGGCGGCGAGGCTGGTGGCCGGGTCGGGCTCCTGCTCGGGCATCGGTGCGGGCGGGAACACCGCGCCGGCCTGCTGGAGCATCAGCGCGGCCAGCGCGGTCGTGCCCGGCATGCCGTGCTCGGCGAGGATCGCGGCCTTCACGTCCGGGTCGGCCATGCGGACGGCCCGCTCGGCGGGCGGGAGCCCGGCGAGCGCCGTGTACGAGGAGCGGCCCATGAACGGGTTCATGGTGCGCAGGCCGCACAGGAGGCCCTGGCGGTGCGAGCCGACCTGCGGGTACAGGCGGGCGCCGTTCGCGTTCTCGGCCTCGATGCGGGCGAGCCGGGCCCGCCACCGGTCGGACCCGTCGCTCGACGCGCCGAACGGGAAGGTGACGGCCAGGCCGGTCTCGCGCGACAGACGCGAGACCCAGTCGATCTGCTCGTGCCACACGGCGTCGTCGGCCTGGGCGCCGAGCGAGAAGATCGTGGAGAACACCGCGTCGGGCGAGCCCGCGGCCACCGCGTGCGCGAGCGCGAGGATCTCTTCGATCTCGGCGAAGGTCCCCGGCACCTCGCGGCCGTCCTTGGACTTGTGCATCTCGAGTCGGTTCACCGAGAGGCCCACCGCACCGGCGGCGACCCCGGCCTGGACGATCTCGGCCATGCGGGCGATGTCGTCGGCGGTGGCGGGCTCGTTGGCCGCACCCCGCTCACCCATCACGAACGCCCGCACGGCGCCGTGGGCGATCTGCGCACCGAGGTCGGTAGAGTGGGGGAGTCGGTCCAG
>VGBI01000104.1 GCA_016870595.1 Actinomycetota bacterium
CGTAGAGGACCCGGGTCAGCTGGTCGCGCCCGAGCTGGTCGGTGCCGAAGGGATGCGCCCACGACGGGCCCTGGCGAGCCTCGGCCAGGACGGCCGGAGTGAGGACGGGGTCGGGGTCACCCGGAGCGATCACGGGCGCGAGCGCAGCGGCGAGGGCGAGGGCGACCACGAACCCGGCCGCCACCACCGTGAGGCGCGGGTGTCGGCGGCGCCGCGCCGGTCCGGGGTCGGATCCGGCGCGCGCGACGGCGTCGGCCGCAACGATCCCCTCGTCGACCAGTCCCGCGCTGCCCACGAGGGGGAGCTCGCCCGCCCCCGAGTCCCGGGCCGCGCCACCCGGGTGCGCGCCGGGTCGCCCGGTGCCACTCACGCGGGGCGCTCCCCGGTGACGCGGACCCGCGGGTCGAGCCACGCGTAGCCGATGTCGGCGACCAGGTTGGCGACGACCACCACGGCCCCGGCGACGAGCAGCCACGGGATCAGGATGCGGGTGTCGCCGTCGCGCACCGAGTTGACGAGCAGCGTGCCCATGCCCGGGCGCGAGAAGACCCGCTCGGTGATCACCACCCCGCCGATCAACGCGCCGGCGTCGAGCGCGACCACCGTCACCAGCGACGTCGACGCGCCCCGCAGACCGTGCTTCCAGACGACCCGGCGCTCGGTCAGACCCTTGGCCCGAGCCGTGCGCACGTGGTCGGTCTGCAGCTCGTCGATCAGCGCGGCCCGCTGGTAGCGGCTCCACCCGGCCACGAGCTGCACCGACAGCACCAGGACCGGCAGCGCCAGCTCGCGGAAGCCCGCCACCGCGCCCCGCCCGGTGGGATCGGGCACCGAGTAGAGGACCGGATCGTCGAGCCCCAGCCAGCGGGGCAGGTCGTAGGTGAACAGCTGGATCACGAGGAGGCCCAGCCAGAACGTCGGGACGGCGAGGCCGGCGATGGCGAGGGCCCCGTAGGTGTGGTCACGCCGTGATCCGGGGCGCCGGGCGCCACTGACGCCGATCACGACCGCGGCGACGAGTGACACCAGCATCGCCCAACCCACCAGCGGGGCCGTCTCGGCGAGGGCGTCACCGATCGCCGCCGCCACCGACCGGTCGGACCGCAGGCTCTGGCCCCAGTCGCCGGTGAGCACCCCCCGCATCTCGTCGAGGTACTGCGCGGCCAGGGGCCGGTCGAGGCCCAGGCGCTCGCGCACCCGCTCGATGCAGGCCGGGTCCCGCGAGGTGGCGCACCGGGCCCGGGCCGGATCGACCCCGAAGGACCGGACCACCACGAACACGAGCACCGAGGCCAGCACCAGGACCGGGATCGACACGAGCACGCGGCGGAGGACGTACCTGCCCACGCGGGTGATCCTCGCACCCGACCGGCACCGGCGGTGGGACGGGCGGCATGACGGGCGGCGGGACGGGCGGTGGGACGGGCGCCGTGACCGGCGCTCCGGCGGCCACCCCGGGGGTCAGCCGTCAGCCCGACTTGAGCATCCAGCGCTCCATGTTGAAGAAGGGCCCCTCGGTCACGTTGTCCTGCAGGGGGCCGCCCACCTGCGCCGGGTTCCACACGAACAGCGTGGGCAGCTGGAACAGCGGGAGCGAGGCCATGTCGGCCGCGAGGGCGACCTGGCCCTGGGCCACGCTGGCGATCCGGGCCGCCGGATCGATCTGGGTGTCGGCGGCGCCCCAGGCGGCGTCGATCGCCGGCGCCGAGGTCCGGGTGAAGTTCTGCCCGGTGAAGCCGTTCCCCTTGGTCGGGATGTTCTGCGAGCAGAACACCGCGCAGAGCCCGGGATCGGGCGTGCCGGTCTGGGCGTAGAGCGCGGCGACGAAGCGACCCTGGGGGATGCGCTTCCCGAAGAGCAGGTCGGGACTCGCATTCTGGACGGTGAGCTCGAACCCGGCCTGGCGCAGCTGACTGCGCAAGAGCTGCTGGGTCAGGGCCCGGCTCTCGTTCCCGGTCGTGGTCGCCACCGCGAACGCCGCCCGCTGGCCGCCCTTGGCCCAGACGCCGTCGGCACCCTTGGCCCAGCCGTCACCGGTCATCAGGGCGTCGACCCTGGTGAGATCACGGGTGTACCCGGCGTACGCCGGTCGGTAGTAGTCGGCGAACGAGGGCACCACGAAGCTCTGCAGCACGCGTCCCTCACGCACGGCCGGGCGGACGATCTGGTCGACGATCGCCTGGCGGTCGGTCGCGTAGGCGACCGCCTGACGAACGGCCAGCCGGTCGAGCGGCGGCGCGTCGCTGTTGAACCAGAAGCCCTCGTAGCTGTTGCCGGACCCGATCACGTAGTCGAGGTCAGCGCGGTCGAACTGCGTGAGCATCCCGGTCTGGGGCTGCGGGTACGCGGCCGCGACCTGCCCGCTCTTGAGCGCCTGCACCTCGGCACTGCTCTCGGGGATGAACTGGAAGACGACCTTGGCGATCGACGGAACGGTGCCCCAGTACTCGGGGTTCGGCACCAGGGTGAGGCTGCGCCCCTTGTCCCAGCCCCGCTTCCCGCCCTGCATCTTCCAGGGGCCCCCGGAGAACGCGTAGCCGTCCTTCATCGCCTTGTTGCGGTCGCGCCCCTCGAGCAGGTGACTCGGCAGGAGGTAGTAGAACCCGCCGAACAGGTCGCGCCACGCGGCGTACGGCTGGGCGAAGGTGACCACGGCGGTCTTGGGGTCGCGGGTGTCGATCGACGCGATCGACGTGTACCCGGTGGTGTCGTAGATGTCGTCGCCGTCGACGATCTGCTTCCAGGTGTAGGCGAAGTCGGCGGCGGTGATCGGCTTGCCGTCGGACCACTTCGCCTGCGGGTTGATCGGGTAGCGCACGACCAGGGGCGGACCCGGCTCGAGCACCGGCGCTCCGGCGAGCACCGGGCCGGGGACGTACTCCCCCGCCGGCGTGATCCGGAACGCCTGGGGCAGGGTCTGGACCCCGAGGATCCAGTTCCCCCACGAGAGCCCGGCGCAGCTCGCGATCCAGTCGGCGCAGTACGGCTCCTGCTGGGCGCTCAGCCGCAGCGTGCCCGCCGGACCGCCGCCACCGCCGGACTGGGTGCGTGCCGTGGCCCCGGCCGTCACCGGCGCCGCGAGCGCCACCACGGCGAGACCCACGGCCACGAGCACCGACGGCCGGCACACCCGACGGACCCGGGCGCCCCGGCGGTCGGGCCCCTCGTCGCTCGGTCCCCCGGTCGTGGGCCGGTCGGTCCGGCACCCCCTCCGCACCGGGCCCGGCCTCAGGCGACGCGCAGGGCCAGGATGACCGAGGCGAAGACGAAGACGATCGCCGCGACCACGGTGATCCGGTCGAGGTTGCGCTCGACCACCGTGGAGCCCGCCATCGACCCGCCGAGCTGACCGCCGCCGAACATGTCGGACAGGCCACCGCCCCGGCCGGAGTGCAGCAGGATCAAGAAGATTAGCCCCAGGGCCGACAGGACCTGGATGGCGATGACGATGGCGTTGATCACGGCGCAGAGCGTAGCGGTCGCCCCGGCGGGGGCGCCCCCGGCCTCAGCGGCCCCACCGCAGGAGCCGGGCGAACTCGTCGGGATCGAGCGACGCCCCGCCCACGAGCGCGCCGTCGATCTCGGGCATCGCCATGAGGTCGGCGACGTTGCCGGGCTTGACCGACCCGCCGTACTGGATCCGCGCGCCGTCGGCGAGGTCGCCGTAGAGGTCGCGCAGGGCGCTGCGGATCACCCCGATGGTGCCGTCGGCGTCCTCGGGGGTGGCGTTGTGGCCGGTGCCGATGGCCCAGATCGGCTCGTAGGCCACCACGCAACGCTCGAACTGGGCCTTGGTGACGCCGGCGAACGCGGCTCGGGCCTGCCCGGCCACCGTCTCGGCGGTCCGACCCCCCTCGCGCTCCTCGAGCGTCTCCCCCACGCAGACGATCGGGGCCATACCGTGGCGCAGGACCGCCTGCACCTTGCGGTTCACGATCTCGTCGTCCTCACCGAAGCGTTGCCGCCGCTCGCTGTGCCCGACGATCACGTAGGCCACCTTGAGCTTGGCCAGCATCGGCGGGCTCACCTCGCCGGTGAACGCACCCTGGTCCTCGAAGTAGCAGTTCTGGGCCCCCAGCGCGAGGTCGAGCTGGTCGCTCTCGATCAGGGTCTGCAGCGAGCGCAGGTCGGTGAACGGCGGGCAGATCACGACGTCGAGGCCTTCGTACACCTCGGCCTCGACGATGTAGGTGAGCTTCTGGACGAACTGGATCGCTGCGTGGTGGTCGTGGTGCATCTTCCAGTTGGCGGCGATGATCGGACGGCGGTCGGGCACGAGGGCTCCTCTAGCGGGATGACGGGGCGGAACGCAGCGCCTGGAGGCCGGGCAGGTCGCCCAGCTCGATGAGCTCGAGCGCAGCGCCGCCACCCGTGCTGACGTGGTCGACCCGGTCGGCGAGGTCGAACTGGCGGACGGCGGCGGCGCTGTCGCCCCCGCCCACCACGGTGAACCCCGGGCAGGCAGCGACCGCCTCGGCGACGCCGATCGTGCCGGCGGCGAACGGGGCCACCTCGAACACGCCCATGGGACCGTTCCACAGGACCGTGGCCGCGGCACCGATGGCAGCGGCATAGTCGGACGTCGTCGTCGGCCCGACGTCGAGCCCCTTCCAGCCGTCGGGCATCGCGTCGGCCGCGACGGTGCGGGTCGCGGCGTCGGCGGAGACCCCGGTGGCGACGACCACGTCGGTGGGCACGCGCACGCGCCCGGTCGCGAGCAGCCGGGTGCACGCACCGACCATCGCCGGCTCCACCAGCGAGTCCCCGACCGCGTGGCCCTGGGCCAGGAAGAACGTGAACGCCATCGCCCCGCCCACGAGCACGGTGTCGCAGCGGTCGAGGAGCGCCTCGATCACCCCGAGCTTGTCGCTGACCTTGGAGCCCCCGAGCACGGCCACGAACGGCCGGTCGGCACCCCGGAGGAGGCGACCGAGCACCTCGACCTCACGGGCGAGGAGCCGACCCGCCGCCGACGGCAGCACCCGGGGGGGTCCGACGATGCTGGCGTGGGCCCGGTGCGAGGCCCCGAAGGCGTCGTTCACGTAGGCGTCGTACCCGGCGGCCAGGTTGGCGTCGAAGCCGGGATCGTCGGCCTCCTCCCCCGCGTCCCAGCGCAGGTTCTCGAGCATCACCACCCCGCCCGGGCCCGCCGACGCGGCGATCGACTCGACCTCGGGGCCGAACACGCCCGGGGCGAGGGGCACCTCGCAGTCCAGGAGCGTCGCGAGGTGCGCGGCGACCGGCGCCATCGACGACGCCGGGTCGGGCCGCCCCTCGGGCCGGCCCAGGTGGCTCGCGAGCACGACCGTCGCGCCCCGGTCGCGCAGGAACCCGATGGTGGGCAGGGCCGAGGCGATCCGCAGGTCGTCGTCGATCACCCCGTCGCGCAGCGGTACGTTGAAGTCGACCCGTACGAGCACGCGCCGGCCGCGCGCGAGGTCGAGGTCCTCCAGGACGGGGACGTCCACGCTCACCGACGGCGGGCTACTGGGCGCCGACGAAGCCGACGAGGTCGACGAGGCGGTTCGAGTAGCCCCACTCGTTGTCGTACCAGCCCAGGATCTTCACCAGCGTCCCGTTGGCCATGGTGTCCTTGGCCGAGAAGATGCACGACGCCGGGTTGCCCACGATGTCGGCCGAGACCAGCGGGTCCTCGGTGTAGACGAGCACCCCGCGGTAGCTCGGGCTCCCCGCCGCCTCGGCGAACGCCTCGTTGATCTCGGCGACCGACGCGGCGGTGGCCAGCTCGGCGCTGAGGTCGGTGATGGAGCCGGTGGGGGTCGGCACCCGCAGGGCCATGCCGTCGAGCTTGCCGTTGAGCTCGGGCAGCACGAGGCCGATGGCCTTGGCCGCACCGGTGCTGTTCGGGATGATCGACAACGCGGCGGCGCGCATCCGGCGCAGGTCGGCCTGCCCCTTGCGGCTCGGCTTGGCCAGGTCCTGGAGCGACTGGTCGCTCGTGTAGGCGTGGACGGTCGTCATCATGCCCTTCACGATCCCGAAGCGGTCGTTGAGGACCTTGGCCATCGGGGCGAGGCAATTGGTGGTGCACGACGCGTTCGAGATCACCTGGTGGGCCGCCGGGTCGAACACCTCGTCGTTGACGCCGAAGCAGATCGAGGCGTCGGCGTCGCCGCTCGGCGCGGAGATCACGATCCGCTTGGCCCCGCCCCGCAGGTGACCGGCGGCCTGCTCCCGGCCGGTGAAGAGACCGGTGGACTCGATGACGACGTCGACGCCGTGGTCGCCCCACGGGATCTCGGCCGGGTCCATCGTCTCGAGCTTCACGATGTCACGTCCGTCGATGGTGATGCCGGTGTCGGTGTGACCGACCTCGTTGCGCAGCACGCCGCCCACGGAGTCGTGCTTGAGCAGGAACGCCATCGTGTCGCTGTCGCCCATGGGGTCGTTGACCGCGACCAGCTCCACGCCGGCGCCGGGGCCCTTGGCGAGGAGCGCCCGGGTGAACGAGCGCCCGATGCGACCGAAACCGTTGATGCCGACTCGGATCATGTGTGCTCCCTGCTCCTGTGGGTCCTGGTGGTCGACGGGCTCGCGCCCGCTGTCGTCTCCGTGCTCGGATTCGTACTCCTACTCGTACTCGTGCTCGGTCCCGCACCCGGTCCCGGGGCTCCGGGCCGAGGGCGGGCACGACGGAGCCCCGCTCCGCCCGGCCGGGGCGACTCCAGCAGAGCCGCCAACGCCGGGGCCAATCTTCGCGGGTCGTGCTCCGGATCCCGCGGATCGCCGACCGGGGCGACCACCACCTCGGCCCCCAGGGCCGCGAACCGGTCCGGGTCCACGGCCAGGGCCCCGCCCTCGGGGGCCAGGTAGACGTCGACCCGGGCTCCGTGGTCCCGCACCGCAGCCAGGTGGTCGGCGGCGTCCATCCCCTCGGTCTCGGCGTCCTGGGGGCGGAGGTTGCCGACCTGCACGACGAGGCCCGGGGCCGCCCCGACGGCGGCGGCGAGGTCCCCCACGGTCAGCACGGCCAGCACGCTCGTGTAGAGCGACCCCGGGGCGAGGACGATCTGGTCGGCCACGGCGAGGGCGGCGAGGGCGTCGGGCACCGGCGCGGCCCCGGCCGGCACCACGGCCACCCGGCCGATGCGCCCCGGGGTGGTCGCCACCGCGACCTGGCCCTCGACCGTCCGGCCGTCGACGTCGGCGGTGAGCACCACCGGCGTGGCCGTGGCCGGGAGCGCCCGCCCCCGCGCCCCGAGGAGGCGGGCGGCGTGGTCGAGCGAGCCGACGACGTCGCCGGTGGTCTCGAACAGGGCCGCGAGCACCAGGTTGCCCAGCGCGTGCCCGGCCAGGGCACCGTCGTCGAAGCGGTGCTCGAACGCCCGGGGCCAGACGCCGTCCTCGTCGGCCATGGCGACCAAGGCCTTGCGCAGGTCACCGGGCGGGAGGATGCCGAGGTCACGCCGCAGGCGTCCCGACGAGCCGCCGTCGTCGGCCACCGCGACCAGCGCGGTCAGCTCCCCGGCGTAGGTCGCCACGGCCCGCAGCGCGTTGGCCAGGCCGTGCCCCCCGCCGATCGCCACGACCCGCGGCCGCCGGTCAGGCACGGTCGACGTCCCGGTGCAGGACCCGGGGCTCGATCCCCTGGCGCCGGAGGACGCCGGCGAGCTCGTCGGCGATGACGACGCTGCGGTGCTTGCCTCCGGTGCAGCCGACACCGATGGAGAGGTAGACCCGGCCCTCCTTCTGGTACGCAGGGATCAGGAGCGCCAGGAGCCGCTCGAGCTCGGCCACGAACGCGCCCGCGTCGGGCTGGGTCATCACGTACTCGCGCACGGCGGGGTCGTGCCCGGTCCGGGCCCGGAGGTCGTCGACCCAGTGCGGGTTCGGGAGGAACCGGCAGTCGAAGAGCAGGTCGACGTCGACCGGGATCCCGTGCTTGTAGCCGAACGACACGACGCTGGTCTGGA
>VGBI01000105.1 GCA_016870595.1 Actinomycetota bacterium
CTCGTCCTGTCGAAGAAGCGGGCCCAGTACGAGAGGGCCTGGGGCACCATCGAGGAGCTCAAGGAGCGCGACGAGGTCGTCTCCGGGCCGGTCATCGAGGTCGTCAAGGGTGGGCTCATCCTCGACATCGGCCTGCGGGGCTTCCTGCCCGCGTCCCTGGTCGACCTGCGCCGGGTGCGCGACCTCCAGCCCTTCGTCGGGCGCTCGCTCGAGTGCAAGATCATCGAGCTCGACCGCAACCGCAACAACGTGGTCCTCTCGCGGCGGGCCTACCTCGAGGAGACCCAGCGCGAGCAGCGCGACGAGTTCCTCACCAACCTCAAGCCCGGCGAGGTCCGGCGTGGGGTCGTGAGTTCGGTCGTCAACTTCGGCGCCTTCGTCGACCTCGGCGGCATGGACGGGCTCGTGCACGTGTCCGAGCTGTCGTGGAAGCACGTCGAGCACCCCAGCCAGGTGGTGCAGGTCGGCGACGAGGTCACCGTGTCGGTGCTCGACGTCGACCTCTCCCGGGAGCGCATCTCGCTGTCGCTCAAGGCGACCCAGCAGGACCCCTGGCAGGAGTTCGCCGACGGCCACGGGGTCGACCAGCTGGTCTACGGCCGGGTCACCAAGCTCGTCCCCTTCGGTGCGTTCGTGCAGGTGGGCGAGGGCATCGAGGGTCTCGTGCACATTTCCGAGATGGCGGCCCAGCACGTGGAGGCCCCCGAGCAGGTCGTGACCCCGGGCGAGGAGCTCTGGGTGAAGATCATCGACATCGACCTCGACCGCCGGCGCATCTCGCTGTCGATCAAGCAGGCGGCCGAGGGCGGCGAGGTCGCCGCCGAGTACCGCGACCAGTTCGGTGAGCACGCCTACGACGCCCAGGGGAACTACATCGGCCCGGCGGTCGAGGAAGGCGGCGAGACCGACGAGGCCGCCGCGGACGGGGCCGAGGCCGACGGGGTCGAGGTCCCGGTCGCGACGGATGCGCCGGAGGCCCCCGAAGCCTGATCCGACCCCGGTCCCGCGCTCAAGGCGCGGGCCGGACGTGCCGATGACCTCCCCGAGGGCCGCCACCGGGCGGCGCCGGGACGAGGAGTCGCGCCATGGGCAACCGTCGGACGTTGCTGGTCGCAACGGCCGTCGTGCTGGCGGTCGTCGCCGGGTTCGCCGTGTTCACGTACGCGTCGGGCGCCGACCGCCGCGCTCGCGCCGACGTGGAGGTCGTCGACGCGCTCGTCGCGTCCACCGACATCCCGAAGGGGACCACCGGTGCCCAGGCGATCGCGGCCGGGGCGGTGGTGGTGGCGCGCGTCCTGCGGGGCTCGGTGCCCCCGGCCGCGGTGGTCGATCCCAGCACGGTGCGCGACCGGGTGGCCGCGGCCACGATCCAGACCGGGCAGTTCATCACCGAGGCGACCTTCGTGACCCCGGCCCAGGGGGGCGGCGGCGCCCTCGCCGCCGCGATCGGGACGAGCGACCAGGTCGCGGTGACCATCGAGGTCGATGCGGCCCGCGGGGTCGCCAACCAGATCGCGCCCGGTGACCGGGTCGACCTGATCGGCGGCGGCCCCGTGGGCGCCTACCTCTACCGGGGGGTCCGGGTCCTGGCGGTGGGGGCCGAGACCGCGGCCACCACCAACGGCGGGAACGGGCAGCCGTCGGCCGACGCCGTCGCCACCGGGCTCATCACGTTCGCGGTGACCCCCGATCAGGCCCTGGCCATCGTCAACGCCAACCGCGACGGCGGGATCTACCTGACCCTCCAGGCCCCGACGGCGGTCGCGGCGACCGGGAGCCGGTGACCGGTGGCGCTGCTCCCGGTTCCCGAGGTGGTCGACCGCCCGTTCCGCGTGGTGATCGTCGACGGCGTCCACGACGTCGTCGTCGACGGGTGCATCGACGGGCCGTACGACGAGGTGGTCGACGCGATCGCCGGCCTCGAGCGGGCGCTCGGTGACGGTCGGGCCACGGTCGCGGTGATCGGCCCCGGCCACGCGCACGCGTTCGGGCTCGAGCAGCTGCACCGGCTGGTGGTCGCCCATCCCCATCTCGCGCCGGTGGTCGTCGCGCCGGACCTCTCCACCGACCTGCTGCAGCAGGCCGTGCGGGCGGGCGCCCGCGACGTCGTGGCGCGGGCGGCCGGACCGCGCGCGCTCGTCGACGCCGTGGAGCGGGTCGGTGCCGACCTCGTCGCGCGAGGGGCCGACCGGGCCCCTCGCCCGTGGTCCGACCCCGGGGCGCCCCGGCGGGGCCGGCTGATCGTGGTGCACGCGCCGAAGGGGGGCGTCGGGACGACGACCGTCGCGGTCAACCTGGCGTCCGCCCTGGCGGCGTCGGGGACCGGCGCGGTCCTGGTCGATGCCGACCTCGCGGGCGGTGACGTTGCGCTCCTGCTCGGGGTCACGCCGGAGCGGTCGGCCCTCGACCTGGTCGGGTCCGTGCACTACGCGGAGCCCGAGTTCCTCCGCTCCCTCCTCGTCCCGGTGGGCGAGGGTCTCCTCGTGCTCCCGGCGCCGGCCGAACCGTCCGGACCCGACGGCCCGAGCCCCGAGGAGCTGGTCGCCGTGTCCGCCGCGCTCCGACCGCTCGGGACCGTGGTCGTCGACCTGCCCGCCGGGAGCGACGCACTGGTCCGGGCCTTCGTCGACGAGGCCGACGAGATCGTGCTCGTGACCACCCTCGACGTCGCCGGGGTGAAGCACCTGCACCAGGGGCTGCTGCGGCTGGGGCTCGCCGCCGAACGCGACCCGCGCTGTCGGCTGGTGGTGAACCGCGCCAGCACGCGGGGCGGACTCGCGGTCCGAGAGGTCGAGCGGGTACTCGGCCTCCGGGGGGCGCACGCAGTGCCCGACGACCCGGCGGTCACGCGGGCGGTGAACGCCGGCGTCCCGGTGGTCAGGACCGCCCCCCGCGCTCCGGCGGCCCGGGAACTGGCGCGTCTGGCGTCGGCGTACGCCGAGCCGCGCTCGCGGGGCCGGCGGCGGCGGCGGGCGGCCCGGACGCCCGAACCCGGCTCCGGGAGGCGGGGGTGGTGACCGCGGTCGGCCGCGCGCCCGACGGGGGAGTTCCGGGCGCGAGCGGGACGCGTCGCCGGAGCCTCGACGATCTCCGCCGCCGGCTGCAGCACCAGGTGATCCAGGACCTCGGCCCCCATCTCTACGACCAGGCCGTGTCGGAGGCCCACCTCCGCCAGGAGGTGGAGACCCGGCTGGCCCGGGCCCTCGCCGACGAGCGGGTCGTGCTGTCGGCGGGGGAGCGGCGCGACGTCCTCCAGGCCGTTGCCGACGACGTGCTCGGCTACGGCCCGATCGAGGTGCTGCTGCGTGACCCCACCGTGAACGAGGTGATGGTCAACGGCCCGGAGCGGGTCTATGTGGAGCGCGAGGGGAAGATGGTGCGGACCGAGGTCCGCTTCGACGACGAGGCCCACGTCCGCCGGGTCGTCGACAAGATCGTCAGCCAGGTCGGTCGGCGCATCGACGAGGCGACGCCGATGGTCGACGCCCGGCTCCCCGACGGCTCCCGCGTGAACGCGATGATCCATCCGCTCGCCATCGACGGGCCCTTCGTGACGATCCGGCGCTTCGCCGCCGAGCCGTACCGGGTCCAGGACCTCGTGCGGATGGGCACGCTCTCGGACCAGGTCGCGATGTTCATCGACGCCTGCGTCCGGGGACGACTCAACGTGGTGGTCAGCGGAGGGACCGGCACCGGGAAGACCACGATGTGCAACGTGCTGTCGTCGTTCATCCCCGCCGACGAACGCATCATCACCATCGAGGACGCGAAGGAGCTCCAGCTGCAGCAGCCGCACGTGCTGTGCTGCGAGGCCCGTCCGCCGAACATCGAGGGGCGGGGCGAGGTGCGGATCCGCGACCTCGTCCGCAACGCGCTGCGCATGCGGCCCGACCGGATCGTGGTGGGGGAGGTGCGCGGCGCGGAGGCGCTCGACATGCTCCAGGCGATGAACACCGGGCACGACGGGTCGATCACTACCGTCCACTCGAACTCGCCGCGCGACACGCTGTCGCGGATCGAGACGATGGCCCTGATGGCCGGCATGGAGCTCCCGGTGCGGGTCATCCGGGAGCAGATGGCCTCGGCGCTCGACCTCGTGGTGCACCTGTCCCGCCTGCGCGACGGCACCCGTCGGGTCACCCACGTCAGCGAGGTGATGGGGATGGAGGGCGACGTCGTGGTCCTCCAGGACCTCTATCTCTTCGACTTCGCGATGGGCACGGGACCCGACGGCCGGTTCCGGGGGCGGCTGAAGTCCACCGGCATCCGGCCCGCGTGCACCGAGCGCCTGGCCGACGCCGGGGTGGCGCTCGACCCGTCGCTGTTCGCGGGCGAGGGGTTCCTGCGGCGGCCGGCGGTGCGCCGGTGACGTCGACGCCCGTGCTGGCCGGACTGGCGGCGGCCGGCGCGGTGCTGCTCGCGACGTGGTGCGTGACGGTGACCCGGCGCACGGTCTCGGCGCGCGAACTGGCCGTCCGCGTGCGCGTCGGCGGTGGTCGCGAATCCCGGGGATTCGCCGACACCGACCCGTCGTCGCGGTGGGTGCGGGACATGGTCGACCTGACCGGGCGGGTGGCCGATCGGGCCGGGCTGCTCGACCGGATCGCCCGGGCCCTCGACCACGCCGACGTGCCCCTGCGCGCGCCCGAGGCGGTGTTCGGGACCGCCGTGGTTGCGGGCGCGACCGTCGTCGGGGTGACCCTGGTCCTCGGGCCGCTCCCTGCGCTGGCCCTCGGGGCCGGCGTCGCCGCCCTGCCGGTGCTGGTGGTTCGCCGCCGGTGGACGGCCCGACTCCGCGCGTTCGAGGGTCAGCTGCCCGACGTCCTGCACCTGCTGGCGGGCTCGATGCGGGCCGGCTTCTCGTTCTCGCAGGGGCTGGTCGCCGTGGTCGAGGAGATCGAGGAGCCCGCCCGCCGGGAACTGCAGCGGGCCACGAGCGAGCAGCGGCTCGGCCGCCCGGTCGAGGACGCGCTCGACGACGTGGCCACGCGCATGGACAGCGTCGACCTGACCTGGGCGGTGATGGCCATCCGCATCCAGCGCGAGGTCGGGGGGAACCTCGCCGAGCTCCTCGACACGGTCGCCGACACGATGGTCGAGCGGGAACGCCTCCGTCAGGAGGTCCTGGCCCTGACCGCCGAGGCCCGCCTGTCGGCGTGGGTCCTCGGGGTGTTCCCGCTCGGGTGCGGGGTCGTCCTCTCGGTCGCCCAGCCGGCGTACATGGCCACGCTGTTCGGCTCGCCGATCGGCGTGCTCGCCCTCGGCGTCTCGCTCGTCATGGCGGTGGTCGGGTTCGTCTGGCTGCGCCGGATCATGACGATCGAGGTCTGAGCCGGTGTCCCCGCTGCTGCTCGCCGTCCTGGCCGCCGCCGCCGTCGGCGGAGTCGGCGCGGTCGCGCTGACCCTGCTCGCCGCGGGTGCGGGCCGGATCCGGGATGTCGACCGCTGGCACGCCGCCCCGGCGGCGTCGACCCGCGACCGGGAGCTCGGGGCCCCGGCGAGCACCCGGCTCCTCGCGCCGGTGGTCGGGGGACTCACCCGGCTCGCTCGGCGGGCCTCGCCCGGCGGCTACCGCGAGCGCCTCGCCCGCACGCTCGTCCTCGGTGGGCACCCCGGGGGGGCGTCGGTCGACCAGGTGCTCGTGCTGAAGCTGCTCGGCCTCGCCTCGGGGATCGTGTGGGTGCCGCTCGTGGTGGTCGGACTCCGGTGGTCGGGGGGCTTCGCCCTCGTGGCCGTGGCGGTCTGCTGGGGGGTGGCGATCGCTGCGCCCGACGTCGTGCTCGGGCGGGCCGCCGATGCCCGCCGCCACGCCATCGCCGTGCAGCTGCCCGACGTCCTCGACCTCCTCGTCATCTCGGTGGAGGCGGGCCTCGGCTTCGAGCAGGCCCTCGAGCGCACGACCGCGGCCGTCCCCGGCCCGCTGTCCGACGAGTTCCGGCGGATGCTGCGCGAGACGCGGATCGGGGCGTCCCGGGCCGAGGCGCTCCGGGCGATGGAGGGGCGCTGCGACGTGGCCGACGTGCGCACGTTCGTGTTGGCCATGCTGCAGGCCGACACCTTCGGGGTCTCGGTGGCCCGCCTGCTGCGCAGTCAGGCCGACGAGATGCGGGTCCGCCGCCGACTCCGGGCGCAGGCCCAGGCGCAGCGTGCCCCGGTGAAGATGCTGTTCCCGCTGGTGTTCTGCATCTTCCCCTCGATCTTCGTCGTGATCCTCGGCCCGGCCCTCATCCAGCTCTCGGGGGCCTTCGGGCAGGCGTGAGCGATCGTGACCGGGCGGCGCCGCCTGGTCACCGGGAGGGGCCCGAGCCGGACCCCGGATCCCGGACCCCGGACCCCGGACGCGTCGAGGCGCCCGCAGGCGGGGCCCACGGGCGCCTCGACGGGGGGAGCGGGATCAGGCGCCGTTGTTCTGGATCTGCGTGCCGGCGTCGTTGAACTTGTCGGAGACCTCTCCGCGCAGGAACACGACGGCGGCGATCACGGCGAGGGCGATCAGGGCCACGAGGAGCACGTACTCCACGAGGTTGGCGCCCCGCTCGTCGGTGGCCAACTTGGTCTGCAGCCAGGTCTTGAGGACGAAGATGTTCACAGTTGCCCCTTTGGGTCCGGGTCCGGATGGACGGGCGCACGAACACCACGCCCGACCGGATGATCGGCACCTCCGGCCCGACCTTGAGCGCGGATCCCGGGAATTCCCCCGGGGCGCCCGGGGGCGGCCGGGCACGGAAGAATGGAGGTCGACCCGGCCTGCAGCGGTCCGGGCCCACCGATCGCGAGGTGCGCCGTGCCGGCACGACCCCCCGGAATCGTCCGTCCGTGTCCCTGCTGTGGGGCCCCCACCGGAGGCGGACCGTGCTGGTCGGCCTGACCGGGGGCATCGGCTCGGGGAAGTCCACCGTGGCCCGCCTCCTCGAGGCCCGGGGGGCGGTCATCATCGACGCCGACCGGATCGCCCGGGAGGTGGTGGAGCCCGGGATGCCAGCGTTCGCGGCCCTGGTCGAGTGGTTCGGGCCCGGTGTGGTCGGGCCCGACGGGCACCTCGACCGGCCCGCCCTCGCCGCCCTCGCCTTCGCCACGCCGGAGGCCACGGCTGCGCTGAACGCCATCACGCACCCGGCCGTGGGCGCCGAGTTCCTGCGCCGGATGCAGGAGGCGCCACCCGACGCGGTCGTGGTCTGCGACGTCCCCCTCCTCGCCGAGTCCGACGAGGCCCGGTCTCGGGGCTACGAGCACGTCATCGTGGTCGAGGCGCCCCGCGCCCTGCGCCTCGACCGCCTCGAGGTCCGGGGGGTGCCCCGGCCCGACGCCGAGGCCCGCATGGCCAACCAGGCCACCGACGCGGAGCGCCGGGCCCTGGCGACGTGGGTCGTCGACAACTCCGGCGACCTGGAGCACCTCGAGCGCCAGGTCGACGACATCTGGGCGGCGCTGCAGGCCGCGCGCGCCGACTGAGCCGGGACTGAGCCGGAACGAGCCGGGACTGAGCCGGGACCGAGCCGGGACCGAGCCGGGACCGAGCCGGGACCGAGCCGGGACCGCGACGCCCCGGCCCTAGCATTCGTGGATGCCGCCCCTGCAGATGGTCAGCGACTTCGCGCCGGCGGGGGACCAGCCCGCCGCGATCGCCGCGCTGGCGGAAGGCATCGAGGCGGGGGAGCGGTTCCAGACGTTGCTCGGGATCACCGGCTCGGGCAAGTCGTTCACCATCGCCGGGGTGATCGAGCGGGTGCAGCGCCCGACCATCGTGCTCGCACCCAACAAGAGCCTGGCCGCGCAGCTCGCGAGCGAGTTCCGGGAGCTGTTCCCGAAGAACCGGGTCGAGTACTTCGTCTCGTACTACGACTACTACCAACCCGAGGCATACCTGCCGACCACCGACACCTACATCGAGAAGGACTCGTCGATCAAC
>VGBI01000106.1 GCA_016870595.1 Actinomycetota bacterium
CGCCCGCCCCCGAACCCCGACGAGCCCGCCCCCGATGCTGATCCGCCTGCTGCGCACGTTCGGCCGGCCCTACGTCCGGCCCCTGCTCCTGGTCTTCGTCCTCACCTGCATCCAGGTCGCCGGCCAGCTCTGGCTCCCGTCGCTCAACGCCGACATCATCGACAAGGGCGTGCTCACCGGCGACACCGCCTACATCTGGCGCACCGGAGGGGAAATGCTCCTGGTGACCGTGCTGCAGGCCGCCATCACGATCGTGGCGGTGTTCTACGGCAGCCGGATCGCCATGGCCTTCGGGCGCGACGTGCGCCAGGCCCTCTTCCACCAGGTGACCGGGTTCTCCGCCCAGGACGTCGCCCGCTTCGGGGCGCCGTCGCTGATCACCCGGATCACCAACGACGTCTCCCAGGTGCAGATCCTGGTGCTGATGTCGTGCACCCTGCTGCTCGCAGCGCCGGTCACGATCATCGGCGGGGTCGTGATGGCCCTGCGGGAGGACCCGCCCCTGACCCTCATCCTCGTGGTCGCGGTCCCGGTGCTCCTGGTCGCCATCGGATCGGTGATCGCCCGGATGATCCCGCAGTTCCAGGTCATGCAGGTGCGCATCGACCGCATCAACGAGATCCTGCGGGAGCAGATCACCGGGATGCGCGTCGTCCGGGCCTTCGTGCGCGAGCCGGAGGAGACCGAGCGCTTCGGCGCCGCCAACGCCGACCTCACCGAGACCTCGCTCATCACCGGCCGCCTGATGGCCTTCATGTTCCCCACCGTCATGCTCGTGGTGAACACCGCGAGCGTCGCCGCCGTGTGGATCGGGGCCGACCGCATCGAGGCCGGCGTCATGCCCATCGGCTCCCTCGTGGCCTTCATCAGCTACCTGATCCTCGTGCTGATGTCGGTGATGATGGCGACCTGGGTGGCGTTCCTCACCCCCCGGGCCGCCGTGAGCGCCGAGCGGATCGAGGAGATCCTCGACGCCGCCTCGTCCATCGCCGCCCGCCCCGGCGCCCGGACCGAGCTGACCGGCGAGACCACCGTGGAGTTCCGCGACGTCGAGTTCCGCTACCCCGGGGCCGAGCTCGCGGTGCTCGACGGCATCACCTTCTCGGCCCGCGCCGGCGAGACGGTCGCGATCATCGGCAGCACCGGCTCGGGCAAGACGACGCTGTGCAACCTGGTGCCCCGGCTCTACGACGTCACCCGGGGTCAGGTGCTCGTCAACGGGGTCGACGTGCGCGACGTCGATCCCGAGACCTTGTGGGCCCACATCGGGCTCGTCCCCCAGAAGCCGTACCTGTTCTCGGGCACCGTCGGCACCAACCTCCGCCACGCCGACCCCACCGCCACCGACGACGACTGCTGGTGGGCCCTCGGCATCGCCCAGGCCGCCGAGTTCGTGGCGGCGATGCCCAGCGGTCTCGCCGCTCCGATCGCCCAGGGTGGGAGCAACGTGTCGGGCGGGCAGCGCCAGCGCCTCGCCATCGCCCGGGCCCTCGTCCGGCGCCCTTCCGTCTACCTGTTCGACGACTCGTTCTCGGCCCTCGACCTCGCGACCGACGCCCGGCTGCGTGGCGCGCTTGCACCCGTCACGGCCGATGCGGTCACCCTGATCGTCGCCCAGCGGGTGTCCACGATCCGCCATGCCGACCGCATCCTGGTGCTGGAGGACGGTGAGCAGGTCGGCCTCGGCACCCACGACGAGCTGCTCGACGCGTGCCCGACCTACGCCGAGATCGTCGAGTCGCAGCTCACCCGGGAGGAGGCCCGATGAGCACCGACCCCGGCAACGCCAACGGCAACGGCAACGGCAGGGCCTCCACGCCCGTCCCGGCGCCGGTCGTCGCCGGGGAGCAGAGCGACGAGGAGATGATCCGGGGCGCCCGCCCCGAGATGGGCAAGCTCACGGCGGCGGCCATGCCGCTCGAGCGGTCCAAGGACTTCAAGACCTCGTCGCGCCGCCTGCTCGCCCGGCTCGGCCCCGAGCGCATCCGGGTCGGGCTGGTGCTCCTGTGCGGCGTGGTCAGCGTCACGCTCATGGTCGTCGGGCCCCGCATCCTCGGGCGGGCCACCAACATCGTGGTCGACGGCATCACGGCGGGCGGCGGGGTCGACTTCGGCCGGCTCCACCGGACCCTGGCCGTCGCCCTGGCGGTGTACGTCGGCGGGTCGGTGCTCGCCGTCGTGCAGAACCGCACGCTGGCCGGGGTCGTGCAGCGGGCCATGGGCGTGCTCCGGGCCGACGTCGAGGCGAAGCTCCACCGGATGCCCCTGTCGCACGTGGACCGCCAGCCCCGCGGCGACCTCCTGAGCCGGGTCACCAACGACATCGACAACCTCGCCCAGAGCCTCCAGCAGAGCCTCAGCATGATGCTGACCTCGACGCTGACCCTCCTCGGCGTCACCATCATGATGTTCACGATCTCACCCACGCTCGCGGTGATCGCGCTCGTCACCATCCCGCTGTCGATGGTGACCCTCAAGCAGATCACGAATCGCTCGAAGCGGCTCTTCATCGACCAGTGGCGTCACACCGGCCTGCTCAACGCGCAGATCGAGGAGGCGTTCACCGGGCACTCCCTCGTGAAGGTGTTCGGGCGCCAGGCCGACACCGAGGCCAAGTTCGACGCCAAGAACGTCGAGCTGTTCACCGCCAGCCACGGTGCGCAGTTCGTGTCCGGGATGGTCCAGCCGATCATGATGCTGTTCGGCAACCTCAACTACGTCGCCATCGCGCTGATCGGCGGGCTGCGGGTCGCCTCGGGCCAGATGAGCATCGGTGACATCCAGGCGTTCATCCAGTACTCGCGCCAGTTCACCCAGCCCCTCACCCAGCTGGCCTCGATGGTCAACATCATGCAGTCGGGCATCGCCTCGGCCGAGCGGGTGTTCGAGCTCCTCGACGCCCCCGAGGAGTCCGGCGGCGCCGTGGTGGCGGTGCCGGCCGACGGGTTCCGTGGCCGGGTCGCGTTCGAGCGGGTGTCGTTCGCCTACGACCCCGCCCGCCCCCTGATCCAGGACCTGTCGCTCGTCGCCGAGCCCGGACGGACCGTGGCCATCGTGGGCCCGACCGGCGCGGGCAAGACGACCCTCGTCAACCTGATCATGCGCTTCTACGACATCGACGCGGGTGCCATCACCCTCGACGGCGTCGACATCTCCACGCTCCGCCGTGCCGATCTGCGGGCCCAGGTCGGGATGGTGCTCCAGGACACCTGGCTGTTCGGCGGCACCATCCGCGAGAACATCGCCTACGGCAACCCGGCCGCGACCGACGAGGAGATCGTCGCCGCGGCACGGGCCACGTACGTCGACCGGTTCGTCCGCGCCCTCCCCCTCGGCTACGACACCGTCCTCGACGACGAGGGCGGGGCGGTGAGCGCGGGCGAGAAGCAGCTCATCACCATTGCCCGGGCGTTCCTCGCCGACCCGACGATCCTGATCCTCGACGAGGCCACCAGCTCGGTCGACACCCGCACCGAGGTGCTCATCCAGCGGGCCATGGCCGCCCTGCGCTCCAACCGCACCAGCTTCGTGATCGCCCACCGGCTGTCGACCATCCGCGACGCCGACACCATCCTCGTCATGGAGCACGGTCAGATCGTCGAGCAGGGACCGCACGACGTGCTCGTCGCACGCGACGGCGCCTACGCCCGCCTCTACCAGGCGCAGTTCGCCGCACCTGCGGTCGAGGTCGCCTGAGCCACGGTCACGGCACCACCGCCGAGGCGCCGCTCGCGTCGCCGTCGTGGCCGACATCGTCCTGGTCCCGGGCGCCTCCCACGGGGCATGGTGCTGGCGGAAGGCGGAAGGTGGTCCCCCTCCTCGGGACCGCCGGACACCGGGTCCACCCGCTGACGCTCACCGGACTCGGCGAGCGCGCGGCCCAGTTCGGCCCCGACGTCGGCGGTGTTCGGCATCCCCGAGGCCGACCGGGCCGAGGTCGAGGCCCTGTGCACCCCTCACCCCGCCGCCACGCTCCGCGAGGCGCGCGTGCTCACCGGTGCCTACGACCGGATCCCGGTCCGCCACCACCGGGTGGGTCGTCGCCCACCACGACCTCCCCCACGACATGATGTGGACGCACCCCGACTGGACCGCCGCTGCGATCCTGGCCGCGGCCTGATCCCGGCCGCGCACGGGGACGACAGCGACCCGGCCGGAGTGCCAAGATCCCGGGGTCCCGGCCCCGGCGCCGGACGACCCGAGGAGGCCCCATGCTCGCAGCCCGTATGGACGACGGCACGCTCCGGATCGGCGAGGTCGACACGCCGAGCCCGGGCCCCGACCAGGCACTCGTCCGCCTGACCGCGGCCGGGGTCTGCCACTCCGACCTGCACCTCGCCCGGGGCGACTGGCTCGGGGTCCCCGGGACCGGGCCGCTCGGCCACGAGGGCATCGGCATCGTCGAGGCCCTGGGCCCGGGCGCCGAGCGCTGGGTGTCGCCCGGTGACCGCGTCATCCTCGGGCTCGGTGGCGCCGGCGGCGCGTACTGGTGCGGCGCCTGCGAGTACTGCCTCGGGGGCGAGCCCCGACTGTGCGACCACGCCCAGGCCCTCATGGGGACGTTCGCCGAGTACCTCCCGGTCCACGCGCCCGCCCTGGTGAAGCTGCCCGACGGCATCGGCGACCACGAGGCGCCGCTCGCGTGCGGCGGGCTCACGGCGTACGGCGCGGTGAAGAAGCTCATCGACCACCACGTGATGCCCGGTCGGCGGGTCGCGATCATCGGGGCGGCCGGTGGGCTCGGTCACTACGCCGTGCAGATCGCCAGCGCCTTCGGCTACGAGGTCGTCGGGGTCGACGTCGGCGCCGACCGGCTCGACTTCGTGAAGTCCCTCGGGGCCGACCTCGCGGTCGAGGCCGCCGACGCCCCTGCGACCATCGGGGGCCTGGGCGGGGTCGACGCGTCGATCGTCTTCTCCGCGAAGATGGCGGGCTTCGACCTCGGCTTCAACGTGCTGCGCAAGGGCGGCCTCTTCGTCGCGGTGGCGCTGCCCGCCACCAGCGAGGGGAGCTTCTCGGTGAACCCGTTCGCCTTCTTCGCCAAGGGGGCGACGCTGATCTACTCCGCGGTGGGAACGGTGGCCGACATGCGCGACCTCGTGCGTCTGGCCGCGGCCGGCAAGGTCCGGACCCACGTGGGGCGCACCGGCACGCTCACCGAGCTCGACGCCATCTTCGACGAACTGGAGACCACCGCCTACGTCGGCCGCGCCGTGATCACCGATCTCGGTCGCTGACCGGCCGACCGGCGGATCAGGTGACCACCTCGGTCGCCCCGCCGTCGACGCGCAGGTGCAGGCCGTTGCAGTGCCAGGCCGGGGCCGACACGACGAAGGCGACCACCCGCCCGATGTCGGCCGGGTGGGGGACCCGGCCGGTGGGGTTGCCCATGCGGCGCAGGATCTCGGCCTCGACCGCGGCCGGGTGGTCGGGCTCGCCCCGGGCGCGCAGGCGCTCGGCGGCGCCGGCGACCACCTCGGCGGTCGCGATCACGCCCGGGCTCACGCAGTTCACGGTGACCCCGGTCCCGGCGAGGTGCTTGGCCAGGCTCACGGTGACCGACGGCAACGCGCCCTTCGCCGCGTAGTACTCGGGCAGGCGGTCCCCGGGCCGGGTCGCGCCGATGGTCGACACGAACACCACCCGGCCCCAGCCCGCCGCCCGCATGTCGGGCAGGAACGCCTGGGTCACCCGCACCGCGCTGACCACGTTGTGGTCGTAGCTGTCGTGCCACGAGGCGCTGTCGGACCCGTCCCAGTCGCTCCCCTCGGGCACGCCGTAGTTGTTCACGACGACGTCGACCTGATCGGCGACGGCCCGCACCGCGCCCACGAGGTCGGTGGTCCCGGCCTCGGTGCGCAGGTCCCCCACCACGGCGTGGGCCCGGCCCCCCGCCCCGACGATCCCTTCCACCACCGGGTCGGCCGGGCCGGCTGCGTGGGCCTGGACCAGGACGGTCGCCCCTTCGGCGGCGAGGACCTCGGCGATCCCTGCGCCGGTCCCCCGGAACGCACCGGTCACGAGCGCCACCTTGCCGGAGAGACCGAGATCCACGCCCCCTCTCTAGCCGATGGCGGCCCCGGTCTCCACTAGGGTCCGCTCCGACACGACGCACACCGGGCTCACCGGCCGGGCTCACCGGCCGGGCACACCAGGGGGTCGCACGATGCTGGACGTGGTCATCAGGGGGGGCGAGGTCGTCGACGGGACGGGTGCACCCCGGCGCCGGGCCGACGTCGGGATCGCCGACGGCCGCATCGTCCAGATCGGCACGGTCGACGCCGAGGCCGCCCACACCGTCGACGCGACCGGCAAGCTGGTCGCCCCCGGGTTCGTCGACGTGCACACCCACTTCGACGCCCAGGTGTTCTGGGACAACGCGCTCACCCCCTCGCCGCTCCACGGCGTGACCACCGCGTTCGCGGGGAACTGCGGCTTCACCGTCGCCCCGCTGTCGGACGACCCCGCCGACGCCGAGTACCTCCTGCGGATGCTGGCCCGGGTCGAGGGGATGCCGGTCGAGACCCTGCGCACCGGGGTGCCGTGGAACTGGGTCTCGACCGCCGACTACTTCGAGCGTATCGAGTCGGCCGGGATCGGGATCAACCTCGGCTTCATGGTCGGGCACTCGGCCCTCCGCCGGGTGGTCATGGGCGCCGACGCCACGCGTCGCGAGGCCACCCCCGAGGAGATCGGGCGGATGCAGGACCTGCTGCGGGCGGGGCTCGAGGCCGGCGGCATCGGCTTCTCCTCGTCGTACGCCCGCACCCACAACGACGCCGACGGCAACATGGTCCCGTCCCGCCACGCCACGTTGGCGGAGCTCGTCGACCTCGCCCGCGTCGTCGGCGAGTACCCCGGCACCTCGCTCGAGATCATCCCGCAGGTCGGGCCGTTCGACCAGTGGGCCATCGACCTCATGGTCGACATGTCGGTGGCAGCCCAGCGCCCCATCAACTGGAACGTCATGGCCGTCTCGCCGTTCAACCGCGACGAGAACGCGGCCAAGCTCGCGGCCGGCGACCTCGCCCGGTCGAAGGGCGGCAAGGTCGTCGCCCTCACGATCCCGATCAGCCTCGGGACCCGACTGTCGTTCGCCAGCGGCTTCATCCTCGACGCCATGCCCGGCTGGGAGGACGCGATGGGTTCTCCGCGCGACGCGAAGCTCGCCCTCCTCGCCGACCCCGACGCCCGCCACGCGCTCGACGCCCGGGCCCAGGACCCGGCCAACCCGCTGCGCATGCTCGCCGACTGGAAGTCCAAGGTGGTCTTCGACGTCGTCGCCCCGGAGAACCAGCAGTACCGCGGGCTCACGGTCGGTGAGATCGCCGCCCAGACGGGACGCGACCCCTTCGACGCACTCTGCGAGATCGCGGTGGCCGACGAGCTGCTCACCAGCTTCGGCACCCCGACCCCGGTGGAGTCGGTCGACGACTGGAACGCCCGGCTCGAGGTGTGGCGCGACGAGCGCGCGGTGATCGGCGCCTCCGACGCCGGTGCGCACTTCGACCTGCTCGGCTCGTTCAACTACACGACCGGGGTCCTCGGCCGCGCGGTGCGTGGGCACGGCGTGTGCTCCTACGAGGAGGCGATCCACCTCATGACCCAGGTGCAGGCCGAGCTCTACGGCCTGCGCGAGCGCGGGGTCCTGCGGGAGGACTGGCACGCCGACGTCATCGTCATCGACCCCGAGACGGTCGCCACCGACGACATCGCGATGCGCTTCGACCTCCCCGGCGACCAGGGGCGGCTCTACGCCGAGAGCACGGGCATCGACCACGTGCTCGTCAACGGCACCCCGATCGTGACCGACGGCGAGCTCACCACGAACCGCCGGGGGACGCTGCTGCGGGCCGGGCGCGACACCGACACCCCGGCTCTCTGACCGCGTCGCCCGCCCG
>VGBI01000107.1 GCA_016870595.1 Actinomycetota bacterium
GACCGGCTCCGCCACTCGGCCACCTCGGCGATCATGAGCCGGCGCGACGTCATCGTCGTTGCGTCGGTGTCGGCGATCTACGGGCTGGGGGCCCCCGACGAGTACGAGCGCCAGTGCCTGATCATCGACCGCGGTGAGGAGCACGAGCAGCGGGCGATCCTGGCCCGGCTCGTCGACCTCCAGTACGAGCGCAACGACTTCACCTTCGCGCGCAACCGGTTCCGGGTCCGCGGCGACACCGTGGAGATCTACCCGGCCTACGAGGAGCGGGCGGTCCGCCTCCAGATGTTCGGCGACGAGGTGGAGCGGATCGCCTCGGTCGACCCGCTGACCGGCGAGGTGGTGGAGGAGCTCGACCGCCTCGTGCTGTTCCCCGCCTCGCACTACGTCACCTCCCAGGAGCGGATGCGGCGGGCGGTCGACGGCATCGAGACCGAGCTGACCGACCGCCTCGCCTGGTTCGAGGAGCAGGGCAAGCTGCTGGAGGCCCAGCGGCTGCGCATGCGGACGACGTACGACCTCGAGATGCTGCGCGAGGTGGGCGTGTGCTCCGGCATCGAGAACTACTCGCGGTACCTCGACGGCCGGGAGCCCGGCGAGATGCCGTACACGCTGCTCGACTACTTCCCGGACGACTTCGTGGTGGTGCTCGACGAGTCGCACGTGACCGTGCCCCAGCTCCACGGCCAGTTCGAGGGTGACCGGTCACGCAAGACGACCCTGGTCGAGCACGGCTTCCGGCTCCCCTCGGCCATGGACAACCGGCCGCTGCGCTTCGACGAGTTCGTGCAGAAGGTGCGCCAGGTCGTCTTCCTCTCGGCCACGCCCGGGCCCTACGAGCTCGAGGTCTCGCAGCGGGTGGTGGAGCAGATCGTGCGCCCGACCGGCCTCGTCGACCCCGAGGTGATCGTGCGCCCGACCAAGGGCCAGATCGACGACCTCGTCGCCGAGATCCGGCTGCGGGAGGCGCAGGAGCAGCGGGTGCTCGTGACCACGCTCACGAAGAAGATGTCCGAGGACCTCACCGACTACCTGCTCGAGCTGGGGGTCCGGGTCCGCTACCTCCACTCGGAGGTCGACACGCTGGAGCGGGTCGAGATCCTGCGCTCCTTGCGGCTCGGCGAGTTCGACGTCCTGGTGGGGATCAACCTCCTGCGCGAAGGCCTCGACCTCCCCGAGGTGTCGCTGGTCGCCATCCTCGACGCCGACAAGGAAGGCTTCCTGCGCTCCGAGACCTCGCTGATCCAGATGATCGGTCGGGCCGCCCGCAACGTCGACGGCCAGGTCGTCATGTACGCCGACCAGGTGACCGACTCCATGCGCCGGGCCATCTCCGAGACCAGCCGGCGCCGCAAGCTGCAAGTGGAGCACAACGCCGAGCACGGCATCGACCCCCAGACCGTGCGCAAGAAGGTCACCGACATCCTCGCGATGGTCCGGGCCCGCGGGGGCGACGAGGATGCGCCCGCCACCCGGGGCCGGGGCCGGGGTGGCCGGGCGGCGGCCCCGTCGGCGGTCTTCGACCTCTCCGGGGTCCCGCCCGACGAGCTGGGTCGGCTGATCCTCGGCCTGGAGGACGAGATGCGCGAGGCGGCCAAGGAGCTCCGGTTCGAGGAGGCCGCCCGGCTGCGCGACGAGATCACCGAGCTCAAGCGCGAGCTCCGGGCCGCCGGCTGACCGACCGGGCGCCGGTAGCCTGCGCCCGATGGCGGAGACGATCCGGGTCCGGGGCGCGCGGGAGCACAATCTCCGTGACGTCGACCTGGACCTGCCCCGGGACCGGCTGATCGTCTTCACCGGGATCTCGGGCTCGGGCAAGTCGTCGCTCGCGTTCGACACCATCTACGCCGAGGGCCAGCGGCGCTACGTCGAGTCGCTGTCGGCCTACGCCCGTCAGTTCCTCGGGCAGATGGACAAGCCCGACGTCGACTTCATCGAGGGGCTCTCACCCGCGATCTCCATCGACCAGAAGTCGGCGTCGCGCAACCCGCGCTCGACGGTCGGCACCATCACCGAGATCTACGACTACCTGCGGCTGCTGTTCGCCCGCATCGGCGTCCCGCACTGTCCGACCTGCCACCGGGTGATCGCGCGTCAGACCCCCCAGCAGATCGTCGACCGGGTGCTCGAGCTGCCCGACCGGACCCGCTTCCAGGTCCTGGCACCGGTGGTGCGCGGTCGCAAGGGCGAGTACGACGGTCTGCTCAAGGAGCTGGCGGGCCAGGGCTTCTCCCGGGTCCGCATCGACGGCGAGCTGCACGAGCTCGCCGATCTGGTGGGCGGAGGCACCGCCACGCGGCTCGCCCGCTACGAGCAGCACACGATCGAGGTGGTCGTCGACCGCCTGGTCCGCAAGGCCGGCATCGAACGGCGGCTCACCGACTCGCTCGAGACCGCGCTCCGGCTCGCCGAGGGTGTCGCCGAGGTGGAGATCGTGCCGCCCGACGCCGACGACGCCGAGCCCGAGACCCTCACGTTCTCGGAGCACCTCGCGTGCACGCACTGTGGCCTCTCGTTCGACGAGCTCGCCCCCCGCAACTTCTCGTTCAACTCGCCGTACGGGGCCTGCGACCGCTGCGACGGCCTCGGGACCCGGTTCGAGGTGGACCCCGAGCTCGTGGTCCCCGACGACGACCTGAGCATCGCCGACGGGGCCATCGCACCGTGGGGCGGCTTCCGCAGCCGGTACTTCGACCGCATCCTCGAGTCGGTCGCCGAGGAGTTCGGCTTCGACGTCGCCACCCCGTGGAAGAAGCTGGGCAAGAAGGCCCGCAACGTCGTGCTGCACGGCACCGGGGCGACCGAGGTCCACGTGCGCTACCGGAACCGCTACGGGCGCCAGCGCTCGTACAACACCGCGTTCGAGGGCGTGGTGCCCTGGCTGGAGCGCCGCCACACCGAGGCCGAGAGCGACCGGGCCCGGGAGCAGATCGAGGGCTACATGCGCGAGGTGCCGTGCCCGGCGTGCGGGGGCGCCCGGCTGCGGCCCGCATCGCTTGCGGTCACCGTCGGCGGGCACACCATCCACGACGTGGGCGAGATGTCGATCCGCCGCTGCGCCGAGTTCTTCGCCGGGCTCGAGCTCTCCGAGCGCGACCGGATGATCGCCGACGCCGTGTCGAAGGAGGTCAACGAGCGCCTGCGCTTCCTGCTCGACGTGGGCCTCGACTACCTGAACCTCAACCGTTCGTCGGGGACGCTGGCCGGGGGCGAGGCCCAGCGCATCCGGCTCGCCTCGCAGGTGGGCAGCGGCCTGGTCGGCGTGCTCTACGTGCTCGACGAGCCGTCGATCGGCCTGCACCAACGCGACAACCAGCGGCTCATCGACACGCTGGTGCGCCTGCGCGACCTCGGCAACACCGTGATCGTGGTCGAGCACGACGAGGACACCATCCGGGTCGCCGACCACGTCGTCGACATCGGCCCCGGGGCGGGGGAGCACGGGGGCAGGGTGGTCGCCTCGGGCACCCTGGCCGACGTGCTCGCCGCCGGGGACTCCGTCACCGGTCGCTACCTGTCGGGGGCCCAGTCGATCGAGGTGCCCGACCGGCGCCGCCCGCCCGGCGACAACTGGCTCACCGTGCGGGGGGCCAAGGAGCACAACCTCCAGGAGATCGACGTCGCGTTCCCGCTCGGCTGCTTCGTGGCCGTGACCGGGGTCAGCGGCAGCGGGAAGTCGACGCTGGTCAACGACATCCTCTACCGCGCCCTGATGCAGCGCGTGTACCGGTCGCGTGACGTGCCGGGCCGGCACAAGACCGTCGACGGCGCGGAGCACCTCGACAAGGTCATCAACATCGACCAGTCGCCCATCGGGCGGACCCCCCGGTCGAACCCCGCGACCTACACCGGGGTGTTCGACAAGGTGCGCACCCTGTTCGCCGCGACCCAGGAGGCCAAGGTCCGGGGCTACCTGCCGGGGCGCTTCTCCTTCAACGTGACGGGCGGACGCTGCGAGGCCTGCGCGGGCGACGGCACCATCCGGATCGAGATGCACTTCCTCCCCGACGTGTACGTGCCCTGCGAGGTGTGCCGGGGCGCCCGCTACAACCGCGACACCCTCGACATCACGTTCAAGGGCAAGAACATCGCCGAGGTCCTCGACCTGTCCATCGAGGACGGGCTCGAGTTCTTCGCCAACCAGCCCACGATCGCGCGCCACCTCCAGACCCTGGTCGACGTGGGCCTCGGCTACGTGCGGCTCGGGCAGCCCGCACCCACCCTCTCCGGAGGCGAGGCGCAGCGGGTGAAGCTCTCGTCGGAGCTGGGCAAGCGCGCCACGGGGCGCACGATCTACATCCTCGACGAGCCCACCACCGGCCTGCACTTCGAGGACGTCCGCCGCCTCCTGGGGGTGCTCCAGCGCCTCGTCGACACCGGCAACACCGTGCTCGTCATCGAGCACAACCTCGACGTGATCAAATCGGTCGACTGGGTCGTGGACCTCGGGCCCGAGGGCGGCGACGGGGGCGGCCGGGTCCTGGCCGAGGGCACGCCGGAGCAGGTCGCCAAGGTGGCCGAGTCCCACACCGGGCGCTTCCTCGCGCCGCTGCTCGGTGTCGACTGACCCGACCGGGCCCGGGGGGCCCGACCCGTCCGCCGCCGACGCGCGCGGGTCAGCGGTCGCCCCGGAGTGGGAGACCCACGCGGGCTGGTGGCAGGAGTTCTTCACCGATGGGGCCGACCCGGAGTACGAGGAGCAGATCCTCCCCCTCGCCGACGTGCACCTGGCCGGGTTCCGCCGGGTGCTCGACCTCGGGTGCGGCGAGGGCCAGCTGGCCCGTCGGGTCGCCGCGCTCGGGGCCGAGGTGATCGGGGTCGACGGCTCGTGGGCCCAGATCCGCGCCGCCCGGGACCGGGCCGGGGGCCCGGTCTACCTCCGGGGCGCGGCGACCGCGCTCCCCGTGGCCACGGGGGCGGTCGACGCCGTCATGGCCTGCCTCGTGCTCGAGCACGTCGACCCGTTCGAGCCCGCCATCGACGAGATCGTGCGGGTGCTCGCGCCGGGGGGCCGCTTCGTGCTGTTCCTCAACCACCCGCTCCTGCAGGCCCCCGGCAGCGGCTGGATCGACGACCACATCCTCGAGGAGCAGTACTGGCGACTGGGCCCGTACCTCCCCGACGACGTGTCGGTCGAGGAGGTGGCCCCCGGGGTGCACCTGCCGTTCGTGCACCGACCCCTGTCGCGCTACGTCAACGTGCTCGCCGACCGGGGGCTCCTGGTCGAGCACATGGACGAGCCCGCGCCCGCCCCCGGCTTCATCGCCCGTGCACCGGAGTACGCGCACGCCGCCGCGATCCCGCGCCTGCTGGTGCTACGGACCCGCACACAGGTCTGAACCCGAGGGTCCCGGGCCGGCGGCGCCGGTCGGCTCAGGTGATCTCGAGCATGCGCTCGAGCGCGACCCGGGCCCACTGCGCCGTCTCGGCGTCGACCGAGATCTGGTTCACCGGGTCACCGGCCACGATGGACTCGAGGCACCACGCCAGGTGCGGCTCGTCGATGCGGAACATCGTGGAGCAGGGGCACACGAGCGGGTCGAGCGAGACGATGGTCTTGTCGGGCATCTCGGTGGCCATGCGCTGCACCATGTGGATCTCCGTCCCGACCCCGAGCACGGACCCCGGCGGCGCCTCGGTCGCCCACTCGAGGATGCGCTCGGTGGAGCCCACCCGGTCGGCGAGGGCCACGACCTCGTGGCGGCACTCGGGGTGCACGATCACCTCACCGCCGGGGTGGCGCTCCCGGAAGTCATGGACGTGCTCGGGGCTGAAGCGCTGGTGCACCGAGCACCACCCGCGCCACAGCAGGAACGTCGCGTCCTCCACGTCGGCCGCCGTGAGGCCACCGCGCTCCAGGTGGGGGTTCCAGACCCGCATGTCGGCCTCGGTGTAGCCCATGGCCATCCCGGTGTTGCGCCCGAGGTGCTGGTCGGGGAAGAACAGCACCTTGACGTCGTCGCCCTGGGCGAACGCCCACTCGAGCACCGCCCGGGCGTTCGACGAGGTGCACACCGCGCCGCCGTGGCGCCCCACGAACGCCTTGAGCGCAGCCGACGAGTTCATGTAGGTGATGGGCACGATCCGGTCGACGTCGGTCACGGCCGCGAGGTCCTCCCAGCACTCCTCGACCTGGTCGAGGTCGGCCATGTCGGCCATGGAGCAGCCCGCGTTGAGGTCGGGGAGGATCACCCGCTGGTGGGGCGCGGTCAGCACGTCGGCGGACTCGGCCATGAAGTGCACGCCGCAGAAGACGATGTCGGTGGCCCGGTCGTCGTCGGCGGCGAAGCGGGCGAGCTTGAAGGAGTCGCCCCGCATGTCGGCCCAGCGGATCACCTCGGGGCGCTGGTAGTGGTGGCCGAGGACCAGCAGCCCGCTCCCGAGCGCGGCCTTGGCCGTGGCGATCATGTCGGCGAGCGCCTCGGGCGTCGCGAGGGTGTAGCGGTCCGGCAACGGAGCCTGGAGTCGGAGCATCGGTCTCGGGTCCTGCTCGGGGGTCCCGGTGATGGCCGGCGGGGACAGCCTGGTCGCCCACCGCGGGGGTGTCGGCCCCGGGACTGGTGTTCGGCCGGAGTACCAGGCCGACCTGCGACCAGCGTAACGCCCCCGGGGACACTCCGGGGGCCCCGGGCCGGGTGGGTCCCTCGTCCCGGGTCGGTCCGGCCCCCGGGTGGGACAATGGGCGCATGGTCCTGCGCCCGGCCCCCGGCACGATCCCCGTTGGTCCCGGCTCGTACCAGTTCCTCGACGCCGACGGCAGGGTGCTCTACGTGGGCAAGGCCAAGCACCTGCGCAGCCGGGTGCTCAGCTACTTCGCGCCCCCCGAGACCCTCGCCACCCGGACCCGCCAGATGGTGGCCAGCGCCGACTCGGTCGAGTGGATCGAGGTCCGCAACGAGATCGAGGCGTTCTTCCTCGAGTACAACCTGATCAAGCGGCACCGACCCCGGTTCAACATCCGCTACCGCGACGACAAGTCGTACCCGTACCTCGCGGTGACCCTCGACGAGGAGTGGCCCCGGGCCATGGTGCTGCGGGGCGAGAAGCGGCCCGGACGGCGCTACTTCGGCCCCTACGCCCACGCCTGGGCGATCCGCGAGACGCTCGACCTGCTGCTGCGCACCTTCCCGATCCGCACGTGCACCCCGGCCAAGTTCGACCGTCACCACCGGCTCGGGCGTCCGTGCCTCTACGCCCACATCGAGAAGTGCGCCGCACCCTGCGTGGGTGACATCACCAGGGCCGACTACGACGCGCTGGTGGCCGACCTCCTCGCCTTCCTCGACGGCGAGCACGGCCCGGTCCTCGACCGGCTGGCGCGCGCGATGGACGAGGCGGCCGAGGGGCTCGAGTTCGAGCGGGCGGCCCGCCTGCGCGACCAGCTCCAGTCGGTGCGCACCGCGGTGGAGCGCCAGCAGATGGTGGCGGCCACAGAGGAGGACCTCGACGTCATCGGCCTGGTCGAGGACCCGCTCGAGGCGTCGGTGCAGGTGTTCTTCGTGCGCCGGGGTCGGGTGGTGGGCCGCAAGGGGATGATCGTCGACAAGGTCGAGGAGGTCGACCCGCCCGCCCTGGTCGGCAAGGTGCTCGAGCAGCTCTACGGCGACGCCGGCCCCGGCGACGTGCCCCGCGAGGTGCTGGTCCCGGTGGAGCCCGAGGACCGGGGCCTCTACGAGGAGTTCCTCGGCCTCGGCCGCGGCGGCCCGGTCCGGGTCCGGGCGCCGCAGC
>VGBI01000108.1 GCA_016870595.1 Actinomycetota bacterium
CCTTCCCCGATGACTCCCCCGAAACGAGGAACCCCGATGTCCGTGCACACGCTGGACCCCACCCTGGTCGTCCCGGTGCTGCGCCTCGTCGACCCGACCGACGCCTGGCGGGAGGACGCCCGCTGCCGCGACGGCGCCGCCTCCCTGACTGCGCTCTTCTTCTCGGAGGACCCCGGCGACATCGCCCGGGCCAAGGACTACTGCGTCGCCTGCCCGGTGCGGGCCCAGTGCCTCACCGCGGCCCTCGACGACGACGCCGCCTACGGCGTCTGGGGCGGCGAGCTGGTGGTCGACGGCCGGGTCGTGGCCCAGGCTCCCCGCCGGGGGCGGCCGCCCAAGGTCGCCCGGCCCGACCCGGTCCTGTCCTGGGAGATCCCGGTCGCCGAGATCGCCTGAGGCTCCCGGCGCCCGCCCTGCGGGCGGACCGGGGTGACGCCGACGCACCCACCGGAGCCGGGGCCCGTTCCCCCCGGGGTCCGGGATCCGGGGGTGCGGCTCGTGCGAGCCCCGGTCCGCCCGGCGGGCGTCCGGATCACACCGCGCGGGTCGAGCCGCCGTCGGCGATCCACTGGGTGCCGGTCACGAAGCCGGCCACGGTGTCGCTGGCGAGCACGGCGACGAGGCGACCCATCTCCTCGGGGGTGGCGAGCCGTCCGATCGGGACCATGGCCCGCCCGAAGTCGGCGGTGAACTCCTCCACGTCGCGCCCGGCCTCGGCGGCGAGGCGCCGGACGGTGCCCATGACCCGCTCGGTCCGGGTGTAGCCCGGACCGAGGCCGACCACCCGCACGCCGTCGGACGCGACCTCGTCGGCCACCGACGCCGTGAGCTGGGCCAGCGCGGTGACGAAGCACGACAGCACGTACCCGCCCGAGGGCTGGGTGCCGGCGGTGCCGAGCACGTTGACGATGCAGCCCGCCCCCCGGGCCCGCATCCCGGGCAGCACGTGGCGCATCCCCCGCACGTAGCCCATCAGCTTGAGGTCGAACGACTCCTGCCACGCGGCGTCGTCGAGCTGCTCCACCGTCCCGAGCTTCGAGTCGCCCGCGTTGTTGACGAGGACGTCCACCGCACCGAGCCCGTCGGTGCACGCGTCGAAGGCCGCGGTCAGCGCCGCGGGGTCGCGCAGGTCGGCGACCGCGACCACGGCGGTCGGCGCCCCGAGGGCCCGGCACTCCTCGGCCACGGCGTGGAGCCGGTCGGACCGCCGGGCGATCAGGCCCACCGCGGTGCCTTCCCCGGCGAAGACCCGGGCGGTGGCCGCCCCGATGCCGTCGCTCGCTCCCGTCACCACGACCCGTGCGCCCTGCAGTCCGAGATCCATATGCTGAGTCTCGCCGATGCGCCGCCCCCCGGCCATCCGACCCGAGGAGCACCCCGTGACCCCGATTGCCGACGACCCCCGCATCGATCCCCGGCTCAAGGCCGTGCTCGCGTTCCTGCCTACGCCGTCGCCGGGAGACGTCGCCGACCGCGACGCGCTGCTCGCGTCCATGGCCACCCCCGAGGCGGTGACGGCCCGGGAGCAGACCGCGACCCTGCTCGAGGTGCTCGACGACGGGTCGGTGCCCACCGCCGGGCTCGAGGTGTCCCGGCGAGAGATCGTCTCGGACCCCGACGGCAACCCGGTGCACCTCGCGGTGATCCGTCCCGAGGGAGAGGGACCATTGCCATGCGTGTACTACATCCACGGCGGGGGCATGGCGTTCATGTCGTGCTTCGACGCCGTGTACCGCGTCTGGGGCCGCCGCATCGCGCACCACGGGGTGGCGGTGGTCATGGTCGACTTCCGCAACTGCGTGGTGCCGTCGTCGGCCCCGGAGGTCGCGCCGTACCCGGCGGGGCTGAACGACTGCGTGTCCGGTCTGCGCTGGGTGCACGCCCACGCCGCCGAGCTCGGGATCGACCCCGACCGGATCGTCGTGGCGGGGGAGAGCGGTGGGGGCAACCTCACGCTGGCCACCGGGATGCGGCTCCGGCGCGACGGCGACCTCGGGCTGATCCGAGGGCTCTACGCGATGTGCCCATACATCGCGGGGGAGTGGCCCCAGGACCGATTCCCGTCGTCGGTCGAGAACAACGGCATCTTCCTCGACCTGCACCACAACCAGGGGCGGATGGGTTACGGCATCGAGGCATTCGAGGCGGGTGATCCGTTGGCCTGGCCGGCGTTCGCGACCGAAGCCGACGTGACCGGACTCGTCCCCACCGTGATCAGCGTCAACGAGTGCGACCCGCTGCGCGACGAGGGCATCGAGTTCTACCGGTTGCTGCTGCGCGCCGGGGTGCCGGCCCGCTGCCGCCAGGTGATGGGCACCGTCCACGGCGCGGAGCTGATCTCCATCGCGGTCCCCGACATCGCCGAGGAGACCGCGGCGAGCATCGCCCGGTTCTGCCGCACCGTCTGAGCCGCCACTCGTCCACGGTCCGGCGCGGCCACCCTGGGGCGGGCGCCGTCCCGAGGGCTAGCCTTGCGGGCCCGGGCGCTTGGCTCAGTTGGCGAGAGCACCTCCCTTACAAGGAGGGGGTCGGGGGTTCGAGTCCCTCAGCGCCCACCGGACGGGGATAGGTTCGGCGGATGGAATCCCCGGCGGCGCCGCTTGGCGACGTGACACCCGGCGACCTCGATCGGCTCGTCTGCACCGACGACTTCCACGCTGCGGCGCGTGAGCGGCTCGACCCGATGACGTACGACTACTACCGCTCGGGCGCGCTGCGGGAGTGGACGCTCGCCGAGAACGAGCGGGCCTGGCACCACTACGCGTTCCGGCGCCGCAGCCTGGTCGGGGTCGCCGACCTCGACCCGAGTACGACCGTGCTCGGCCACGACGTCTCGTTTCCGGCGCTGATCGCCCCGACCGCGTTCCACTGTCTCGCCGACCCCGAGGGGGAGGTCGCCACCGCCCGGGCCGCAGCGGCCGCGGGCACCGTCATGGTCGCCTCCACCCTGGCCACGGTGGCGCTGGAAGACGTCGCCGCCACCGGCGCGCCGCGCTGGTTCCAGCTCTACGTGTTCACCGACCGGGGCCTGACCCGCGAGCTGGTGGAGCGGGCGGTCGCGTCCGGGTACACGACGCTCGTGCTCACGGTCGACACCCCGACCGTGGGGATCCGCTATGCCGATCAACGGAACCACTTCGTCCTCCCGCCGGGAATGGCGATGGCCAACGTGGCCCACGTCCTCGACCCGAGCCTCGCCGCGTCGGGCTCCGCGCTCCGTGCGTTCAGCAGCCAGTTCGACCAGTCGCTCACCTGGCGCGACCTCGAGTGGGTGGCCGGCCTGTGCGACCTGCCCGTCATCGCCAAGGGCGTCGTGCATCCCGACGACGCGCGTGCTGCGCTCGCGTCGGGCGCGGCCGGGGTCGTCGTGTCGAACCACGGTGGCCGCCAGCTCGACGGCGAACCCGGGACCGCCGACGTGCTCCCGGCGGTGGTCGATGCGGTGGTCGACGCGGTGGGCGACGCCGGGATCGTGCTCGTCGACGGAGGGATCCGCAGCGGCACCGACATCGTGAAGGCGGTGGCGCTCGGCGCCGCGGCGGTGCTCGTGGGGCGCCCGGTGCTCTGGGCGCTCGCGGCCGGGGGTCAGGCCGGGGTGGAGCGACTCCTCGCGCTGCTGCGCGACGAGGTGGTCGACACGCTGCGCCAGCTCGGTGTGCCCCACCTGGCCGACCTCGGTGCGCAGCACGTGGCCCGTGTCTGACGCCACCCGAGGGACCGTGACCACCGGCCCGGTCGTGTTCCTCCACGTGCCCAAGACGGGTGGCAGCACCCTGCAGCGCGCGCTCACCGCCCGGTTCGGGACGACCCACGTCGGGTTCCGGCCGCGGCGCGCCCAGCAGGAGCGGACCCGGCACACCGGGTACGAGGACCGTGACCCCGACGATGCCGCCGCCCGGAACCAGTTCGCGTTCGAGCAGTGGGAGGCGCTACCCGCCGAGCGCCGGGCCGCCGCCCGGGTCGTGACCGGGCACGTCTTCTTCGGGTTCCACGAACGGGTCCGCCCACCGGGCGCCGGGCCGTTGGCCTATCTGACCCTGCTGCGGGAACCCTTGCCGCGGATCCGTTCCCTCTATGGGCACCGGGTCCGCAACGGGACGCTCCCGCCCGGCTTCGAGGACTACCTCGTCTCCGGTGAGGGGTGGTCACTCGACAACGCGCAGGTCCGGCGCTGGGCGACACCGGGCCGCGGCGACCTCACCGGGCGGGTCACCCCGGCGATGTGCGACGACGCCTGCGCCAACCTCCCCACCCACGGCCTCGCCGTGGGCGTCACCGAGCGGTTCGACGAGAGCCTCGTGGTGATCGCCCACGCCCTCGGCGTTGCGCCGTTCCCGTACGAGACGACGAACCGGGGCGTGCCGGCCCTGACCCAGGAGGGTGCGGCGTCGGCGGCGGTCGACGACTTCGTGGCGCGCAACCAGTTCGACGCGGTGCTCCACGGCGTGGCGGTCGGTCGCCTCGACCTCGCGGCCGAGCTGGACGCGCTCGCCCGGGCCAACCGGCGGGACCGGTGGCAGCGGGTGGTGCGGGAGCCGGCCCGGATCCCGCGAGCGGTCCGGGCCCGCCTGCGCCGCTGACCGCGTTCTGACCTCACCCGCCGGGGTATGGCGGCGGGGGTGGCTCCGCATTGTCCGCCGGCGCCGCCATGCCCCAAGATGGGGGCATGCTGACGCAGTCCCAGAACGAGGCGATCACCCGGATCGAGGGCGACGCGCCCATGGGCCGGCTCATCCGGGACCACTCCTGGATCCCGGCCTGCCTGAGCCGGTCCCTGGTCGCCGACGGCCCGCCCCGACGGGTACGGCTGCTGGGCACCGACTACGTGGCCTTCCGGGACTCCGAGGGCCGCATCGGGTTCCTCGACGAAGGCTGTCCCCACCGGAGCACGTCGCTGGTGCTCGCCCGCAACGAGGACTGTGCCCTGACCTGCATCTTCCACGGCTGGCGGATCGATGCCACCGGTCAGGTGGTCGACGCCCCGACCCACCACCCCAACGCCGAGGCGTTCGCGGCCAAGGTCCGAACCCGCGCCTACCCGACCGTCGAGGCGGGCGGGTTGCTGTGGGTCTGGCTCGGGGCTGACCCGGCCCCGCCCTTCCCTCACCTGCCCTACGACGATCGCACCGATCGCCAGGTCTGGATCACCGCGACCCCGGTGGACTGCAACTGGCTCCAGGGCGTGGAGGCCACCCTCGACACCGCCCACGTGGGCACGCTCCACCGCGCGTACATCGAGCGGATCCAGGCCAAGGCGTCGTCGGGGACGATCGGGCAGGCCCTCGACCTGCTCGCCCCCCGCTACGACGTCGAGACCGGTCCGCACGGCCTCGATGCCATCGCGCTGCGGCCGCTCCCCGACGGGGGCACCTACGTCCGGACCACGCGCTGGGTCGCGCCGCTCGTGAGCCTGGTGCCGGGAAACCGGGCGGCCAACGTCGACGGCACGATCTTCATCGTCTCACCGGTCGACGACCACCACCACGTGCTGTTCTTCGGACTCTGGTCCGACGGTCCGGATCTCCACGACGGCACCTACCTCGACGTCCCCGAGGCCCAGCGCCCCCTGGTGGGCGACCGCCCGTTCGACCCCGAGGACTTCGGCGGCTTCTCGGGCGGCCGTGACGACCACTGGGGCCAGAACCGCCCGGCCATGGCCGCGGGCCACTTCAGCGGCTTCACCGGCAACCTCCTCCAGGAGGACATCATCACCCAGGTGAGCATGGGGCCGATCGCCGACCGGACCCGTGAGCACCTGTCCAGCAGCGACGTCGCGATCATCCACGCCCGCCGCCTGCTGCTCCGCGCGCTCGACCGGGTGGCCGACGGGCACCTGCCCTACGGCGACGAGCGGGTCGACGACCACCGGGACCTCACGCCCGTCGACATGATCGACCAGCCCGCCTGAATGGACCGGTCCCGGGGGACGGCCGAGGAGCGGTCCCGGTGCTGATGCTCGCGCTCGTCCTGGTGCCGGTGGTCGTGGCCGTTGCGCTCCTCGTTCCGGGCCGACGGGTCGGGCTCTGGGGCTTCCGCCTCGGGGCGTGCACCCTCGCCGCCGCGCTCGTCGCGCTGCTCGCGGTCGCACCGAGCGTCCTCGACGGCGACGTGCGGTCCGAGACGATCGAGTGGGTCCCGGCGCTCGGGCTCGACTTCGCCTTCCGCCTCGACGGGTTCGGATGGTTCATGGCGGTCGTGGTGAGCGCGATCGGGGCCCTGGTGTTCGCCTACTCCGCCGTGTACTTCCGCGACCACCACGGGCACGCGTCGCGTCCCGACGTGGGTCGGATCGCCGGGCTCCTCCTCGCGTTCGCTGCGGCGATGCTGGGCCTGGTCCTGGCCGACGGCTTCTTCACGCTGTTCTGCTTCTGGGAGCTCACCTCGGTCACCTCGTTCCTCCTGATCGGGATCGACGACCGCTCGGCCAAGGCCCGCTCGGCCGCCCAGCGGGCGCTCCTCGTCACTGCGCTGGGTGGGCTCGCGTTGCTCGCCGGCCTGGTGCTCCTCGGCCTGCAATCCGGCGTCACCACGATCTCGGCGCTCGTCGCCGATCCGCCCGGGGGCACCGTCACGACGGTCGCCCTGGTACTGGTGCTCACCGGCGCCTTCGCCAAGTCGGCGCAGTTCCCGCTGCACTTCTGGCTCCCCGGGGCGATGGCGGCACCGACCCCGGTCAGCGCCTACCTGCACTCCGCCACCATGGTGAAGGCCGGCATCGTGCTGATCGCCCGCCTCGCGCCGGCCTTCGCGCCCGTCGGTCCCTGGCGACCGCTCGTGATCGCCGCCGGGGGCCTGTCGCTGCTCCTCGGCGGGTGGCGGGCGCTGCGGGAGCAGGACGCCAAGCTGGCGCTCGCCCACGGGACGGTCAGCCAACTGGGCCTGCTGGTGCTGCTGTTCGGGATCGGCGATCCCAAGCTCACCTTCGCGGGTACGGCGATGCTGCTCGCCCACGCGCTGTTCAAGGCGGCGCTGTTCCTCGTGGTCGGGATCGTCGACGACTCAGCGAACACCCGCGACCTCCGGCGCCTCACGGGGCTCGGTCGGATCATGCCGGGCCTGGCGGTGATCGCGGGTGCCGCCGCGCTGTCGATGGCTGCGGTCATCCCCACGTTCGGCTTCGTGGCCAAGGAGGCCGGGCTCCAGGGCCTGCTCGACCTCGAGATCGGTGGGTGGGGCGTCGTGGCGCTCGCGGCGTTCGTCGTCGGCGCGATGATCACCGTCGCCTACACCGCCCGCCTCTTCGACCAGATGTTCGGCCGCGGTGCACCGCAGCCCCGGGTGTCGATGATCCGGATGCCCTCGCCGATCGTGCCCGGGCTCGTGCACCGGGCCGGTCCCGCCTTCCTCGCCCCGCCGGCCCTGCTGGCGGCGCTGTCGGTGGCGTTCGGGCTCGCGGCGGGCCTGGTGGGGGAGGTGATCGCCGAGGTCGCCGCGTCGCTCGACCCGGAGTCGGGGACGAAGCACCTGGTGCTGTGGCCCGGCTTCGAGCCGGCGCTGTTCGTGACGGTGGCCTCGTGGATCGTGGGGCTGGCCGTGACCGAGGGCCTCCGGCGGCGGTCCCGGGGCACCGAGCCCCGGCCGGTCCTCGCCACCCGGGTGTACGCGTGGTGCTACGACGGGGTGCTCGAGGCGTCGCGTCGGGTGACCGCGGTCTCCCAGAGCGGCTCGCTGCCC
>VGBI01000109.1 GCA_016870595.1 Actinomycetota bacterium
CCAGCAGGCGCCCCTCGCGCGCCGCCTGCCAGTACTCCGCGTTGACGTTGTCGATCTGCGGGAGGGGCTTGGCCCACTCCTCGACCCCGACCACCTCGTGGGTGATCACGGGTGCTCCTTCCCCAGGATCGCGACGCCGATGCACGACAGCCAGCCCCCCGACCCGGCTGCGATCGCGACCTCGCAGTCCGGTACCTGGGCCTCGCCACCCTGGCCGCGTAGCTGGCGCACGGCCTCGAGGATCAAGAAGATGCCCCGCATCCCCGGGTGGCAGGCCGACAGCCCGCCCCCGTCGGTGTTCAGCGGCCACTTGCCGCCCCGCTTCAGGTGGCCCTCGGCGACGAACGGACCGCCCTGGCCCTTCGGGACGAAGCCGAGCGACTCGAGCAGGATCAGGCAGGTGATCGTGAACGAGTCGTAGAACATGAGCAGGTCGACGTCGTCGTGGGTGACCCCGGCCTGCTCGAACGCGATCGGCCCGACCCGCGCCCCGGCCGACGACGTGAAGTCGGACTGCTGGGAGATGTTCCAGTGCGTCTGGCCCCCGGCGGCCCCGAGCACGTAGACCGGCGCCTGGGGCAGGTCCCTGGCCCGGTCGGCGGTCGTCATGATGAACGCCCCACCGCCGTCGGTGATCGCGCAGCAGTCGAGCAGGTGCAGCGGATCGGCGATCATCCGCGACGACAGGACGTCGTCGACGGTGATCGGGTCGCGGTAGATGGCGTTCGGGTTGAGGGAGGCGAACTCGCGTACGCCGACGGCGATCTCGGCGAGCTGCTCGGAGGTGGTCCCGAACTCGTGCATGTGGCGCTGGGCGTGCATGGCGTACGACCCCACCAGGGAGTTGCCGTACGGCGCCTCGTAGCCCGACGGCCCGGCGACGCGCTGCTGGCCCCGGTGCATGCCGCCGGTCCCCAGGCTGCGACCCATGCGGGTCAGCTGGTCGGATCCGTAGGTGACGAGGGCGGTGTCGCAGAGCCCGTCGCGGATCGCGGCGGCGAGGTGCTGGACGTGGAACTCGAACGAGGAGCCCCCGGTCATCGTGCCGTCGACGTAGCGGTGGTCGATCCCGAGGTACTCGGCCATCGTCACCGCGTCGTCGACCATCATCCCGCCCCCACCGCCGGCGTTGACGTAGCCGTCGATCGACGCCTTGTCGATGCCGGCGTCGGCGATCGCCCGTCGGGCGGCGAGCACGTGGTGCTGGACGCCGTTGAGGTGCGGGGCCTTGGGGTGGTCGGACAGTCCGATCCCCACGATGACGGGTGTGCGGTCCATGGCGGCGGAGTCAACCATGCCCCGACCGGGGCCCGCCAACCGCAACTACGGTGCAGGCATGGGTGACCTCAAGCTCGGCCTGCAGTTCGGGTACTGGACCGCCGCACCCCGTCCGGCCCGCGACCTCATCGAGCTCGCGGTGCGGGCCGAGGATCTCGGCTTCGACTCCGTGTGGACCGGCGAGTCCTGGAGCAGCGACGCGTTCTCGCCCCTCGCCGCGGTGGCGGGTGCGACCTCGCGCGTCCGCCTGTGCACCGGCATCGCCCAGATCGCGGCCCGCACCCCCACCGCCATGGCCATGCACGCCATGACCCTCGACGGACTCTCGGAGGGTCGGGCCGCCGTCGGGATCGGGGTGAGCGGACCCCAGGTGGTCGAGGGTTGGTACGGGCGGCCCTTCGGGCAGCCTCTCGCCCGCACGCGCGAGTACGTCGCGATCATGCGCGACGCGCTGCGCCGCGAGGCCCCGGTCTCCGCCCCGGGACCGCACTACCCCCTCCCCTACACCGGCGACGGTGCGCTCGGCCTGGGCAAGCCGCTCAAGATGATCACGCACCCGCGGCGGGGCGACGTGCCCGTCTACCTCGGCGCCGAGGGCCCGAAGAACGTCGCCATGGCGTTCGAGATCGCCGACGGCTGGGTGCCGCTCTACTGGTCGCCGTACCGCGACGCCTACGTCGTGCCCGACACCCGGCCCGACGACTTCGAGATCGCGGTGAACGTGTCGGTCGTGGTCGCCGACGACATCGCCACCGCGCTGTGGCCGATCAAGGCCACGCTCGGCTTCTACATCGGCGGGATGGGCGCGAAGACCAAGAACTTCCACACCGAGCTCATGGCCCGGATGGGGTTCGAGGAGGAGGCCCACCGGATCCAGGACCTGTTCTTCGCGGGCAAGCGCGACGAGGCGATCCTGGCCGTGCCCGACGACTTCGCCGACGAGATCTCACTGGTCGGGCCACCGGCCCGCATCGCCGAGCGGATCGAGGCGTGGCGGTCGACCCCGGTCACCACGCTGCTCGTGGGCGGGGGCGACCCCGACGCCATGCGGCTCCTCGCCGACCTCACCCGCTGAGGCGGGCCCGGCCGCTCAGCGGGGCAGCCGGTAGAGGTCGATCGCGTTCTGGCCGAGGATCCGGTCCTGGTCGGCCTGCGGGAGCGTCGAGATCTGCTCGCGCAGCTCCTTGACCATTCCCGGGAACGTGCAGTCGGGGTGCGGGTAGTCGGTGCCCCACACGATGCGGTCGGTGCCCACCAGGGGTGCGAGCACCGGCAGGGTGTGCTCGTCGACCTCGAAGCTGATCCAGCACTGCCGGGCGAAGTACTCGCTCGGCAGCAGCTTCATCTCGGGCGCGTAGCCACCGAACCGACCGACCTGGTGGTCGAGCCGCTCGAGCCAGTACGGCGCCCAGCCGCCCCCGGCCTCGAGGAACACGAACCGCAGCCCCGGGTGGCGCTCCATCACCCCGGTGGCCATGAGCTGCGCGCAGGCGAGCATGTGCTCCAGCGTGTGCGACGTCGCGTGGAGGACCAGGGCGTTGTACGGCGGCCGGTCGAGGCCGAGCGTGGGAATGGCGGGCTGGGAGCCCTCGTGGATGCCGATCGTGACGTCGAGCTCCTCGGCGGTCTCCCAGAAGATCCCGTTCGCCGGGTCGACGATCGTGCGCCCCGCGCAGGGGTTCGGCCGCACGAACGCGACCCGGAAGCCCAGCTCGTCGTGGGCCCGGCGCAGCTCGGCCGCGGCCGCGACCGGGTCCTGGAACGGGAGCGCGGCGACGCCGAACAGCCGGGTGGGGTCGGCGGCGCAGAACGAGGCGAGCCAGTCGTTGTAGGCCCGCACCACCGCGACGGCGGCGGCGGGGTCGGCGATCGCCCAGTAGGCCAGGCCGACCGTCGGGTACAGCACGACCGCGTCGAGGTCGTCGGCGTCGAGGTCGGCGAGCCGGGCGTGCGGGTTGAACGCGCCCGCGATCGCCTCCTCGAGCGGACGGGCGTTGGCGAGGTCGGCGATCACCGCGCCCGGAGTGCCGAGCATTCCCAGGCTCCCGACGAAGATCTCCTGTCCGCCCACGGTGACGTGGTCGAGACCCCGGGCGTCGGTGGTGATGGTCGGGCGCTGGTGGTCGGGCAGGTGCGCGAAGGCTTCGCGCGGCTCGAGCACGTGGCCGTCGGCGTCGATCACGGGGACGGGCATGGGACCACCTCCACGGCGATGCCGTTGCACACGGCGTTTCCGGACAGCGGATCGAGCCTGTCGCTCGGCGTCAGCACGTTACTGCTCACACCGGCGTGGCGCCGGGCCACGGCGAGGTCGACGCCGTCGACGTCGTGGCCCCACCCGTGGGGCAGGCTCACCACGCCGGGCCGCATCGCGTCGTCGACCTCGACCGGCACCTCGACCGCCCCCGACGCCGACGTCACCCGCACAGTCCCGCCGTGCACGACCCCCCGCGCGGCCGCGTCGTCGGGGTGGACCAGCAGCGTGCACCGGGGCCGGCCCTTGACCAGGACCTCCACGTTGTGCATCCACGAGTTGTTCGACCGCAGGTGCCGCCGCCCCACGAGCACCAGGCCGCCGGTCGCGGGCCGGTCACGGCGCGCCCGCAGCCGGGCCACGTCGGCGACGATCGCCTCGGGGGCCAGCTCGATCCGACCGGTCGGGGTGCGCAGCACCCCGGGGATCCGCGGCGCGAGCGGCCCGAGGTCGACACCGTGGGGCTCGGCCTCCAGCGCGGCCAGTGAGAGCCCGGCCGGATCGGCGCCGAAGCCGTCGCCGTACGGACCCGTGCGCAGCATCACGTCGAGCGCGCGCTCGGGGCCCCGCCGGTGGGCGAGCGCGGTCATCAACGCATCGGGGTCGCGCCCCTCGACGTTCGACCCGGGCCGGGCCACCGCCCGCTCCACCAGACCCCGGGCCAGCGCCTCGTCGAGGGCGTCGACGTCGGCGTCGGGGCCGAGGCCCATGCCGATCGCCCCGAGCCGGGCCAGGATCTCCCACTCGGCCGTCTCGTGCGCGGCGAGCGGGCGGATCGGGGGCGAGTAGTTGGCCACGTTGCGCACGGCGAGCTGGTAGAGCGCGAGGTCGTAGTGCCCCTTGGCGACGAGCGGCGGCGCCGGGAGGATGACGTCGGCGTGGCGGGTCGTCTCGTTGCGGTAGATGTCGACGCTGACCATGAAGTCGAGCGCGTCGAGGGCCCGGTCGAGGCGGGGGCCGTCGGGGGTGCTGCACACCGGGTTGCCCGCGACGGTGACCATCGCCCGGATCTGCCCGGGGCCGGGGGTCTCGATCTCCTCGGCCATGCAGGCCGCCGGGAACTCGCCGAACACCTCGGGCGCGCCGCGGACCCGGCTGGCGTGGCGGCCGAGGCGCACGCCCCGGCCCGGACCGGGCGTCCCGCCCGCCGAGGCGCTCCCGGCGGCGGGGAGGGTGAACATCGCACCCCCGGGGCGGTCGAGGTTGCCGGTCAGCACGTTGACCACGTCGACCAGCCACGAGGCGAGCGTGCCGAACTCCTGGGTGCAGGTGCCGATGCGGGCGTACACGCACGCGCGGGGCGCCGCCGCGAGGTCGCGGGCCACCGCCCGGATCCGCTCGGCGGGGATCCCGCACGCGTCGGCGACCGCCTCGGGCGGGAAGTCGGCTGCGAGCCGCTCGACCTCGCCCAGGCCGTCGAGGTGGGGCGTGAGGTGGGGGCCGGGGTCGATCCGACCCTCGGCGAAGAGCACGTGCACGAGCGCGAACAGGAACAGTGCGTCGGTGCCCGGGACGATCGCGAGGTGCTCGTCGGCCGCGGCGGCGGTACGGGTCCGACGGGGGTCGACGACGACGAGGCGTCCGCCGCGCGCCCGCAAGGCCTCGAGCCGACCGGGCAGGTCGGGCGCGGTGCACAGCGAGCCGTTCGACTCGTAGGGGTTGGCCCCGAGCATCAGGAGATGGTCCGTGCGGTCGACGTCGGGCACCGGGATCGACAGCGCGCCGCCGAACATGAGACCCGCCGCGACCTGCTTGGGCATCTGGTCCACGGTGCTGGCCGAGAACACGTTGCGGGTCCCGAGCCCCTGGAGCATCAGACGGCCGTGGACGAGGCTCGCGAGGTTGTGGGCCGTCGGGTTCCCCAGGTACACGCCGACCGCGTCCCGGCCGTGCGCGTCGATCACCGCGGACAGCCGTTCGGCGATCACGGCGAACGCCTCGGGCCAGTCCACCTCCCGCCACTGCGCCGCCGAGCCCCGCCCCGTCCGCAGGAGCGGCCGACGCACCCGGTCGGGGTCGGCCTCGAGCTTCGGCAGGGCGGCCCCCTTCGGGCAGAGGAACCCCCGGGAGAACACGTCGGCACGGTCGCCGCGGGCGAGGACGGGGACGTCGTCCTCGAGGTGCAGCTCGAGCCCGCAGGTCGCCTCGCACAGCGGGCAGGTCCGGTACGCCACGCGGCGGGTCACGCCGCTCACGTTAGGACGCCCGGCGCCGGCCCGCGGCCCGGTGGCGACCCGGTCGGGACCCGGGTCGATCTCCGTTATCGTGCGGACCGCCCCCGACCCGCACCGACCGGTTCCGCCGGTCCCCGAACCGGATGCGTGCTGATGGAGTACAACCTCGCCGACCTGTTCGAAGCCGCTGCCGACGCCTTCCCCGACCGGGAGTACCTCGTGGCCGAGGGCCGGCGCCGGACCTACGCGGAGATGGAGGAGCGGGCCAACCGGCTCGCCCATCACCTCCAGGCCCAGGGCATCGGCCCCGGCGATCACGTCGGGATCTACGGCTACAACTCCGTGGAGTGGGTCGAGACCCTCTGGGCGGTGTTCAAGGTCCGGGCGACCTGGATCAACATCAACTACCGGTACGTGGAGGAGGAGCTCGCGTACCTGTTCGAGAACGCCGACCTCAAGGCCCTCGTGTACCAGCGCGAGTTCGCGCCGCGGGTCCGCGGCGTGCTCGCCCACCTGCCCCTGCTCCGGCACACCGTGGTGATCGAGGACGGCAGCGGCGCCGACCTCGACGGGCTCGACTCGGTCGACTTCGAGGCCGCGATGGCGGGCGGGTCCCCGGTGCGCGACTTCGGGCCCCGCTCGCCCGACGACCGCTACATCCTCTACACGGGGGGCACCACCGGGATGCCCAAGGGCGTGGTGTGGCGCCACGAAGACGTCTTCTTCGCACTCGGGGGCGGCATCGACCCCGTGACCAACGACCGGGTCTCCGCCCCCATGGACCTGGTCGAGCAGGCGCAGGCCGCCGGCGGCGCCGCCACCAACATGCCCATCGCCCCGCTCATGCACGGCGCCACACAGTGGGGGGTCATGGGCGGCGCGTTCCGTGGCGCCCGCATCGTCCTCATGGCCAAGTTCGACCCGGTCCGCACCTGGGAGCTGGTCGAGGAGGAGGGCGTCAACATGGTCATGATCACCGGCGACGCAATGGCCCGACCCATGATCGACGCGCTCGAGGACTCGGCCCGTGCCTTCGACCTCTCCTCGCTCTTCGCGATCGGCAGCACCGCGGCGCTGTTCTCGCCGTCCATGAAGGACCGCTTCATGGAGCTGCTGCCCAGCATCGTGCTCACCGACGCGATCGGCTCCTCGGAGTCGGGCTCCAACGGCTACTCGATCGTCGAGAAGGGCAAGACCGCGATGAAGGGTGGGCCCACGGTCCGGGCCGTGCGCGACTCGGTCGTGCTCGACGAGGACCTGCGCGAGGCCGTACCCGGCTCGGGGATCGTCGGCAAGGTCGCCCGCAAGGGGAACATCCCGATCGAGTACTACAAGGACCCCGAGAAGACGGCCCAGACCTTCGTCACCGGTCCCGACGGCACCCGCTACTCCATGCCCGGCGACTTCGCCACGCTCGAGGCCGACGGCACGATCACCCTGCTGGGCCGGGGCTCGGTTTCGATCAACTCGGGGGGCGAGAAGATCTTTCCCGAGGAGGTCGAGGGTGCGGTCCGCCGCCACGCCGAGGTCTACGACTGCGTGGTCGTGGGCGTGACCGACGAGCGCTGGGGCCAGCGCGTCGCGGCCGTGGTCCAGCCCCGACCGGGCTGCACCCCGTCGCTCGAGTCGATCCAGGACGAGTGCCGCCGCCACATCGCCGGGTACAAGCTGCCCCGCGAGATCCACTACGTGGACCGCATCGAGCGGTCTCCGTCGGGCAAGCCCGACTACCGCTGGGCCGCGGCGGTCGCCACCGCCTGAGCCGCGCCCACCATCCCGCCCCACCCTCCCTTCTGTCCCAACCGCTCCACCCTCCCTCCTGTCCCACCCGCTCCACCCTCCCTCCTGTCCCACCCGCTCCACCCTCCCTTCCGTCC
>VGBI01000110.1 GCA_016870595.1 Actinomycetota bacterium
TGACACCTAGCTCCGCCACACTACCGGATCCGTGGCGGAAACGTGCGGACCCCGGGGACAAACCCCAGAGAGGACCGAGTTCGCCTGGCGGTCCCGTCCCTCCGGCGAACCGTCACACGCGTTCGATCACACGCGTTCGATCACTCCCACTCGATCGTGCCGGGCGGCTTGGACGTCACGTCGTAGGCCACCCGGTTCACGCCGGGCACCTCGTTGATGATCCGCGACGCCATCGTCTCGAGCACGTCGTAGGGGATCCGGGCCCAGTCGGCGGTCATCGCGTCCTCGGAGGTGACCGCCCGGATGATCACCGGATAGCCGTAGGTGCGCTCGTCGCCCATCACTCCCACGGTGCGGATGTCGGGCAGCACGGCGAACGCCTGCCAGATCTCCCGCTCGAGTCCGGCGATGCGCAGCTCCTCGCGCACGATGGCGTCGGCCTCCTGGAGCGTGGCCACCTTGTCGGGCGTGACCTCGCCGATGATGCGCACTCCGAGACCGGGCCCGGGGAACGGCTGGCGCCACACGATCTCGTCGGGCAGTCCGAGCTCGTGACCGACCGCCCGCACCTCGTCCTTGAACAGCAGGCGCAGCGGCTCCACCAGTTCGAAGTCCAGGTCCTCCGGCAGGCCGCCCACGTTGTGGTGGCTCTTGATCGTGGAGGCGTGCGCGGTACCGGACTCGATCACGTCGGGGTAGAGGGTGCCCTGCACGAGGAAGGCCGCGTCCTGCACACCGCCGCGGGCATCCTCGAACACGCGGATGAACAGCTCGCCGATCGCCTTGCGCTTCTCCTCCGGCTCGGTCACGCCGGCGAGTCGATCGAAGAACCGGTCGCCCGCGCGCACGTGGACGAGCTCGATGCCCTGGTGACGGCGGAAGGTCTCCACCACCTGGTCGCCCTCGTGCTTGCGCATCAGGCCGGTGTCGACGAACACGCAGGTGAGCTGGCTCCCGATCGCCCGGTGGACCAGCGCGGCGGCGACCGCGGAGTCCACGCCGCCGGAGAGGCCGCAGATCGCCCGGCCGTCACCCACCTGGGCACGGATCGCGGTCACCGACGACTCGATGAAGTTGCCCATGGTCCAGCTCGCGTCACAGCCGGCGAGCTCGTGCAGGAAGCGGGTGATGAGCTCCTGGCCGTGGGGGGTGTGAGCCACCTCCGGGTGGTATTGCACCGCCCAGATCCGCCGGTCGGGTGACTCATACACCGCATTGGGGGCGCCCTCGGAGGCGGCCGTGGCGACGAAGCCGTCGGGCACCTCCAGCACTGCGTCGAAGTGGCTCATCCACACGGTCTGCTTCGCCGGGAGGTCGTCGGTGAGGAGCGTGGACGCAGTGCCCTCGATGCGCTCCAGCACGGTGCGGCCGTACTCCCCGGCACCGCCGCCGCCGACACGACCCCCGAGCTGCTGGGCGATGAGCTGGGCGCCGTAGCAGATGCCCAGGATCGGCACGTCGAGGTCGTACACGCCGGGATCGATCGCGGGCGCGCCCTCCACGTGGACCGACTTGGGGCCCCCGGAGAAGATCACCGCGGCGGGCCGACGGGACGCGAGTTCCCCGGCGGAGATCGTGTGCGGCACGATCTCGGAGTACACGTTCGCCTCGCGGACACGGCGGGCGATGAGCTGCGCGTACTGCGCGCCGAAGTCGACCACGAGCACGGTGGGCCGCCCCGCCACGACCGCAGAACTCTCCTTCTCCGCTCCGCTCGGGTCGCCGAGGCCGGCGAGCTCGTCGGTGATGCCGTCGGGGGTGCTCATCGCTGGGCCCCCGGCCGCACGGTGGGCGGCGAGGTGACCACCAGCTCCGCCTTCTGGAACTCCTTCAGGGTCCCGTGGCCGGTGACCGCCATCGACTTCCGCAGGGCCCCGATGAGGTTGGTGGCGCCGTCCGGGGCGTCGGCCGGGCCGAACAGCACCTGCTCGAGCGATCCCACGGTGCCCACCCGGCGCAGGCGTCCCCTCGGCAGCCGGCGGTGCGAGGCACTCATCGACCACACGGCGCCCCCGGCCGGCGCCTCGGTGGCCCGGGCCAGGGGAGCACCGACCATCACGGCGTCGGCACCGAGCACCACCGCCTTGGCGATGTCGCCGCCGGTGCTCATCCCTCCGTCGGCGATGAGGTGTACGTACACGCCGGTCTCGTCGAGGTGCCGCATGCGTGCGGCGCGGGCGTCGGCGATCGCGGTCGCCATCGGGTTGCCCACCCCGAGGACCCGGCCCGTGGTGGAGCTCAGGCCTGCGCCCACGCCGACGAGCACCCCGGCGGCTCCGGTGCGCATGAGGTGCAGCGCGGCCTGGTAGCTCGCGCACCCGCCGACGATGACGGGCACCTCCATGCGCCGCACCAGGTACTTGAGGTCGAGCGGCTCGTGGGTGCCCTCGCTCACGTGCTCCGCCGACGTGACGGTGCCCTGGATGACGAGGAGATCGGGCTCGGCACGGGTGATGTGGGGCAGCAGCGTCTCGGTGCTGGCCGGGCTGACCGCGACCGCGACCGTGGCGCCGGCCTCGCGGATCCGGGCGATGCGCGCCCCGATCAGCTCCGGGTCCACCTGCGGCTCGTACGCCTCCCGGAGGAGCGCCACGCCGTCGGCGCCGTCGGCCGCGGCCTCCGCGATCCTCACCAGGACGGGCGCGGGATCCGCGTGGCGGGTCCAGAGGCCCTCGAGGTGCAGCACCCCGGCGCCACCGAGCCCGTCGAGCGCCACGGCGACGTCCGGGCTGGTCACCCCGTCCTGCGGGGCGGCGAGAAGCGGCAGGTCGAACTGGTAGGCGTCGATCTGCCAGGAGGTGTCCACCTCGTCGGCGTCCCGCGTGCGCCGGCTCGGCACGATGGCCACCTCGTCGAGGCCGTAGCCCCGGCGGCCGTCCTTGCCCAGTCCGATCTCGATCTCTGCCACTGCTCACCTGCTCCGGCCGGGGGACCACCGGGCCCCCGGGAAAGCGAGAAGTCTAGGCCCGGGCCGGACGGGTGACGGGCTCCGGGCCGGTCGGGGTCGCGGGCGATGGGCGGCGCGGCGGGCCGGGCCGGGCCGTGTGGCCTCGTGGAGCCACCCACCGACCATGCCACGGTCCGCGCGTGGGTGGACCGCGACCGGGCGGTGGTCTGGCACGGGTTCACCCAGATGGCCGCCTACGCGGACAACTCGCCGGTGATCGCCGAGTCCGCCGAGGGCCACTGGATCATCGACGTGGCCGGCAACCGGTACCTCGACGCCATCTCGTCGCTGTGGGTCACCACCGTCGGGCACCGGGTGCCGCGGCTCGATGCTGCGCTCCGCGACCAACTCGACCGCGTGGCCCACACCACACTCCTGGGCAACGGGAGCCGCGCCGCGATCGAGTTCGCCGAGGCTCTCGCGCCGCGGCTCCCGATGGACGGCGCCCATCTGGTGTTCGCCTCCGACGGTGCGGCCGCGGTGGAGCAGGCCCTGAAGATCGCGTTGCAGTACTGGGTGAACCTCGGGGTGGCCGGCCACACCCGCTACCTCGCCTTCGGCGGCGCCTACCACGGCGACACGATCGGCTCGCTGTCGGTGGGCGACGGCGGGTTCGGCACCGATCTGTTCGACCCGCTTCGCTTCGGCGTGCTGCGGGCCCCCGGCTTCGACCGACCCGATGCGATCGAGGTGGCCTGCCGGATGGTGGCGAAGCACGCGGGTGAGCTCGCGGCGGTGGTCGTGGAGCCGCTCGTGCAGGGTGCCGCCGGCATGCACCTGCTGCCGCCGGAGGCCTTCGCGCCGCTCCAGGACGCGTGCCGACGCCACGACGTGCTGCTCGTGTGCGACGAGGTGGCGGTGGGATTCGGCCGCACCGGCACGCTCTTCGCGAGCGAGCAGTGCGGGCTCCGGCCCGACCTGATGGCGCTGGGCAAGGGGATCTCGGCCGGGTACCTGGCCCTGTCGGCCACGGCGGCCGACGACCGGGTGTACGAGGCCTTCCTCGGCGAGGATCTCGGTGCGAGGACGCTCCACCACGGCCACTCCTACGGCGGGAACGCGCTCGCGTGCGCGGTGGGCCTCGAACACCTCCGGCTGATCGACGATGAGGACGTGCTCACGAACGTGCGCGGGCGCGCCGAGCAGTTCGCCGACCTGCTGGATCGGCAGGTGGCGCCGCTGCCCGGGGTGGCGGAGGTGCGCCAGCACGGCCTGATGATCGGCGTCGAGGTGGCCCCACCCGCCGAGGGGCTGCGCTGGGGGCGCCGGATCTCGGCCGCGTGCGTGGCGGGTGGGGTGCTGATCCGTCCGCTCGGCGACGTGATCGTGATCGTGCCGCACCTGACCACCACAGCGGAGGAGGCCGAACTGATCGTGGCCACCGTCGCCGGGGCCATCGCGGAGGTGGCGACCGCCGACGTGGCGACCGCCGACGGGGTGACCGCCGACGGAGTGCCCGCCGACGGGGCACGGGCCGTCTGATGGCGCCGCTCGCCGATGCCGTGGCCGCGCGCAACCGTGCGGTGGCCGACGCCGGCCGGTGGCGTTCGGCGCGGGCCCTCGAGTGCGGCGGCGTGCGCACCCGTCTGGTCGACCCCGGGCATCCGGACGGCGGCACCGAGGTGGTCCACTTCGCCTCCAACGACTACCTCGGCCTGAGCCAGCACCCCGAGGTGGTCGCAGCGGCCAAGGCGGCGCTCGACACCTACGGGGCGGGCGCCGGCGCGTCGCGGTTGGTGGTCGGCCACCGACCCGTGCACGACGAGCTCGAGGTCGCCCTGGGCGAACGGGCCGGCACCGAGGCCGCGCTCGTGTTCCCCACCGGGTACGCAGCGAACCTCGGAGTGCTCGGCGCGATGGTGGCCGCCGGAGGCCGCCACGACACGCTCGTGGTGAGCGACGAGCTGAACCATGCGTCGATCATCGACGGGATCCGCGCCGCCCGCGCCGAGGTGGAGGTCACCCCGCACCTCGACGTGGACGCCGTGGCCGACGCACTGGCGACCCGGCGCCGACGCCACGCCGTGGTGGTCACCGACGCAGTGTTCTCCATGGACGGCGACGTGGCCCCGGTGGAGGACCTGGCCCGGGTGTGCGCCGAACTCGACGCCACGCTCGTGCTCAACGAGGCCCACGGGGTGCTGGGCCCGGTGCTGCCGCGGGTGGAGGGCTGCCACCTCGTGGTCGTGGGCACGCTGTCCAAGACCCTCGGCTCGTTGGGCGGGTACGCGGCCGCGAACCGCGCCACCGTGGAGCTGTTCGTGAACACGGCGCGGGCGTTCGTCTTCACCACCGGCTCCTCCCCGGCCGACGCGGCGGCGGCGCTCGCCGCCTCGCACGCCGCGCTGGGTTCGGTCGACGGCGAGGACACGACCCGTCCCGATCACGTGCCCGAGGAGACCACGCACCGATGACCCGACCCCGAGACGACGGTCGGGGCGTCGACGTCGGTCTGGTCGAGCTCGCGGGCGGTGTCCGCTCCCCCGCTGCCGAGGACGGCGACGGGGTGGACCTGACCGCGCTGGTGGCGCCCGAACTGGTCCTGGTGGTCGCGGACGCCGGTCTGGGCACGATCAACTCGGTCCGCCTGATTGTCGACGCCCTCGCGTCCCGGCCCGGCGCCGATGCACCGACGGTCGTGCACCTCAACCGCTTCGACGCCGGGGTCGAAGTGCACCGGCGCAACCGGGACTGGCTGGTCGACCGGTGCGGGTACCGGGTGACGACGGACCTCGACGCCCTCGCCGACGCCCTCGCCTGACCCCCTCAGGTGATGCCGTGGTCGACGGCCCAGCGCACCAACTCGTGACGCCGGCCGAGGTGCAGCTTCGCCATGATGTTGCGCACGTGGTTCTCCACCGTCTTCGGTGAGATGAACAGCGCCTCGCCCACCGCCCGGTACGACTGGCCGCGGGCCACGTGGGCCAGCACCTCACGTTCCCGTTCCGACAGGGGCAGCGTGGCGGTCTCGCCACCCGAGCGGGCGAGGCGGCGGTACTCCCCGATCAGCAGGGCGGCGAGCTGGGGCGAGAACACCGGCTCGCCGGCCGCCGCGCGCAGCAGGGCGTCGCGCAGCTCCTCCGGCCGGGTCGACTTCACGAGGTAGCCCACGGCGCCCGCCGCCACGGCGTCGAGGACGTCGCGTTCGGATTCCGACACCGTCAGGATCACCACCGGCGCCTCGGCCGCCACCGCCCCGGCGACCGCGATGCCGCCACCACCGGGCATGTGCAGGTCGCACAGCACCAGGTCGGGCGCCACGTCCCTCACCACCTCGATCGCGGACGGCGCGTCCTCGGCCTCACCCACCACGTCGAAGCGGTCGCCGAGGTCGGCCCGGATGCCCGAGCGCCAGATGTGGTGGTCGTCGGCCACGACCACCCGGACCGGCGGCGGGCTCACGGCGCCCACAGCGTGACCTCGCAACCCTCACCCGGCGCCGAGCGCACTGCGACGGTGCCGCCGACCGCGTCGAGGCGACCCCGGACCGACCCGGTGAGCCCGTCGCCCTCGGGGGTGGAACGGGGATCGAAGCCGTGGCCCTCGTCGTGCACGACCACCAGCGTGCCCGACGGCTCGCCCCGGTCCACCGACACCCAGACCTCGGCCGAGCCGGAGTGCTTGGCGGCGTTCGTGGCCGCCTCGGCCGCGGCACCCACGAGCGCGCGGGCCGCGTCACCCCGGGCATCGCCCGGATCGACCACCACCAGCCGCGTCGGCACCCCGAAGCGTCCCTCCACGGCGGCGAGCGCCGGACCGAGGAGCACCGCCACGTCGGCAGCGTCGTCGGTGCCGCGCGCGGCGCCGGTGCCGGGGGCCACGCCCGCGTCCGGTCGGGCACCGGCGCGGTCGGACGTGCCGCGCAGGAAGGCACGGAGCTCCGCGTCCTGGGCACGGGAGAGCTCCACCAGCTCGGGATCGTCGGAGCGGCGCTGCACCACCGCGAGCGTCTGGAGCACGCCGTCGTGCAGCGTGCGGGCGACCTCGGCACGCGCCTCCGCCTCGGCCGCGGCCGCAGCCGTGGTGCGCAGCTGCGCGGCGACCCACCCGGCCACCCACCCCGCGGCCCCGTAGAGCACGGTCGACCCGAGCAGGGCGAGCACCCGGCCGGTGACGTCGCCATCGGCTCCGGCCGCCACCACGTTCACGAGGCCCACCACCACACCGCCCACGAGCCCCCAGCCGGGGCCGGCCGCCACGCCCGAGGCGAGCACCGCGGCCAGCGGCCACGCCGAGGCCAGGGACTGCGAGCGGTCCCCGGCGT
>VGBI01000111.1 GCA_016870595.1 Actinomycetota bacterium
GCGCGACACGGTGAGGCCGAGGGTGGTCCAGCGCACCCCGGTGGCGACGCGCGCCGCCGGGACGAGCGTCGGGACGAACGACTGCGAGGCGGGGAACTGCAGACCGGCACCGACCCCGCCGATCGCGACGAGGATCACCGTGGGCCACGGGCGCAGCGCATCGGTCGCGGCGAGCCCCGCGAGCGCGAGCGCCGGCGCGATCTGGACCCACTGGGCGGTGACCAGCACCGACTTCTGGGAGAACCGGTCGACGAGGATCCCGCCCACCGGGCTCATGAGGACGGGGAAGGTCAAGGCCGCGAAGGCGGCGGCGCCGACCCAGACGTTGGAGCCGGTCAGCCGGTACAGCACGAACGGGACGGCCGTGGCCTGCATGAACGAGCCGGCGTTGGAGATCGATGCGCCGGCCACGAAGGTGGTGAGCGCCCGGGTGTCGCGCAGGTCGTCGCTCACTCGTCGGGGAGATGCAGGAACACCCCGCACACCGCGTCGGGCCCGACGACGCGGGTCGTGTGGCCCGGTCCGTGGGTGTCCTCGAGCAGCACCACGGTCCCGGGCCCGAGGCGGCGGACCTCACCGTCGCCGACCTGCACCTCGAGCAGGCCGGTGGTCTGGACGAAGTACTGGTGGCGGGGCGACGGATGCCAGTCGCCGAACCAGCCGGGGGGCATCCGGAAGAACATGCCGCGGGCGGCGGGCACCGGGTCGGAGACCTCGAGCGGCGGGGCGGGGGGCGCGTAGGCCCGGGCCACGAGATCGATCTCCCGATCGGCGAAGTGCGACGTGCCGTCCCGGTCGACCGTGATGACGGTGACGTGCACCTCAGCCGCCGACGATCCGCGTGAACCAGGCCTCGGTCACGGCCTGGGCCGCGGTGGTGATGCCACACGGGAACGCGCTGTAGCCATGGGGGAGGTCGGGGGCGACGAAGAGGTCGATCTCGGTCCCGGCGGCCGCAGCGCGGCTCGCAAGCATCAGGGTGTCGTCGAGCAGGTGGTCGGTGCTGCCGACGCTGCACAGCAGGGGTGGCAGGCCGCGCAGATCGGCGAAGGCGGGCGACACCGCCGGGTCGCGGCGCTCGGCCTCGGTGCGACCCGGCAGGTAGCAGTCGCTGAAGAAGGTGATGCCGTCGGGGTCGAGCACGTCGGGACCGTCGTGGGGGCGCAGGCCCCGCTGGCTGGGCGAGCCGCCCCAGTCGTACACGCCGTACACGAGGTTGGCCCCGAGCACGCGGTCGATCGCCCCGAGCTCGTCGCGCATCCGCAGCAGCACGGCGGCGGCCATGTAGCCCCCGGTGGACTCGCCCCCGAGCACGAGGCGCGGGGTGCCGAACTCGCGCTCGGCGTGGTCGAGCAGCCAGCGGGCCACGGCGACGCCGTCGTCGGGCCCGGCGGGGTAGGGGTGCTCCGGGGCGAGCCGGTAGTCGACCGACACCACGGCGAGGCCCTGGGACCGGGCCAGGGCCCGGTTGCCGAGGTCGTTCATCTCCGGTCGTCCGACGACCATGCCGCCTCCGTGGAAGTGGAGGTACACGGCGCGCGCAGGGCCGTCGGGGGCGAAGGTGCGGCAGCGGATCCCGGCGATCTCCCGGTCGACCCCCTCGGGGACCCCCGGGAAGTTGCGGTCGTACACGGCCCGCTGCGCGGCGGTCCGGGCGAAGGGATCCTCGGGCGGGGTCTGGTCCCGTCCGAGCATCTCGGCCAGGACGACGAACCCGGCCTCGACCACGGCCCGGGCCTCCGGGCGCATGGCCTCGATCTCGTCGGACCACAGGCGCAGGCTCATCGGACGCTCCGGATGGGGGTCGGGGGCACGGTCGGTGTGATCGGCACGGTCCTCACGTTGGCCGCCCCCCGTCCGTCGGCGCAACCCGCCGGACCCGTGCCGGTACGGTGGCCCCAGCCGGGGTCGACGGGGGAGGACACAGCGGTGGTCGAGCCGGGGAGTGGGTCGCACGACGGCACGCCCCGCGGGCCGTGGCGGCGGCGGACGGCCCGCCAGGTCGACCGGGCGGGCCGGGGTCTGCGCCTCGCGTCGGCCCGGGTGCGGGCCCGCCGCCGGGCCCTGCCCGACTTCGTGGTGATCGGGGCCCAGAAGGCGGGCACCTCCTCCCTGTACGCGCAGCTCACCGCGCACCCGTCGGTCCTCCCGGCGATCCGCAAGGAGCTGCACTTCTTCGACCGGCGCCCGGTGCCGCTGGTCCGGTACCAGGCCTGGTTCCCGCCCCGGGCCGCGCTCGCCGCGCTCGACGCCCGCACGGGCCGGGGGATCACCGGGGAGGCGACGCCCTTCTACCTGTGCCACCCCGAGGTCCCGAGGCGCCTGCGCGCCGCGGTCCCCGACGCGCGACTGATCGCGGTGCTGCGGGATCCGGTCGAGCGGGCGATCTCCGGGTACCACCACGCGGTCGGCAAGGGCCACGAGGACCGGACGATCGAGGTCGCCCTGGATCCGGACGCGGTCGAAGCCACCGTCGCCGACCCCGCGTGGTGGGACGCGCCCGACTGCCCGGTCCGTCGCCGCGGCTACCTCATCAGGAGCCGCTACGCCGAGCAGCTCGAGCGCTGGTTCGCGGTCTTCCCGCGCGACCAGGTCCTGGTGATCGGGACCGACGCACTGCGCAGCGGCCGGGTCCCGCCCGCAGTGCTCGACTTCCTCGACCTGCCGCCTGCGCCCGACGCCGTGCCCGACCGCAACGTGGGGACCTACACGACCCGTCCCGCCACCGGACTCGAGGCGCGGCTGCGGGAGTACTTCCGCCCACACGACACGCGGCTGGCGTCACTCCTCGGGACCGAGGTCCCCTGGTCCACCTGACGCCGCGGTCGCCGCCGCACCGGCCGCGTCGCGCCGACCGCCGGTCAGGCGGCGGAGCGTGCCCCGCCCCTCGCTCCACGCCAGGCGGACCTGGGCCATCGGTCTGATCCCCGTGAGCCGGCGCAGCAGCCAGGCCTGCACGAAGTTCTGGATCGTGAGCGACACTGCGGTCGCGAGCGCGATGCCCTCGATCCCCCAGACCTGGAACAGGGCGACGTCGAGCGCGCCGGTCACCAACGCGCTCACCCCGAGCAACGTTGCGTACACCCGCTGGTGCCCGGTCATCATCAGCGCGAAGCCGCACGACCCCGCGTACGTCTGGAGCACCTGCCCGGCGCTGAGGACGAGCAGCACGGTGTAGCCGTCCTCGTACTGCGCGCCGAACAGCTCCCGGATGAGCAGCCGACCGGCGACGACGTAGACGACGGCGATCACGACGGCCCCGAGGAACGCGAGCCCGGCCGTGGCCCGCAGCGTGCGCTGCAGTCGCTCGGTCGCACCTCCGGCGTGCCACGAGGCGATCAGGGGCGGGACCACCTGGTTGACGATGATCAGGGGGAAGCCCACGAACAGCGCGAGCCGGAACGGGACCGCGTAGGTCGCGACCGCGGCGCTGGTCGCGAGGACTCCCACGAGGAGGAGGTCGAGCTGCGCGAGCAGGGCCCGGCCGACGGTGACGAGCCACATCGACGGCTCGAGCGGGTTGTGGATGCGCAGGGGGGCGTGGTCGAGGGTCCGGAGGCGGCGGTGGATCGCCCAGGCGGCCGGGGCGAGCGCGACCGCCGCAGTGGCCACGCTGATCGCCATGAGGTCGGCGGCGTCGGGGCTGCCGTCGGCGAGGAGCACGACCACGAGCGCCCCCAGCATCAGCCCGTTGGCGAGCAGGCCGTCGAACACGCTGACCGCGAGGAAGGCCCGGAACGCCCGGAGGGCCTCGGGGGCGAGGTTCTCGAGGATCCGCAGTCCGGTCCGCAGACCGACGAGGCCGGCGAACAGCCCGACGCCGGTCTTGGAGAACAGTGCGTCGAGGGCGTCGGCTCCCACCGGCGAGGCGAAGGCGAGCGTGACGACCACGGCGGCGCCGGTGCACAGCACGAAGGCCGAGAGCACCTCGTTGCGGACCACCGACCCCCGGCCCTCGGTGAGCCCGGCCGAGGCCCGCCGCAGCATCGAGTGGGGCACCCCCAGCTGCGTGATGAGCGCGACCGTGGAGAAGATGCTCACGGCGAGCGAGAAGCTGCCGAAGTCATCGCGTGTGAGCAGTCGGGCGGCGAGCACCTGCGCGAAGAACATGCAGGCCACGTTGGCGGGGTAGCCGATGCTCGAGAACCCCAGCCCGCGCAGGACCGTCCGCCGGGGAGCGGACTCCGCCGTCGGCGACGCGTCGGCGGCGCCGGAGGGGAGCGCAGGGTCGTCACGGTGCAACGTGGCTAGGCTACCGAGCACCGCCGATGTCCGTGTCTTCTGTCGCCGCGCGCCGGACCCGTTCGGCACCTGCTCGCCGGGTCCTCAGGACCGGTGGGGCCCTCCGCGTCGGGGCCCTCGTCGTCCTCGCCGTGCTCGTCGTCGTCGGGATCGGCTCGAGCGTCGGCGTGCCCGCGGCCGGAGCCACGGTGGCCGGGGGCAAGGTGGTGCCGACCCGACCCGTCGACCGGGTCCTCGTCATCTCGATCCCCCACGTCGGCTGGGCCGACCTTGGGCGGGGCGATGCGCCGGTCCTGCGGGGCCTGCTCGCCCGGTCGGCGATCGCGGCGATGACCGCGCGAACCGGCGGGGGCGGACCGGTGGCCGGCTACGCGACCCTCGGCGCAGGCAAGCGATCGACGGCGAGCGATCTCCCCGGAGACGGGCTCGGCTTCGGGGTCGACGAGTACTTCGGTGCCGTTCCTGCCGCCGACGCCTTCACGGCCCGCACCGGGATCGTGCCCGACGGGGGGATCGTCCACCTCGGCATCGTGGGGCTGGAGGCGGTGAACCGAGCCGAGCCCGGCGGGAGCAGTCTGGGCGCGCTGGGCGACGCGCTCGTCGACGCGGGCTTCACCACTGCGGTGGTGGGCAATGGCGACGGGTCGGTGCCGGGTGACCAGCTCGACCGGTACCGCCGCTACGTCGTGGCCGGCCTGATGACCGGAACCGGCACGGTGACGGCGGGTGCGGTCGGACCCGAGCTGCTCGAGGTCGCGCCCGACGCCCCGTTCGGGGTGCGGCTCGACCCCGACGTCGTGCTCGACGCGTTCCGGTCGGTGTGGACCGACCGGTCGGTCGTGATGGTGGAGGCCTCCGACCTCGTCCGCGCGGTGGCGGCCGGCCTCGACACCCGGTCCCGCGTGATCGACGTGCAGTTCGCCACCGCCCTCCGGCGGACCGACGCGCTGGTGGGCGCGCTCCTCGCCGAGGTCGACCCTCGGCGTGACGCCGTGGTGGTGGTGAGCCCGTATCCGTCGCTCGACACCCGCTCGCTCACCGTCGTGGGCGTGCGGGCCCCGGGCGTGACGCCCAGGCTGATGACCTCGGCGAGCACCCGGCGCGACGGCTTCGTGCTGCTCGCCGACGTGGCGCCGTCGATCCTGACCCTGCTCGACCTCCCCCGGCCGCCGTCGATGAACGGGCGTCCCTTCGCCACCGCACCCGCGCGCGGATCGCCTGGCGCGCGCGTCGACTGGCTGATCGACGAGACCGATGCCGCCCTCTTCCGCGACACCGTCCTCACCCCGATGGCGATCGTGGCGATCACGCTCGCCGCGCTGGTGGTGATCACGGCGATCGTGGCGGCGGAGACCGGCCGGCGCCGCTGGCGCGCCGCGTCCCGGATCGGGGCGTCGTGGCTCCTGGCCCTCGTCCCCGCCGTGTACCTCGCCCGCCTGGTGCCCTTCCACGACCTCGCGACCGGGTGGTACTTCCTCGGGGTCGCCGGGGGTGGCCTGGCGCTCGCGGTCGCCGACGAGGTGGTCGGGGTGGGGCGTCGGCTCCGCTCGACCGGGATCGCGCTCGCCGCGATCGTCGGTCTGCTGCTCGTCGACCTCGTGAGCGGTGCGCACCTGCAGTTCAGCACCGCGTTCGGGTACACGCCATCGGTGGGGGTGCGCTTCGCCGGGATCGGCAACGTGGCCTACGCGTTCCTCGGCGCATCGACGATCTTCCTGGCCGGCCTCCTGGCCCACCGGATCGGCGGCCGCCGCGGGATCGCGGTGGCGGGGGCGCTCATGCTGGTGGCGCTGGTGGTCGACGCCGCCCCGATGTTCGGTGGCGACGTCGGCGGGGCGCTCTCGCTCACGGTCGCCTACCTCGTGACGCTCCTGCTCCTCGCCGGACGGCGCATCCGGGCCCGTACGGTCGCCGGGCTGGTGCTCGCGGCCGGGGCGGTGGTCGTGATCGCGACCACCGTCGACCTCCTGCGCCCGGCGCGCGACCGGACGCACCTCGGTCGGCTGATCACCAACGTCCGGGCCCGGGGGCTCTCCGAGATCACCGACGTGCTCGCCCGCAAGGGGCTGCGCAACCTCGACACGTGGACGACGTCGGCCTGGCGCAGCATGCTCGTGATCGGCGTGATCTTCGTCGTCTACCTCTGGTGGCGGGCCCGCCCCCGGGTCCGCACGGTGGTCGACGCCGTGCCCGAGCTGCGCGCGTCCCTCGTGGGCTTCACGGTGCTCTCGGTGGTGGGCTACGCGCTCAACGACTCGGGGGTCGCGATCCCCGCGGTGACGCTCTACGTGCTGGTGGGGGTGATGGCCGGGCTCCTCGCCCGCATCCCCGGTCAGGCCCCGACGGTGCCGGAGCCGGCGGCGACCAGCACCGCCTCGGTGCGGGCGGCGACTGCGTCCCACTGATACTCGTCGGACGCCTCGATGCGCGCCCGACCGAGGGCCCCCAGCCGGTGCGCGAGGTCGGGGTCGTCGGCGACCGTGCGCAGTGCCTGCGCCCACGCCTCGGGGTCACCCACGGGCACGAGGATCCCGCTGGCGCCGAGGAGCTCGCGGTGGGGCGGGATGTCGCTGGCCACGACGCACACGCCGTGCGCCATGGCCTCGATGACGGTGAGGGGGTTGCCCTCCGCCCGCGACGGGGCGACCAGGGCCCGGGCCCCGCGGTAGAGGCCGTGGACCACGGCCGGCGGCTGCACCCCGAGCAGCCGGACCGGGGTCGGTGACCGCTCCGCCCGGTCGGCCAGGGCAGTGGAGAAGGCACTGGGCTGGCGGGCGGCCCCGGCGACCGCCACCGGCAGCAGGGGTGCGTCGCCCACCGGAAGCTCGAGCGCGTCGACCAGGACGTCGAGGCCCTTCTCGGGGACCAGGCGACTCACCGCAAGCACGTACCGGTCGGGGGCGTACCC
>VGBI01000112.1 GCA_016870595.1 Actinomycetota bacterium
GGCGGCTGAGGTGATCGGGCCAACCTGACCCGCCCGCGGGGCTATTCCGGGCGCTCGGCACGACGGGGGCAATGTGGCCCACGCCACCTCGGGCCCACCGGCGGGCCGGGCGGCCCTGCCCCTGACCGCGGGCCGGGGCGGGGCCGGAGCCGGGCCGGCGACCCCGCGATGGCCGAGGGCCGGGGCTCCGGATGCCACCATTGCGCCATGGCGTCCGACCCGACGAGCCCGGCCCCGCCCGATCCGGCGACCCCCGGTCCCGGAAGCCCCGGCTCCGGGACTCCGCCGACCGTCGTCGCGTCGGCGGTGGCAGCCGGCGCCGTGGTCGGGCTGCTCGTCATCGCGTGCACCGCCACGGCCCGGGCCCTGCTCGACCGGGTCGTCGGCGACGCAGACGACCAGATCGCCGCCCTGGCGCTGTTCGTCGTGCTCCTCGCGGGCTACGGCGCCGCCGGGTGGACGGCGCAGCGCCGGGCCGAGGCGGTCGGCGCTCCCGACGCCCCGCTCACCCAAGGGTCGCTCGCAGGACTCGGCGCATTCGTGGCCTGGATCCCGATCCGGGTCCTGATCTGGGTCGCGCGGGGCGAGGACCGGGGCCTGGTCACCGGCAACGACGCCGCCCTGCGACCGGGCCAGGTGTTCGGCGCCCTGGTGATCGCCGCGGGCCTCGGCCTCGTCGGCGCGTTCCTCGCCGCACGGTGGTCGCGCCGGGCTCCCCGCCCCCCCGCCTGACGGTCGGCTCAGCCGAGCACGGCGGCGTCGGCGTCGATCGCGGCGCGCACCCGGTCGCACCACGGGCCCCGCACCCGCCGCTTGGTCTCGGCGTAGACCGCGAGGTCGAAGGTCGCGAAGTGGTCGGCGACCGCGGCGGCGTGCACGCGGACCTCGTCGGGTGGGACCACCTCGTCGAGGAACCCCGCGGCGAGCGCATCGGGGGGAGCGCAGAAGTCACCCGTGAGCAGCGCCCGGTCGCAGGCCGCAGGCGCGAGCCGACCCTGCGTGAGGGCGATCGCGAACCGGGGCATCACGATCCCGAGCGGCGTCTCGTTGGCGCCGATCCGGAATCCGCCCGCGACCCCGATCCGGCGGTCCCCGGTGGTCAGCAGGAACGCCCCCATGGCGATGGCGTGGCCGGTGCAGGCCACCACCACGGGCAGCGGGAAGCCGAGCAGTCGGTGGGTCACCTCGAACCCGGCCCGGACCATCGCCGCCCGGGCGGCCGGGTCGCTCCCGGTCATGACGGTGAGGTCGAAGCCGGCGGTGAGCACGCCGGGGCGTCCCGCGAGCACGACCGGGGCACCCCGCCCCTCGGCACGGTCAAGCGCGGCGTCGAGTGCCCCGAGCATCCGCGGGGAGAGCACATTGACCTTGCCGTCGTCGAGGACGATCTCGGTGCGGTCGGCGTGCTCCTCGACCCGGACGGGGTCAGGCCCCGGGGTCGCGGAAGTGGGGTCGGGCGCGTCGGTCACTGGGGCGGCGCTCCCGGCAGGAACGGGTTGATGTCGCCCGCCAACCAGCCGCCGTCGACCACGAACTCGGCCCCGGTGCAATAGCTCGCCTCGTCGGAGGCCAGGAAGCACACCATCGTGGCGATCTCCTCGGGCCGGCTCGCGCGCTGGAGCGGCAGGTGGCGGTGGCCCATGTCGAACTGCTCAGCGGGGACGTCGCCGATCATCGGGGTCCACACGCCACCGGGGTGCACCGAGTTCACCCGGATGCCGAGGTGCCCGAGCTCGAGCGCCGCGGTCTTGGTCATGGACCGGACCGCCCCCTTGGTGCTCGAGTACGACACGAGCCCGTTCTTCGAGCCGATGCCGTCGATCGAGGAGATGTTGACGATCGACCCGCCCCCGGCTCGGGTCATCGGCCCGATCGCCGCGCGCATCCCGAGGAACGTGCCGACCTGGTTGACCATGACGACGCCGAGGTAGTCGTCGAGCGAGGTGTCGACGATCGCGCGGAACTGCAGGATGCCGGCGTTGTTGACCAGCGTGGTGAGCGGGCCCATCGCCTCCGCCGCCGCGATCGCCGCCTCCCAGTCGGACTCCTTCGACACGTCGAGGTGCACGTAGCGCGCGGCGGTGCCGATCTCGGCGGCCACCGCCTCACCGTCGGCGTCGAGCACGTCGCCGAGCACGACCCGGGCCCCCTCCGCAGCGAACAACCGGGCCTCCGCCGCTCCTTGGCCCCGGGCTGCCCCCGTGATGATCGCCACCTTGCCGGCGAGCCGGCCCGTTCCTGTCGCCAAGGGATCCCCCGACCGCCGGGGCGCCACCGGTCGCGGCGCCGACCGGCAGAGCCTCGCGCGTCCCGGACCCCGGAGTTGCCTGCGGGTGGGTGAACGGCGGGCGGGCCGCTATTGTTGACTATTCCACTCGGGTTTTCGAGCCCGGTCCCCCACCGGACCGTCCGCCCCCAGCTCCTGGAGGAGCCATGACCATCCGACTCGGTGACCCCGCCCCCGACTTCGAGGCCGCCACCACCGACGGCGACATCTCGTTCCTGGCCTGGAAGGCCGGCTCCTGGGTGGTGTTCTTCAGCCACCCGGCCGACTTCACCCCGGTGTGCACCACCGAGCTCGGCCGGACCGCCACGCTGCACGACGAGTTCGCCCGGCGCAACGTCAAGGCCCTCGCCCTGTCGGTGGACTCGGTCGAGGACCACCACCGCTGGGCCCCCGACATCGGCCGGGTCACCGGCACCGACCTCAACTTCCCGATCGTGGCCGACCCCGACCGGCGCGTCGCCACGCTCTACGACATGATCCACCCGGGTGCGGGCGACACCTCGACCGTGCGGTCGGTGTTCATCATCGACCCCGCCGACAAGGTCCGGCTCACGCTCACCTACCCGAAGTCGGTGGGGCGGAACTTCGACGAGATCCTGCGGGTGATCGACGCGCTCCAGGCCACCGACGCCAACCCCGTGGCGACCCCCGCCGACTGGCGGCCCGGGGACCGGGTCGTGGTGGCCCCGACGGTGTCGACCGACGACGCCCGGGCCCGGTTCGCGAACGTCGACGAGGTCACCCCGTACCTCCGGTTCGCCGACGCTCCCTGACCGCAACGGCCGGGGCGGCTCGGTCAGTGCGGCTCGGTCAGGAGTACAGATCTCCGGGCGGCGCGTCGCTCGACGCAGCGTCGGGGGCGAGTGCCCCCACCAGTGCCAGACGGGTCGGCACGGCGGGCGGCTCGTAGGCCGCGCGCCCGGGCGGGGTGGAGCGGGGCTGGGTCATGAACCGGACCGTAGCCGCATCCCACCGCACCCGGTGGCCGGGATAGCCCTCCCCCATGACCGACCCCAGCACCTCCCCGGCGTACGTTCCCCCGGCGATCGCCGCCCGCCAGCCGGTGCAGGCGTCCCTCCAGCTCAAGAGCGACCCGCCCGCTCCGAGCGCGCACTTCGAGAAGTAGCGCACGGGCCGTGTGAACGACCCGTCCATGACGGCCACCACGCCCTCCATTCCGTACGCGCCGCCGGCGATCACCCGCCGCCAGCCCATTCTGCCGATGCTGGTCGGTGGCCTCCCCGTTGCTAGTGACCCGGGCACCCCGGTCAGCGCGCACTTCAAGAAGTAGCGGACCGGCCGCCTACGGGCGGTGTACTCCTCGGCGGCGGCCAGAAGCCGACTGACGACCGCAGGTTCGGCGAGGTCACCGCCGTCGAGTGCTGCGTGCCGGCACGTCGAGCGTGACCAGTCCGCCAACGCCGCCAGCAGCACCGCAGCCGCGCGCCGCTCCTCGACCCACAGGTCCCGGTCGTGCGGGTCGACGGGTTCGGGGTCGAGTTCGTCGACCTCGATCCGGGCCCGGTTCCGCACCTCCTCGGGGGTCACCCCGCCAGTCTGACGCGGCCCGAAAGTGGGTACCGCGGGGCGCGAAAACGGCCCGAAAATCGGGGTTGTGGTACCCAAACGGGGTTTTCTGGTACCCGCTCTCCCGAATCCCTTGTGTGCCAACGGGTGGTGGTGAGTCGGCCTGTACGCCGGATTCTGTGCCGGACCGTGCGGTCCGGTGGCGGCCATCCCTCTCGGCCGACGGTTGCCCGCCGGCTCCAGCGGTCCACCCGGGGGTGTCTGCGTGCGGGCCGCACTCCCCCTGTCTGACCTTGCTCCCGGTGGGGTTTGCCGAGCCACCCGGGTCGCCCCGGGTGCTGGTGCGCTCTTACCGCACCGTTTCACCCTTGCCTGTGCGGGTCGCCCCGCCATCGGCGGTTCTTCTCTGTGGCACTTTCCTGCGAGTCGCCTCGACTGGGCGTTACCCAGCACCGTGCCCTACGGAGTCCGGACGTTCCTCGGACCGGTCGTGCCGGTACGCGGCCGCCCGGCCGACTCACCACCACCTGTCATTGAACCACGTCGGCGTTGCGGGCGCCCCGGAGTTCCCGGGCCCGGGCCACCCGGTGGCGGGCCAGCCACACGAACACCTGGCGGTGCACCGGCACGAGCGACTTCCAGTAGAGGAAGCCGAACACGCCCTTCGTGCGGAGCGCGCCGACCTGGACGACCTCGCCGTCGACGACGTCGTACCCCAGCCACGCCTCACCCGGCCGCCAGCCGTCGCCCCGCAACGTCAGACGCCCGGACCGGCGCTCGACCACCGTCCACCAGTCCGCCGCGGCGCCGGGCTCGACGGCGGCGGGTCGCCGGAGCTCCCAGCGCTCGCCGATGAGCCGGCCCAGCGCTCGTCGCGCCCGCCACAGCGACGCGAGTCCGTACCAGTGGAGGTCGCCACCGATCCGGTCGAAGTCGGCTTCGACCTCGGCACACTCGACCCCACGACAGGGGACGACGACCCGCTCGGTGTACACGCCGTCGAGCAAACCCGAGGTGCTCTCTAGCAACTCGTGGTCGAGTGCGTCGGCCTGGTCGGCGAGGGCACGCTCGATCGATTCGACCACGCCCATCGGGGTGATGCCGAACGCAGCGCGGGTGCGGTCCCCGTGGTGCACGACCACCTCGGTGACGAGGCTCTCGATCAGTGCGTGGCTCACGTTGCGGTCGACCGGGGTGACGAAGTCGACCCAGTACGACGACAGGCGGGGCGTCAGGTAGGGCACGTCGAAGATCAGTCGGTTCGGCAGTCCACGTGCCTGCGCGTAGTCGGCGATCATGTCGCGGTAGGTGCTCACCTCGGCGCCGCCGACCTCGTAGACGCCGGGATCGACGGTGTCGGACCGCACGAGGTACTCGATCACGTCGGCGAGGGAGATCGGCTGGATCGCCGTGCGCACCCAGCGCGGGCACACCATGAACGGGAGGCGCTCCGTGAGGTACCGGAGCATCTCGAACGAGATCGACCCGGCCCCCAGGATCACCGCGGCGCGCAGCTCGACCACCGGCACGCCGGCGGCGCCGAGCGCGACCCCGACCTCCTGGCGGCTCACCAGGTGCTCCGAGGTCGGGTCCTCGCCGAGCCCGCCCAGATAGACGATGCGCCCCACCCCGGCGGCCGCGGCAGCGGCACCGAACGCCTCGGCGAGGCGGCGGTCGCGGTCGCGGAAGTCCCCGACCTCGAGGCTGTGCACCAGGTAGTAGGCGAGGTCGCAGCCGGCGAGCACCCCGGCCATCGCCTCCCGGTCGCCCACGTCGGCGGCGACCGCCCGGCCGCCGCGGACCTCGCTCCCCCGCCGGGACAGGGCGAGCACCTCGTGGCCGTCGGCGGCGAGCCGGGCGACCAGGGCCCGCCCCACGAATCCGGTGGCCCCGGCCACGGCGATCTGCACGGGCGGTGCAAGGCCGCGGGCGGGGCCGGCATTCCTGGTTCCGTGCCGCCCGTCCGCCACCTGTCCGCCACCCGCCCCCCACCCGGGCCGGCGCCACCACGGTCCTCTACGCTGCGGGGCGTGCTCGATGCCCTCACCCACGCCGAGAACGCCCTCCTCGGGGAGCGCCGCCCCCTCACCCGGGCCGAGGTCGATGCGGTCGCCGCGCTGTCGCTCGACCACCTCCCCGACCTGATCGCCCTCGCCCACAGGGTCCGCCTGGCGTACTGCGGTCCCGAGGTGGAGCTCGAGAGCCTCATCAACGCCAAGTCGGGTGCCTGCCCCGAGGACTGCGCCTTCTGCTCGCAGTCGGCCCGCTACGCCACCGAGGTCGACGTCTACCCGTTCCTCGACCTCGACGAGGTGCTCGAGGCCGCCCGGGCCACCCGGGCCGCCGGGGCCACCCAGTTCTGCATCGTGGTCGCGGTGCGGGGCCCCGAGGAGCGCCTCCTCAACCGGGTGATCGACGCCGTCAAGGTGGTGCAGGACGAGACCGGCCTCGAGGTCGCCTGCTCCCTCGGCCTCCTGCGGCCCGAGCAGGCCCAGCGCCTCGCCGAGGCCGGGGTCAAGCGGTACAACCACAACCTCGAGGCCTGCCGCGAGGTGTTCCCCCGCATCTGCACGACCCACTCCTACGACGACCGCGTGGCCACCGCCCGTCTCGCCATCGACGCCGGGATGGAACTGTGCTGCGGCGGGATCCTCGGGATGGGCGAGACGCTGGCCCAGCGCATCGACTTTGCGTTCGAGCTCGCCGCGCTCGAACCCTGCGAGGTGCCGATCAACCTGCTCGACCCCCGGCCCGGCACCCCGCTCGAGGACCAGACGGTGCTGTCACCCCGCGAGGCGCTCCAGGCGATCGCGTTGTTCCGCCTGGTGCTGCCCGGTGCGTGGCTCCGCCTTGCCGGCGGGCGCGAGCGGGTGCTCGGCGAGTTGCAGGCGATGGGGCTCCTCGCCGGGGCCAACGCGCTGATCGTCGGGAACTACCTGACCACGACCGGTCGCTCACCCGAAGAGGACCACGCGCTCCTCGACGCGCTCGGGATGCCCGTGGCCGATGGACCGGGAGAGGGCCGCTTCCTCGTCGACGCCGACGGCGCCCACGCCCGTCCCGCGCAGCCGCCCCGGCGCCCCACCATCCCCGTCACCTCCACCTGATCCGCCCGATCCGCTCGATCCGTCCTCCGAGACCGCCGCGACCGCCGCGACCGCCGAGCATGTGACGACCGACCACCTATTTGGTGGTCCAGCGTCACATGCTCGGAAGGAGGGGAGGCGCTGGGTCAGGCGGGGTCAGGCGGGGTCAGGCGGGGTCAGGCGGGGTCAGGCGGGCTCGTTGACAGAGCAG
>VGBI01000113.1 GCA_016870595.1 Actinomycetota bacterium
GCGCGTACGTCTCGATCTTGGGGCAGAGCACGACGACGTCGTCCTCGGTGAGGGTGGGGTCGTCGGCGAGGAGGTGCAGGATCGCGTCGCGCAGCACCTCGACCTGCCGGCTGGTGCCGTGGCAGGCGTGCACCTGCACCGATCGGTCGTCGGGTCCGAGGGTGAAGTCGGGCGCCGGGGCGATGCCGTGGCGAAGGTCGTGCTGGAGCCGGTGCAGCAACGTGGCGGGGGGATCGGGGCGGACCGGCCCGGGGAGCAGGCGGGGCGCCGGGGTGCCCCGGCCCGCCTCCGACGCCGCGAGCAGCACGGTGCGCTCACGGTAGGGGCGGCCCCACGACCGCAGCAGCGGGTGGGTGACGAGGTCGGCGGTGGCGTCGTCGGCCCGACGCAGCGAGACCGGGGGTGCGGCGAGCGTGTGGGCGCGCAGTGCCTCGGTGACCGCCGGGGCCGGGTCGAGGAGGAACGCCCGGACCTCCCGGGTCGCGCTGACCGCGTCGAGGAGATCGAGGAACGGATCGCCGGTAGGCAGGGTGGTGAGCCCGAACAGCGCGATGCGCTCGGGCAGGTCGACGGCGAGGTCGCCGCGCTGCACGCGCTCGAGCGAGGTGCGGAACCGCTCGGGCGGGCTGATGTCGCCGATGCGGTCGCGCGCGGCGCGCCAGAGCCGGAACTGCCACTTGCGGGCTCGGTCGAGCGCGAACCCGAAGGCGTCGACGGCCTTGTTGGCCGCCCACCGCTCGAGCAGTTCCGGGCGGCGGGTCGCGTAGCGGTCGAACAGGTCGGCGACCCGCCGGGCCCGCCCGAACCAGGTGGCGCCGGGGGGCAGCTCGGCGAGGGGGCCGTAGCGGTCGCTGCCTGCCGCCTCCCGTAGGAGCGAGTACACGGTCCAGGTGAGGGGAGCCACGGCCCACGGGTCGGCGGTGGCGGCGCCCCGCGCGCCCTGCCCGGCCCGCCCGGCCCGCTCGGCCCGCTCGGCCCGCTCGGCCTCGATCACCGCCTGGCGCAGCCGGTCCGGGAACGGCAGCTCGACGTTGGCGACGATGCCGTCGGCCCGCTCGGGGCTGGTCGCCCCGAGGCGCCGGGCCAGGTCGAGCCGCAGCCACCGGCGCATGCCCTCGGTGGGCACGGCGATCCACTCGGCGGCCATCGGGTCGGAGAGGGGCTCGACCAGCACGTCGGCGAGCGCGTCGGCCAGGGGGCGCACGTCGTCGGCGACGATCCACTCGATCATGGCCGGAGGATAACGACGGGGTGGGACAGCCATCCCGGGCGTGGGGGACGGCGTGCGGGCTCGGCCCGACGGATCACGCCTCGGCGGTCGTTCCGATCCGGACCCGCGAACCTCGCGGGCCCTTGGTGACCTCGATGCCGGTCCGGATGCGCTCGCGCAGGTTGCCCACGTGGCTGATGATGCCGATGATCCGACCCCCGTCGCGCAGGCGGTCGAGCTCCTCCATTGCCGCGTCGAGTGCGTCGGGGTCGAGGGTGCCGAACCCTTCGTCGATGAACAGCGCCTCGATGCGGAACCCACCGGCATGGGCCTGGACCGCGTCGGCCACGCCCAGGGCCAGGGCGAGCGACGCCTGGAACGTCTCACCGCCCGACAGGGTCGTCACGTCGCGTCGCTCGCCGGTGTAGGCGTCGCGCACGTCGAGGCCGAGCCCGGCCTGCTTGCCGCCGTGATGCTCGTCGCTGCGGGTGCAGAGCTGGTACCGACCCGACGACATCGTGGCGAGGCGCTGGTTGGCGTGGGCGCAGATGGCGTCGAGATAGGCCTGCAGCACCCACCGCTGCAACGAGACCTTGGGGGCGCTGCGGCCCGAGCAGCGGTCGGCGACGGTGCGGAGCCGCTCGGCCCGGGTGCGGTCATCGCCGAGGGTGGTGGTCCCGCGCCGGTGCTCCTCGGCCAGGCGGGTGATCTCGGTCCGGGCCCGACCGGCCTGCTCCGCCCGCCGGACGGCCGCCACCCGGGCGTCGTCCGCGGCGCGGGTCGCGGCGGCCGCCGCCTGGGTGTCGGGGCGTGCGTCAGGCAGATCGGCGAGGTCAGCCTCGGCGAGCACACCGTCGATGCGGGTGCGCTCGGTGTCGAACTCGGTGATCCGCTTCGTCAGGCCGTTGCGGGTCTTGTCGTCGCGCAGGGCGGTCTCGGTCTCCGTGACGTCGGCGAACGGTGACGCAGCGAGATCGTGATCGAGGCGGGTACGCGTGTGCACTGCGGTGGCCTCGGCGCGGGTGATCGATTCCCCGTCGCCCTGGAGGGCCCCGAGCGCCGCGGCGAGTGCGCGGAGTGCCTCGAGTGCGGCGACGGGGTCGATCCCCGGACCCACTTCGCGAGCGACGGCTTCCCGCTGCGTGCCGGCCTGCGCGGCGAACTGGGCGGCCTCGGCCCGCGCGGTGGCGATGGCCTTGTCGGCACCGGCGATGCGGGTGGTGAGCTCACTGATCGTGGCGTCGACCTTCTGGAGGTGCTGCTCGGCGGCGGCGAGGCCCTGGGCGACCTGCGTGGCGTCGTGCAGCTCTGCGCCGGCACGCTGGGCGGCAGCACGGGCGGTGACCGGATCGGCGCCGTCCCCGGCCTGGGCCACCAGCCCGGCGACCGCAGCCCCGGTGTCCTTGACGGCGTCGTCGGCACGCTTCCGGTCGGCTTCGGCCTTGGTCTCCGCATCTTCCGCGGCGGCGATCATGTCGTCGTCGACCGCGTCGTCGGCGGCCCGGGCGGGGGCGGGGTGGTCCTCACTGCCGCACACCGGGCACGCCTCACCCTCGGTGAGCTCGCTCGCCAGTCGGGCGGCCATCCCGGCGAGCTGGCGGTTCCGGAGGTCGAGCAGGTCCGCCTTCGCAGCCAGCTCCGCGTCGGTGGCCGTGCGGAACGCCTGGGTCGCCCGGTCGTCGGCGGCCCGGGCTTCGACCAGCTTCTCGGCGGCCGCGGCGATCGCTTCGTCCCTGTCTGCTGCCTGCCGGAGGCCGTCGAGGCGGTCGCCGGCGGCGCGGGCGGCCTGGACCGCGGCCTCGGCCGCCGTCCGCGCGTCGTTGGTGGTGACGAGCGTCGCAGTGTCGGCCTGCTTCGCGCCCTCGGCCTTCTCCGCCGCTGCAGTGGCCTCCGCTGCCTTCTGGTCCAACCCGGCCGCTTCGTCGAGGCGCTTCACCGATTCCTCGATGCGGGCGGTCGTCGTAGCGGTCTCGGTGATCGCATCCTGCAGCGCCGCCGCGGCCGGCAGGACGTCGAGAGTGAGGCTGCGCACGGCGTCGGGCACGACCGGCGCCGCGGTCCGGGCCCGGTCCGCCCCGGCGAGCCGGTCGGCCGCGGCGGACTGCAGCCTGGGGAGCGCCCGCTCGGCCTCCTGGACCGCGGTGATGCTCGCCCGCACGGGCTCGGCCGCTTCGGCGAGGCGGAGGGTCTCCCGGTCGGTGTCGATCCCGGAGCGTTTGGCCTCGAGCGCCGCCGCGGTCGACCGGGCCTGGGCCCGGCGGTCCCAACGGGCGGCGAGGGCGTCGATCTCCTGCTGGGCGGTTGCGATTCGCCGGTGATCACCGCCGACCACCCCCTCTTCGGCCTTGGCGGCCTCGGCGATCTCGACGATCCTGGCGACGAGCACGTCGAACTCGGCGTCGTCGGCCGGAGCCGGTGGCTCCTCGTCGTCGGCGACGAAGGGCGTCCACTCCCGGGCCGTCTGGGCCGTGAGCACGCCGAGCGCGTCGACCTGCTTCCTGACCTTCGTCTCGGCCTCCCGGGCCCGATCGTCGAGCCAGACGGAGATCCGCTCGTAGAGGGTGGTGTCGAAGAGGGTCTTGAGCAGCTCCTCGCGTTGCGCGGCCTTCGCCCGCAGCACCTCGGCGAAGTTCCCCTGGGGCAACAGGATGACCTGGGTGAACTGGCTCACGGTGAGACCGATCGCCTCGGTGATGATCTCGTCGACCTCGCTCTTGACGCTCGACACCGTGGTCTCGGTGGTGCCGTCGATCCGGGTGAGCGACGCCGTCGCCGTCTGCTTCGTGGTGCCCACCCCCTTCTTCCGCTGCCGTTCGTACGTCGGCGAACGGGTCACGGCGTAGCGGGTGCCGTTCGTCGAGAACTCGAGTCGGACCCGGGGCTCGACATCGGCGGCGGCGTGGTCGGACTTCAGGTGCGTCTCGTCGCGGGCGCCGGCGACCTTGCCGTAGAGCGCGAAGCACAGCGCGTCGAGGAGGTAGGTCTTGCCCGCGCCGGTTTCGCCGTGGATCAGGAACAGCCCCTCGTCGGCGAGCGCATCGAAGTCGATCTCGACCGTGTCGGCGTAGGGGCCGAACGCGGTGACGGTCAGGCGGTGCGGCTTCACGATTCGCTCCGCATGGCCGCCGCCAGCGCGGACTCGAGCAGCTCGTGCTGATCGGCGTCGGGGGCGCCGCCGGTCTGCGCCGACCAGTAGGCACCGAGCAGCTCGAGGGGCGACACCACCTGGCCGGCGCGCGGCACGAACGACCCGTCGGCGGTCGGGCCGCCGGGGGGAGTGTGCGTGAGCTCGACCGTGAACGGGAACCGGTCGCGCAGGCGGTCCATCGCCTGGAGCGGGAGGTCGCGGTCGGTGAGGATCACCCGCACGCGCTTGCCCTCGGCGTGCGCGTGGGCCGGGTCGGTGAGCAGCACGTCGATCTCGCCCGTGAGGGTGGCCAGGGTCCGACCCACGCCGAGCTCGATCACCTCGGCCGTCGGGGTGCCGTCGGCGGCGAGCTCCACGATGCGGACCGACTTCGTGTGGTCCTGCTCCGAGAACGAGTACGGGAGTGGGGTGCCCGAGTAGGCGATGCGACCGTCGGCGAAGGCCTGGGCGCCGTGCAGGTGCCCGAGGGCCACGTAGTCGAGGCCGGCGAACGCCTCGAGGGCGACCTGTTCGATGTTGCCGACCGAGAGGCTCCGCTCCGACTCGGAGGTTGAGCCACCGGCGGCGAACGTGTGGGCCACGAGCACGGCCCGGACCCCCGGCCGGTTCGCCCGGTCGGACCGGATCCGCGCGACGGCGCGCCGGGTGACCGCGTCGTGGGTGATCCGGGGCGCCCGAGCGTCGCCGTCGGGATCGCCGTCGGGCTCAGGTGCGGGGTCGGGCGCGGGCTCGTCGTCGGCGAACACCCGCCCGGCGAGGAGCGGGTCGAGGTAGGGGAGGAGGTAGACGGCGACGGGTTCGCCGGTGCGGGGGGTCACCAGCACCGGGGTGGCGGCCCGGGTGATGTCACCCCGGAGGCTGATGCCCTCGGCCAGGACCGGGTCGTAGGCGCCGATGCGTACGTGGGAGTCGTGGTTCCCGGCGATGGCCACCACGGTGGCCCCGGTGTCGCGGAGGCGGCGGACCGCCTGGCCGAACAGCTCGACCGCATCGGCGGGCGGTAGGGACCGGTCGAAGAGGTCGCCCGCCACCACCACCAGGTCCACGGTCTGGTCGGCCGCCAGCTCGACCAGACGGTCGACCATCAGCGCCTGCTCGGACAGCAGCGGCTCCCGGTGGAAGACCCGGCCCAGGTGCCAGTCGGAGGTGTGGAGGATGCGCACGGGGGGACGATACGACGGGAGTGGGACAGGGATCGGGGGTATCCGTGGCCCGGGTCCCACGGTGGTGGCAAGCTCGGACAATGCCTGACGAATCGATCGTTCCGGGCCTGCACGAGCGGGTGATCACCGAGCGGATCTTCGAGCGGATCGAGGAGCTCAGGAGGGCGTACGAGCCCCGGAAGCAGGCGCTGCGGCCCGCCGATGCCAGCGACCGTCTGGCCGGGTTCCTCGCCGACGTCGTCCGCCGCGTGTTCAGCGCGCTTCCCGAGGCCGAGCGCAGCACCCGGGGCAGCGAGCTGATCCGCCGGGCCATCGAGGCGGTGGCCGCCGAGGCTCCCGGCCTCGTCGATCTGGCGTCCGACCTCCCGAGAACGCCCGCCGAGGTCCTGGAGGCCGTCTTCGAGCGCAAGCCCGACGGCAGCCCCCGGGCCATCGAGATCCCCCTCACGCCCCTGCGCGACACGACGATGCTCACCAACGCGCGCGGTGAACCGGCGATCGGCCACGAGTTGCGGGCCGAGATCGACTCGGCCGACTCGATCGACCTGGTGATGGCCTTCATCCGCTGGAGCGGGGTCGCACCGCTCCTCGACGCGATCGAGCGGCACTGCGATCGGGAGCGACCCATGCGGGTGCTCACCACCACCTACACCAACAGCACCGAGCTGCGGGCGCTCGAGGCGCTGCAGGAGCGTGGGTGCGAGGTGCGCGTCTCGTACGACACGTCCGCGACCCGCCTGCACGCCAAGGCCTGGGTCTTCCGGCGGGCCTCCGGATTCTCGACCGCCTACATCGGGTCGTC
>VGBI01000114.1 GCA_016870595.1 Actinomycetota bacterium
GGGGCGGCGGTGGGCGCGTGGGCGGGCTGGCGCGGCGGCTGGGTCGACGGGTTGCTCATGCGGGTGACCGACCTCTTCCTCGTGATCCCCGCGCTCGCCCTGCTCCTCGTGGTGGCGGGCAACCCCGAGCCGACCTTCTTCGGGTGGTTCGACCTCCCGCCCGCCACCGAGGTGCCGGGGATGGTGCTGATCCTGTCGGCGCTCGGGTGGATGCCCATGGCCCGGATCGTGCGGGGCGAGTTCCTCGGCCTGCGCGAACGGGGGTACGTGGACGCCGCCCGGTGCGCGGGCGCGTCCGGGTGGCGCGTCGTCGTCACGCACCTGCTCCCGAACACCGTCGGCCCGATCGTGGTCTTCGGGGCGCTCGCCGTGGGCTTCGCGATCCTCAACGAAGCGGTGCTGGCCTTTCTCGGCGTGGGGGTGCAGTACCCGGCGGTGTCGCTCGGCTCGATGATCGCCGACGCCGAGGACACCGTCGGCACCGAGCTCGCGTACATGATCCTGTACCCGGGGCTGGTGCTGTTCCTGCTCGTCCTCGCGGTCAACCTGGTGGGCGACGGGCTGCGTGACGGCTTCGACCCGCGGCGGCGGTCGGGATGAGCCCGGCGACGGTGCTCGAGGTGACCGACCTCCGGGTCGGCCTCCGTCGCGGTGACGGCGAGGTCCCCGTGCTCGACGGGGTGTCGCTCACCGTGGCTGCGGGCGAGTGCGTCGCGGTGGTGGGGGAGTCGGGCGCGGGCAAGACGGTGCTGGCCCTCGCCGTCGTGGCGCTGCTCCCGCCCGTGATGCGGGTGGTCGGGGGTGGGATCCGGGTGGCGGGGACCGAGGTCGTGGGCGCGTCGGACGCCACGACGCGCGCGCTCCGGGGTGGGGCCGTGGGCATGGTGTTCCAGGACCCCCAGGCGTCGCTGCACCCGGCGTTCCGGGTCGGCGCCCAGGTGGCCGAGGCGATCGAGGCCCACCGGCCCGAGGTCGGCCGGGCGGGGGCGCGCGCCGAGGCCACCGAGCGCCTGCGGCGGGTGGGGATCACCGATCCGCGCGCGTTCCCGCACCAGCTGTCGGGGGGGATGCGCCAACGGGTGATGCTGGCGATGGCGACCGCCAACGACCCGCCCCTGTGCATCGCCGACGAGGCGACCAGTGCGCTCGACGTCACCGTGCAGGCCCAGGTGCTCGACCTCCTGGCGTCGACCCGCGCGGCCACGGGGGCGGGCCTGCTCCTCGTGACCCACGACCTCGGCGTGGTGGCCACCGTGGCCGACCGGGTGGTGGTGCTCTACGCCGGGCGCGTGGTCGAGTCCGGGCCCGCAGCCGAGGTGCTCGCCGCCCCCCGGCACCCGTACACCCAGGGTCTGGCCGCGGCGGTGCCACGCCTCGACCGGGTCGCGCCGGTCGCGCCGATCCCGGGCCAGCCACCGGACCCGTGGGACCGGCCCTCGGGCTGCGCGTTCCGGACCCGGTGCCCCCGGGCCGACGCCCGCTGCGCCGACGAGGTGCCGGTGCTCGGGGCGGAGGCGCCCGGGCTCGCCGCCGTGGCCTGTCATCACCCGGGACCGTCGGCGTGAGCGCCTCCGACGCGCCGAGGCCGGTGGCTGCGGCGCCCGCCCCGGTGCCGCTGCTCGCGGTCGACGGCCTCGTGCGCGCGTTCCCGGTCGGGCGGGCCCGGCGGGGTGGTCCGGTGCTGCGGGCGGTGGACGGGGTCTCGTTCGCCGTCGCACCAGGCGAGACCCTCGCCCTGGTCGGTGAGTCGGGTGCGGGCAAGTCGACGGTCGCCCGCCTCGTGCTGCGGCTCGACGAGCCGACGGCGGGGACGATCACCTTCGCCGGTGCCGACGTCACCCGGGCCCGGGGTGCAGCGCTGCGCCCACTGCGGCGGGGCGTGCAGGCGGTGTTCCAGGACCCGGCGTCGTCGTTCGACCCCCGGCGGCGGGTCGGGACGTCGGTCGCCGAGCCGCTCGTGGCCCAGGGCCGTGCCGCCGAGGTCGGCACCCGGGTGCCCGAGCTGCTCGGACTGGTCGGCCTCGGCCCCGACGCCGCCGGGCGCTACCCGCACGAGTTCTCCGGCGGGCAGCGCCAGCGCCTGGCCATCGCCCGCGCGCTCGCGGTGCAGCCCGACCTGGTGGTGCTCGACGAGCCGGTCAGCGCGCTCGACGTGTCGATCCAGGCCCAGGTGCTCGAGCTGCTCGCCGACCTCCGGCGCCGCTTCGGCCTCGCCTACCTGCTCATCAGCCACGACCTCGCGGTGGTGCGCCAGGTCGCCGACCGGGTCGCGGTGATGGAACGCGGCCGCATCGTGGAGACCGGACCGACCGCCACCGTGTTCGCCGCGCCCCAAGATCCCCACACCCGCGCCCTGCTCGCCGCCGTGCCCCGCCTGCCTCCGCCGCCCGCCCCACTCTCCCCGCCCGACCCGCCCTCCCCGCCCCACCACCCGAGCATGTGACGCTGGACCACCTATTTCGTGGTCTGGTGTCACATGCTCGGGTTTGGTGAGGGGTCGGGGTCGGGGTCGGGGTCGGTGAGGGGTCGGGGTTGTTCGAGGGAGGTGGGGTTGTTCGAGGGACCAGGGGCTGGCGGGGCCGGCGGGGTCCGGCCCAGGATGGGGGCATGACCCGTCCCGCCCTGTCGATCGGATGTCCGCCGGGACCGCACGCCCTCGACCTCGCCCGGGTCGCCGAGGAACACGGCTGCGCCCGGCTGTGGCTGTTCGACTCGGCGGCGCTCTACGAGGACGTGTGGATCTGGCTCGACCGGATCGGCCACGCCACCGGAATCGGGCTCGGCACCGCCGTCCTCGTCCCGAACCTGCGCCACGTGATGACCACGGCGTCGGCCGCCGCAACGATCGAGCACGCCCACCCCGGCCGACTCGTGCTCGGGTTCGGCACCGGGGCCACCGCGCGCTGGGCCCTCGGGCAGCGGCCCCTCTCGTGGGCCGCGACCCGGCGCTACATCGAGTGCCTGCAGGGACTGCTCGCCGGTGACGCGGTGGAGATCGACGGAGCCGCGTGTCAGATGCTGCACTGGCCGGGGTACACCGCCGAGCGCCCGGTGCGTATCCCGATCCTCATCAGCGCGCTCGGTCCGAAGGGTCAGGCGATCACCGCCGAGATCGCCGACGGCGTCATCGGATCAGGGACCCGCCCGACGGCGATGGCGTGGAACGTCGACATGATGACGGGCACCGTCCTCGCCTCCGATGAGGACCCCCGCTCGGCGCGCGTGGTCGAGGCGATCGGCCCCTGGGCGGTGCTCGTGCACCACGGTGCCCACGCCGCCGACCCGGAGTTCGCCCGCCACCTCCCCGGCGGTACTGCGTGGCTCGACGCGATCGCAGCCGAGCGGCCCGAGGGCCAGCATCACCTCGCGGTGCACATGGGCCACGCCACCCACCTGACCGATCGTGACCGCGCCACCGTGCTCGAGCACGCCTGGGAGCTGCCCATCGCCCGGGCCGCGTGGGTGGGCACGCCCGAGGAGATCCGGGACCGGGCCGAGCAGGCCGCCGCGGCCGGAGTGACCGAGCTGCTGTACACCCCGTGTGGACCCGACCCGGTGGTGGAGGCCCGCCGGATGGCCGAGGTGTTCGCCGCCTGAGGGGACCGGGGCGGCGCCCGGAGCGCCGGCGCAGCGGGTAGAACCTGGGCATGCTCGCGTGGTCGGCCAGGCGTCCGGTGCGGTGGGTGCTCATGGCCCTCGCGGTGCCCGTCGCCGTGTGGTGCGCCGAACGCCTGGCCGACACCGTCGAGGCGCGCCGGGGCACCTCCCGCCTCACCGCCGCACTGCGACTGCCCGGGCGCTGGCAACGCCGTGAGCTCGACCTCTTCGGGTGACCCGGGGTCGTCGGCGGGGCCGGGGTCGGCCGGGAGGTCCCCGCTACTATCTCGGCTCCACGTCGGAGTGGCGGAATCGGCAGACGCGCTAGCTTGAGGGGCTAGTGCCCGTAAGGGCGTGGGGGTTCAAGTCCCCCCTCCGACACCACGGTTGACCTGCGAAAACGCAGATTTGGCGGCAACTCAAGCGGCTACCGCAGAGGCCGCGTCTACCGAGCGTCTACCCAGCGCTAAAGAGGATCCGGGGGTCCCGGCGCGTCCGCTGCTAACGTTGAACCTGTCGTTTCCGGCGTTTCGCCCTTGCAGTGGGGAGCACACGGTGGCCAGCACGAACCTCGACGGAATCGGATCCGACCGGCACGCAGCCCCCGGGCTCGACTTCGGGTTGAACCGGGCCGGCCGCCGCGCCGAGGCCCGCCGGCTCCGCAAGACCGGCGCCACCCTCGCCGCGATCCCCGCCGCGCTCGGCACCACCGCCCTGCTCCTCGGCGCCACCGCACTGCCCGCCGGCGCCGCCACCCTCACCGTCACCAGCCTCGACGACGGCGACTCCGACGGCACCTGCGACACCGACTGCACCCTGCGCGACGCCCTCGACGACGCCGTCGACGGCGACCTCATCGTCTTCCAGACCGGCCTCACCGGCGACTACGACATCACCTCGACCCTCGTGATCGACGACGCGGTCACCATCCAGGGCCCCGGCGCCGGCGTCGTCGCCATCGACGGCGCCGGCAGCTTCCGGATCTTCGAACTCACCGCCGACGGCACCGACACCATCACCATCTCCGGCCTCACCCTCAAGAACGGCAACACCGCCGACAAAGGCGGGGCGATCTACAACGACAACGACGGCGTCCTCACTGTCGACAGCGTCGTCTTCACCGACAACACCGCCTTCGGCGGCGGGGCGATCTACGCCGACCAGACGTCGCTGACCGTCGTCAACAGCACCTTCACCGGCAACACCACCGGCGGCGGGCCCGGGGGAGCCATCTACATCAATCCGACCGGTCCGGTCACGATCTCGGGCTCCACCTTCACCAACAACTTTGCCGACGCCGGCGGCGGCGCCATCGCCCAATGGTACGGCGACGGGACCCTGACCGTCACCGACAGCACCTTCACCGGCAACACCACCGGCGGCGGCGACGGCGGAGCCATCTACGTCTACGAGTCTGGTGACGTCACCATCACCGGCTCCACCTTCACCGACAACACCGCCGCCGACGACGGCGGGGCGATCCAGGTCCACGACATCGGTGCATTCACCATCACCGGCTCCACCTTCAGCGGCAACACCTCCGTCGACGGCGGCGGGGTGATCTACGCCAGCTCTATCGATGCATTCACCATCACCGGCTCCACCTTCACCGACAACACCTCCGAAGGTAAGGGCGGGGCGATTGACGCCTACGATATCGGTGCATTCACCATCACCGGCTCCACTATCGCCGACAACACCGCGGCCAGCTCCGGCGGGGGCATCTCGGTAGGCTCCGAAGGCTCCAGCGACTTGATCATCCGGAACTCGACCATCTCCGGCAACACCGCCGGCACATCGGGTGGCGGCATCTACTTCCGATCGAGTCAGTATCAGGCCAACGGGCTGGTGATCGAGAACTCAACCATCTCCGGCAACACCGCCGGCGAGGCGGGTGGCGGGATCTATATGTCCGCCCTGAACGACCTCGAGATCACCATGTCGACCATCACCAACAACACCGCGCTCCGCGGTGCCGGCATCTACATGCGGCCCGAGACCGTGATCACCGGCGGACCCCGCGCCTCGGACGCGCCCGTCCAGACCGTGATCGGGTCGATCATCTCGGGCAACACCACCACAGACGTCGAGGGCACCGCCACCGTCGGCGTCCAGAGCTCGATCGTGGGCACCACCGGCACCGGGATCACCGTCACGGACAACGGCGGCAACGTCACCGGTGCCCCGCTCCTCGGCCCACTCCAGGACAACGGCGGCCCCACCCTCACCCACGCCCTCCTCGTCGGCAGCCCCGCCATCGACGCCGGACCCGATCCGGTCCCGACGTTCCCCGGCAGCACCGACGACCAGCGCGGCACCGGCTTCGTCCGTACCGTCAACGGCCGCGCCGACATCGGCGCCTACGAAGTCCAGCCCGCCATCCCCACCTTCACCGGCTGACCCGGACTGCACCACCCTCCACCCGAGGCCCCCGACCCCCGACCCCGGCATTCGACCGGCGGGACCAGAACCGGGGGCCCCGGCGCGGC
>VGBI01000115.1 GCA_016870595.1 Actinomycetota bacterium
GGTGCACGATGAGCTTCAGCGGCTTCCCCAGTCCGGTGGCTCCCGGTCCCGTGTAGGGGATGTCGTAGTGCTCGCCGTGGTGCTCGAGCGGCGCCTCGCGGGCCCAGACCTGGCGCAGGATCGACACGTACTCACGGGTCTTGGCCAGCGGCTTGCCGTAGCGCTCGCCGTACCAGCCCTCCGACACCTGGGGGCCGGACGCGCCGATGCCGAGCAGGAAGCGTCCACCGCTCATGAGGTCGAGCGTGGTCGCGGTCATCGCGGTCATGGCCGGGGCCCGGGCCGGCATCTGGGCGATCGCGGTGCCCATCTTCAGGCGCTCGGTGTGGGCGAGCAGCCAGGTGACCGGGGTGATCGCGTCGGTGCCGTAGGCCTCGGCGACCCACCCCGACTCGTAGCCGAGCCGGTCGGCCTCCTGGGCCAGCGCGATCGCACCGGGCAGTCCCGATCCCCAGTCCTGGTACCCGAAGCTGATGCCGAGTCGCATGCGCCCTCCCGCGTTGCGCCCGGTGGCCGGGCGGACCCTCAGTCTGGCCTACCGCAGCTCGCCCGGGAGCACGCAGCCGATCACGAAGTCGATGCGCTCCCCGAGCCGGTCCTCGTAGGAGCGCAGCAGCCCTTCGCGCCGGAACCCGCAGGCCTCGGCCACCCGTTGGGAGGCCGCGTTGCGGGCGTCGATCATCACCTGCACCCGCAGCAGGCCGAGGTCCCGCAGCGCCCACCCGGCCACCAGTCGGACCGCCCGGCGGGCGACCCTCCGCCCCCGGGCGGTCGGGACCACCCAGTAGCCGACCTCGCCCGACCGCCGGGTGCGGTCGAGCACCAGGCCGCACACCCCGACCAGCGCGTCGGTGGTTGCGTCGGCGACCACGAGGTGGGCCCCGGTGCCGGCCCGCAGCTCGTGGGCGGCGTTGCGGACGAAGGCCTGGGCGTGGACCCGGGTGTAGGGGACCGGGATCCGGGTGAAGCGGACGATGGCGGGGTCCTGGCAGGCCGCGTGGATCGCGTCGACGTCGTCCCGGGCCGGGGGTCGGCACCGGACCATGCCGTCGCTGAGGTCGGGCACCTCGATCACCCCACGAGCGTGCCATCATCGGGGGTCCCGTGCGAACCCGATCGCACCCCGCCGAGGTGAGGTCCCCATGGCGCAGCTGGTCCACGACGTGGTGGCTCCCCCCAAGGCCGAGCGCGTATTGCTGCTGTGCCACGGCTTCGGCTCCGACGAGGTCGACCTCGGGGGGCTGCTGCCCTACCTCGACCCCGACGGCTACTTCGTGGCCGTGCTGCCTCGGGGCCCCCACGGCCTCCCCGGGGGCCAGCCCGGGTACTCCTGGTTCGGGTTCGGGCCCGAGGGGATCGCCACCGACGAATACGCCGCCTCGCTCGACGCGCTCGACGACCTGCTCGACGAGGTCTGCGCCGAGCACGGCATGACCCGGTCCACGGCGGTGGTCGGCGGCTTCTCCCAGGGTGGGGGTATGGCGCTGGCCCTGGCGCTGCGCCCGAGCGACCGCCCGCACCCGGCCGCCGCGCTCGGGCTGAGCACCGCGGTGTTCGCCGACCTCGACGGGCTCGACGCCGCGGTGGCCCCGACCCTGCCCGTGCTGCTCCAGCACGGCCTCGACGACCAGATGATCCCGGTGGCGCGGGCCCGGGAGACCGCCGAGCGCCTGGTCGCGCTCGGGTGCCCGGTGGTGTTCGAGGAGTACCGGATGGGGCACGCGGTCGCGCTCGAGAGCATGCAGGCGGCCCGGGCCTGGCTCGACCGGATCCGGTCCGGTGAGCGGCCGACCGCAGCCATGCCCGCCCCGCCGCCCCCGGGGCTCGTGCCCGCGGTCACCACTGCGCGGTTCGAGGCCGAGGTGCTGCGGAGCGAGATCCCCGTGATCGTCGACTTCTGGGCGCCGTGGTGCGGGCCGTGCCGCCAGGTCGCCCCGGTGGTCGAGCAGATGGCGTCGATGCGCCAGGGGTCCTACAAGTTCGTCAAGGTCAACATCGACGAGGAGCCCCAGCTCGCGCAGGCGTTCAACGTGCAGTCGATCCCGCTGATCGGGCTGTTCCGCAACGGCCGCATGGAGCGCCAGTCGCTCGGGGCCAAGCCCCGGCCCCAGCTCGAGGCCGAGCTGGGGATGCTCGTCATCCCGTAGGTCCCCTGGATCCCGGAGGTCCTGCGGATCCCCTGGATCCCGCGGATCCCGCGGATCCCGCAGATCCCGCAGATCCTGCGGACGCCGGACCGACCACCCGGATCGTCCCCGGCGCTCCGGCGGTCAGGCGCCCGATCACCGCGGCGGCGGGGGTGTCGAGCCGTCGGCACGCCGCGACCAGCGCGTCGGCTGCCTCCGGGGCCACCGCGAGGAGCAGGCCACCCGAGGTCTGGGCGTCGGCGAGCAGGTGCTGCTCGGCCTCGGCGATCCCGCCGAAGTCGACGACGTCGGCGACGAACGCGTGGTTGCGCATCGTCCCGCCCGCGACCATCCCGGCGGCGAGGAGGTCGCGCACCCCGTCGATCACGGGCACGGCGGCCAAATCGACCTCGGCCGCGACCCCCGACCCCGCGCACAGCTCGCGGAGGTGGCCGAGCAGCCCGAAGCCGGTGACGTCGGTGGCCGCGTGCACGGCGTCGCCGAGCCCGATCGCGGCGTCGCGCGCGCCGGCGTTGAGGGTGGTCATGAGCGTCACCGCGGTGGCGACCAGCGCGTCGGGCGCGGCGCTGCGCTTGAGCGCGGTCGAGATGACCCCGAGCCCGATCGGCTTGGTGAGCACCAGCACGTCGCCGGCCCGGGCTCCGGCGTTGGTGAGGACCCGCTCGGGGTGCACGGTGCCGACCACCGCGAGCCCGTACTTCGGCTCGGCGTCGTCGATCGAGTGGCCGCCCGCTATCAGTGCCCCGGCCGCCCGCAGCATCGCGGCCCCGCCGTCGAGGACCCGGGCGAGGAGGTCGAAGGGCAGCCCCTCGCGGGGCCAGGCGACGAGGTTGAGCGCGAGCAGTGGGGTCCCGCCCATGGCGTAGATGTCGGAGAGCGCGTTGGTTGCGGCGACCCGGCCCCAGTCGAAGGGGTCGTCGACGATCGGGGTGAAGAAGTCGGTGGTGACCACGATGGCGAGGTCGTCGCGCAGGCGGTACACGGCGGCGTCGTCGGAGGTGTCGAGCCCGACGAGCAGGTCGGGGTCCTCCGGCGCGTCGCCGAGGCCCTGGACGAGACCGAGCACGGTGCGCAGATCGGCGGGCGACAGCTTGCACGCGCACCCGGCCCCGTGCGAGAAGTCGGTGAGGCGCACGGGCGCCGCGGACGGGGTCACGCGGCGATGGTACGCGACGGCGGGGCCGGCTCAGCCCGGCCGCACCGCACCCTGGTAGAGGCTGATCGGGTGGATCCGGATGATGTCTCCGGTGCTCGGCGCGTTGATCACCTGACCGTTGCCGACGTAGATGCCGACGTGCCCGGGGAACCACACGATGTCGCCCGGTGCGACCTCGCTGAGCGGCACTCGGGGCAGCGCCCCGAACTGGGCCTCGGAGTTGCGGGGGATGGCGACGCCGGCCTCGGCCCACGCCATCTGGGTCAGGCCGGAGCAGTCGTAGCAGTCGGGGCCGCGGCCGGCGTAGCAGTACGGCTTGCCCATCTGGGCGGTCGCGTAGGCGACCGCGACCGCGGCCTTGCCGCTCACCGGGGGCAGCGTGGACGGGTCGAAGTTCACGTTGGCGGCCTTGAGCCGGGCCGCGGCCGTGGCGGCGGCGGCCTCCTCGGCCGCGCGACGGCGGGCCTGCTCCTCGGCGACGAGGCGGGCGATCTCACCGTCGAGGCCGCGCTTGATCCGGTCGAGCTCGCCCTGCTGGGTCTGGAACTCGCGCTGCTGGGCCCGGAGCGCGTCCTGGCGGGTCTGGACCTCGGCCCGCAGCCGCTCGGCCCCCGCCTCCCTGGCCGTGAGGTCCTCCCGGGCCCGGTCGAGCTGGGCCAGGGTCTGCGCGTCGCGCTGTCCGTTGGCGTCGGCGTAGGTCCGCCGCGACGCCTGCTCGCGGACGTCGAGGTCGAGCCCGGCCGTCCCCCCGAGGCTGGCCCGGCGGTAGACGAGGGCGGCCCGCCGGTGCACCAGGGCGGTGATCCGGGTGACCTCGGCCTGGGCGGCCTGGATCCCGGCCTGGGCCTCGGCGATGGTGCGGCGGGCGGCGTCGAGCTCGTCTTCGGCGGCCTTGATCTGCTCGTGGAGCACGCTCAGCTGCATGCTGAGGGCGTTGATCTGCTCCTCCACCTGGGCCGCCTGGGTCCGGAGGTCGTCGACGGGGGCCGCCCGGACCGGGGCGACCGGCACCGTGACCGCCGCCCCCGCGAGGGCGGCGACGAGCACGAGCAGGAGCAGGACGATCGCGCGGGGGCGACGCAGGAGGCGGGGGGGCGCCGTCATGGGGCCCGTAGGTTAGCCGCGCCGGCCTTCTGCTGATACAGGAGGGGCGGGTGTGGTTTGTATTATCTGTTGGGGAGCTCCCCCGGATGTGACGGGAGGGGTCAGACCAGGGCGGGCCAGCCCGGGGTGGGGGCCGGGTCGCCGGGGCGGGCCACCTCGGGGTGGGTCCAGGCCATCGCCTTGCCGATGGCCTGGGCCACGCGCTGCCACTCCTTCGGGTCCCAGCCCTCGGCCACGTTGGCCAGGCTGGTGTCCTGGCGCAGGTGCACGAGGGCGGGCAGGCGTTCGAGCCCGAGGCCGGCGATGAGCTCACGGTCGGCGTCGCAGAACACCGAGTAGGTGCGGCGGGCCCCCTCGAGCAGGCGGTGGGCCATCGCGGGCGGGCCGGGCACGCAGAAGGCGACCTTGGCGTCGGAGTCGCCGAAGGTGGCGAAGATCCGCTCGGCGATGGGCACGAACTGCGCGCCCTCGGGCCGGTCGGGCAGCACGACCAGGACGAGGTGGAACATCGTGGTCCAGTCGTCGAGCGTGCGGGTGGTGCCGGCGAGGTTGGTGAGCGGGAGCGTGGGGTCCGGGTTCTTCGCCATCGCCGGGGAATGTACCGCCCCCCGGCGGGCGCCCGGGCCTACGGCTCCCCGAGGCCGATCGCCCGTTGCATCGCCGGCGGCATCTCGTCGCGGCCCTGGGCGAGCAGCGCGGCCCGCTCCACGTTGATCGGGTCCCGTTCGGCCCGGTCGATCCAGGCGTCCCACGGGCCGGGCCCGATCCGGGCCGGGTCCCCGCCCGCGGTCACGCACGCCCGCAGGTAGGCCTGCAGATCGCGGATCTCGGGCTCTCCCCCCACCGGACCGTGGCCCGGGACGACGGTCGCGGCGAGGTCGACGAGCACGTCGAGCGTGTCGGCCCACGCCGCGGGGTCGCCCTGGAACGCGAGCGGGGTCACGCCGAAGAAGCACAGGTCGCCGGCGAAGCACACGTCGGCGTCCTCGACCAGCACCATCAGGTCGCCGGAGGTGTGCCCGGAGGCGGTGAGCAACTCGACCCGCTCGGTGAGGCGGGCGGCCCCGTCGACCTCGTGGGTCACGGGTCGGGTCCCCACCTCGGCGAGGTCGTCGAACTCGTCGGCGAACGCGGCCATGAACGACTTGTAGGCGTCGAGCGGCATCGGCTGGTCGAGCACCCAGCTCGCCGCCGGGGTCGCGTAGATCGCCGCGGCCGGGAACGCCCGCGTGCCGCCCACGTGGTCGATGTGCGCGTGGGTGAGCACGCAGCGGCGGACCGGCTGATCGAGCTCGGCCACGGCGGCGGCGAACGGGGCCCACTGCGAGCGCACCATCAGGGTGTCGACGATCGTGAGCCCGTCGGCCTCGGCGATCACCCCGGCGTTGGCGACCCCGGTCTCGCCCCCGGGGAGCAGCCAGACGAACACGCCGTCGGCGATCTCGTGGAGGGTCTCGGTGGGCAGGTCCCGGGCCACGGTCCGACCGTAGTCCGCACTAGCGTCGGGTCCATGTCGGAACGCACCCGCAACCTGCCCCGCCGGACCTGTCACGCCACGCCCGGCTCCAACGAGAAGATGCTCGGCAAAGCCCCCGGCCTCGGCGCCGACCAGGTGTTCCTCGACCTCGAGGACTCGGTCGCCCCGCTCGAGAAGGAGGCGGC
>VGBI01000116.1 GCA_016870595.1 Actinomycetota bacterium
CGCCGGTGATCCAACCCCGGCCCCGCCGGCGCCGACGCCGCTAGCCCGACCCGGGAGTCGCCCGACCCGGCGGTGCCGGACCGACCCGCGAGCCCCACCTGGGCGCCGGTAGCCTGGGGGCGACCATGACGGCCACGGACCTGCGTCACGACGGCTGGGGTGACCGACGGCCCGGTCGGGGCCGGCCCTGGCGGCGAGCGGCGGTCGATTCCGGCCTCCAGGGGGTCCTGGCCGAGTTCCGCACCCGGCACCGGCGAGCCGACACCAGTCGCATCGAGCAGGCCTACGCACTGGCCCGGGAGGCCCACGCCGACCAGGTGCGGCGCTCGGGCGAGCCGTACATCGTCCACCCGATCGGGGTGGCCATGATCCTGGCCCGGCTCGGGATGGACGACGTGACCCTGGCCGGCGCGCTCCTGCACGACTCGGTCGAGGACACCCGGGTCACCCTCGAGGAGGTCGCCGCGGCCTTCGGCCCGGAGGTCGCCCAGATCGTCGACGGTGTGACCAAGCTCGACCGGCTGCAGTTCGACTCGAAGGAGGCCCAGCAGGCCGCCACCCTGCGCAAGATGCTGGTCGCGATGGCCCAGGACATCCGGGTCCTGTTGATCAAGTTGGCCGACCGCCTCCACAACATGCAGACGATCGCGTCGCTGCCGGAGGCCAAGCAGCGGCGCATCGCCCAGGAGAGCCTCGACGTCTACGCGCCCCTGGCCCACCGTCTCGGGATCGCGGAGGTGAAGTGGCAGCTCGAGGACCTCGCCTTCGCCGTGCTGTACCCGAAGCGCTACGCCGAGATCGAGCAGATGGTCTGGACCCGGTCGCCCGAGCGCGAGGAGCGCCTGCAGCAGGTGATCTCGCAGCTCCGCGACACCCTCGCCGACCTCGACATCACGGCGCAGGTCCAGGGCCGTCCGAAGCACTACTGGTCCATCTACGAGAAGATGGTGGTGCGGGGCAAGGAGTTCGACGAGGTGCAGGACCTCGTCGCAGTGCGGGTCGTGGTCGAGTCGGTCAAGGACTGCTACGGGGCGCTCGGGTCCATCCACGCCCTGTGGGCGCCGGTGCTCGGTCGGTTCAAGGACTACATCGCGATGCCCAAGTTCAACCTCTACCAGTCCCTCCATACAACGGTCGTCGGGCCGCGGGGCCGTCCGGTCGAGGTGCAGATCCGGACCCAGGAGATGCACCGGCGCGCCGAGTTCGGCATCGCCGCGCACTGGGGCTACAAGGACCACTCCGGCGCCGCCGACCTCGCGTGGCTCCAGCGGATGGCCGACTGGCAGCAGGACGCCGAGGACCCGTCGGAGTTCATGGAGTCCCTGCGCATCGATCTCGAGCAGGGCGAGGTCTTCGTCTTCACGCCGAAGGGGAAGGTCATCACGCTCGTGGCGGGCGCGACCCCGGTCGACTTCGCCTACGCGATCCACACCGAGGTCGGGCACCGCTGCATCGGCGCCCGGGTCAACGGTCGCCTCGTCGCGCTCGACTCGACCCTCGGCAGCGGCGACACGGTCGAGATCTTCACGAGCAAGGTCGAGGGCGCGGGGCCGAGCCGCGACTGGCTGCAGTTCGTGCGGACCCCGAAGGCCACCGCGAAGGTCCGGCAGTGGTTCTCGCGCGAGCGCCGGGTCGACGCGATCGAGACCGGGCGCGACGAGCTGACCAAGGCCCTGCGCCACGAGGGGCTCCCCGTCCAGGAGATCACCGCGTCCCCCACGCTCGCCGCGGTGGCCGAGTCGATGCACTACTCCGACGTCGACACCCTGTGCGCGGCCATCGGCGAGGGACACGTGGCGGCCCGGGCCGTGGCGCAGCGGGTCCAGCGCGAGCTGCTCGGCGGCGAGGAGCAGCTCCCGATCACCACGCAGCGCCCACCCCGGGCGGCCCGCCCCGACCACGGCCGGACGGTCGGCGTGCACGTGGAGGGACTCGACGACGTCATGGTGCGCCTGGCCCGGTGCTGCACGCCGGTCCCGGGTGACGACATCCTCGGCTTCGTGACCCGGGGCCGGGGGGTCGCGGTGCACCGGACCGACTGCGCAAACGCGGCCTCGCTGACCGACCAGACCCAGCGCTTCATCGAGGTCGAGTGGGACCACGACCAGCCGGCCACCTTCGTCGTCTCGGTCGAGATCGAGGCGCTCGACCGCACGGCGCTCCTGCGCGACATCGCCCAGGTGCTCTCCGACCACCACGTCAGCATCCGGGCCTCCTCCTCCCAGACGTCGGCCGACCGGGTCGCCCGCTTCCGCTTCGACTTCGAGATGGCCGACGCCGACCACCTCGACTCGGTGCTCAAGGCCATCAAGCGGGTCGACTCCGTGTACGACGCCGCGCGGCTCCTCCCCGGCGCACGCTCGTGAGGCCGGGCCGGCCCACCGGGCCGGTGCGCACCGCCCTGGCCGCGGTGGCCACGGCCGTCGCCCTCACGGTGGCCGCTCCCACTGCGGTTCCGGCCGCCGCAGCCACCGACCCCGACGGACCGCTGCGGGTCGCGACCGAGCTCCCCGCACCCAGGTTCTGGAACGGGGCGGGCGCCGCCGACGGGGGGTTCGAGGCCGACCTGGCCCAGGCCCTGGCCGCCCGGCTCGGACGCCCCGGGGTCGTCGTGGTGCCGGTGCCGTTCGCGCGGATCGTCCGGGGCCGCTTCGCCGCCGACCTCGCGCTGGCCCAGGTCACCATCACGCCCGCCCGGGCGCGCGTCGTCGACTTCGGCGTGCCGTACCTCACCGTGGACCAGGGGGTGCTCGTGCGCCGGGACGGCCCCGATCCGCGGAACCCGGGCGCGCGCTGGGGCGTGGCGCGCGCCACCACCGGGGCCACCGCCGTCCGGACGGTCGTCGGCGCCGAGCGGGTCCGGACCTACGCGAACGCGGCCAAGGCCTTCGCGGCGCTGCGGAACGGGGCCGTCGACGCAGTGCTGATCGACGTGCCCATCGCCCGGGCGGTGGCGGCCGATTCGGGTGGTGGGCTGAAGGTCGCGGGCGGGGTGCCGACGGGCGAGCGCTACGGCGCCGTGCTCCGACGGGGCGCGCCGGGCAACACCGCCGTCGCCGATGCGTTGGCGGCGCTCGTGGCCGACGGCACGGTGGCCCGGCTGGAGGCGGCGGCGTTCGGTGGCGACCCCGGTCCGGTGCCCCGCTTCCTCCCGTAGCCCGGTGGGTGGCGCCGTCTAGCCTGCCTGCGTGAGCGCCGCGGCCGACGCCAACCCCGACCTGTACCGTGCGCCGGTCGGGACCCACGACGTGCTCCCGCCCGAGTCGGCCGCCTGGGCCGACGCGGTCGCCCGGTTCGCCGACCGGGCCCGGCGCTTCGGGTACGGCCTGGTCGTCACCCCGGTGTTCGAGCACCTCGAGGTCTTCCAACGGGTCGGCGCGTCCACCGACGTCGTCCGCAAGGAGATGTACGAGTTCACCGACAAGGGTGGCCGGTCGCTCGCCCTGCGGCCCGAGGGCACCGCTCCGGTGGTGCGCGCCTTCGTGCAGCATCGCCCGGCGGTGCCCTGGAAGGTCTGGTACCTGGCCCCCCACTTCCGCTACGAGCGACCCCAGAAGGGTCGGTACCGCCAGCACTGGCAGCTCGGGGCCGAGCTGCTGGGGGTCGACGACCCGGAGGCCGACGTCGAGGTGATCGCCCTCGCACACGGCTTCTACCGCGACCTCGGGCTCGGACGTGTGCGTCTGCTCGTGAACTCCATGGGTGACGCCGAGTCGCGGCCGGCCTACCTCGCAGCCCTGCGCGCGTACCTCCTCGACCACGCCCCGACGCTCGGCGACGAGTTCCGGGCGCGGGTCGAGCAGAACCCCCTGCGGGTCCTTGACGCCAAGACCGAGGCGTGGCAGGCGGTGCTCGACGGCGCCCCCCGGCTCGACCAGCACCTCGGTCCGGCTGCGCGCGACCACTTCGCCGCGGTGCAGGCCGGCCTCACCGCGCTCGGGATCGGGTTCGAGTGCGCGCCCCGTCTCGTGCGGGGCTTCGACTACTACACGTCGACCACGTTCGAGTTCGTGAGCGACGCCCTCGACGCGGCCCAGAACGCGATCGGTGGCGGTGGCCGCTACGACCGGCTGGCCGAGGACATGGGTGGCCCCCCGACCCCGAGCATCGGTTTCGGCATCGGGATCGAGCGTGTGCTCATCGCCCTGGCGGCCGAGCGGGCCGACGGCGGGTCGGTGGCCGCCGCGCCGACCCTCGACGTCTTCGTCGTCGACGCCGTGGGCGGCGGGGTCGCCACCGTCGTCGTCGGCGAGCTGCGGGAGGCGGGACTCGCCGCCGACCGGGCCTACGGCGGCCGCTCGGTGAAGGCGCAGTGGAAGCTGGCCGACCGCTCGGGCGCCCGGTACGCCGTCATGCTCGGTGCCCGTGAGGCCGAGCGGGGGGTCGTCGGGGTCAAGGACCTGCGCGCCCCCGAGGCCGAGCAGTCCGAGGTGCCGCGCGCCGAGCTCGTCGCCTGGCTGCGCCGGGTCACCGCCACCCCGGGGCCGGCGATCGCCGACCCCACCGACCCCACCGACCGACCACCGGGAGCGATCACGTGATGCGCACGCACCGGGCCGGGGACCTCCGGCCCGACCACGTCGGCGAGACCGTCGAGCTCTGCGGGTGGGTGGCCAGCCGCCGGGACCACGGCGGCGTCCTGTTCCTCGACCTGCGCGACACGGCGGGCGTGGTCCAGGTCGTGGTCGACCCCGACGGCGTCGACGGCGCCGACGCCCACGGCGTGCGGGCCGAGTACTGCCTCCGGGTCACCGGCACGGTCCGTGAGCGCCCGGCGGGCACGGTCAACCCCGACCTCGTCACCGGTGCGGTCGAGGTGGCGGCGGGGTCGCTCGAGGTGCTCAACGCGTCGGAGCCCCCGCCGATCCCGATCGGTGACCGGACCGACGTCGACGAGGTCCTGCGGCTGCGCCACCGGTACCTCGACCTGCGGGGCGAGCGGCTCCAGCGCAACCTCCGCCTCCGGGCCACGGTCAACAGCGCGATCCGCACCGCGATGGAGACCCACGGCTTCGTCGAGGTCGAGACCCCGATGCTGGTCGCGTCCACCCCCGAGGGCGCGCGCGACTTCGTCGTGCCGTCCCGGCTCGCCCCGGGCGAGTTCTACGCGTTGCCCCAGAGCCCGCAGCTGTTCAAGCAGCTGCTCATGGTGGGCGGGCTCGACCGCTACTACCAGATCGCGCGGTGCCTGCGCGACGAGGACCTCCGGGCCGACCGGCAGTTCGAGTTCATGCAGCTCGACGCCGAGATGAGCTTCGCCGACGGCGCCGACGTCCGCGCCGTGATCGCCGACGCGGTCTCCGCCGCGGTCGAGCGGGTCACCGGCGCGCCGGTCGGGGAGATCCCCGTGCTCACCCACGCGGAGGCCATGGCCCGGTTCGGCTCCGACAAGCCCGACCTGCGCTTCGGCATGGAGCTCGTCGACCTCGGGCAGGTGTTCGCCGCCACCGACTTCCGGGCATTCCAGGCCGACGCGGTGAAGGGGCTGCGCTGGGAGGGTCAGGCCGACCTCGGGCGGGGCCGCCTCGACGCCCTGATCGACCGGGCCAAGCAGCTCGGTGCCGCAGGGCTCGTCTGGGTGAAGGTCCGCGACGGTGGCGTCCTCGAGTCGCCCACCGTGAAGTTCATGAGCGAGGCCGAGCAGTTCGGCCTGCTCGACGCGACCGGGGGGCGACCCGGCGACCTGCTCCTCGTCGTGGCCGGGGAGCGGCGGATGGTCGACACCGTGCTCGGGACCGTCCGCAACGACCTCGCCCGGCCGCCCGTCAACGAGGGTGGGCTGCGCTTCTGCTGGGTCGTCGACTTCCCGCTGTTCGAGGCGATCGCCGACGACGGCGCACCGATCCCGGCCCACCACCCGTTCACCGCACCGCACCCCGACGACCGCGCGCTGCTGGAGCGGGCCCACGGCGACGAGCTCCTCGCGGTGCGGTCGCAGGCCTACGACCTCGTCTGCAACGGCTGGGAGCTGGGCTCGGGGAGTGTCCGGATCCACGACGGCGGCCTCCAG
>VGBI01000117.1 GCA_016870595.1 Actinomycetota bacterium
GCGGTGGCGAACGACTATGGGTACGACGAGATCTTCGCCCGACAGGTCCGGGCGATCGGTCGCCGCGGCGACGTGCTGATCGTGCTGTCCACCAGCGGTGCGTCGGCGAACCTCGTCGCCGCGGTTGGGGCGGCGCAGGAGATCGGGCTCGTCACGGTCGGGCTCCTCGGTGCCGGTGACCGCCCCCTGCACGGGGCGTGCACGCACGTCCTCGCGGTTCCCGACGACTCGATCCCGACGATCCAGGAGTGCCACCTGGTGCTCGTGCACGCGCTGGTCGAGGCGGTCGAGACGGCGCTCGGCGTCGGGGGAGCGTGACCCGGTGAGCGATCCGTCGTTGCGCGGCCGCACCGTGGTGGTGACCGGTGGCGCCGGCTTCCTCGGCCGCCAGTGGGTCGCGGCCTGCACCGGTGCGGGAGCCGACGTGGTGAGCGTGGACGTCGTCCCGCCCGGCCCGTCGACCCCGCCCGGGGTCCGGGCCGAGCAGGTCGACATCACCGACGCCACCGAGGTGGCGGACCTCGCCGCACGACTCGAGCATGACGGCGTGACCGTCGATGCGCTCGTGAACAACGCGGCACTCGACGCGCCGGTGACCGCCGGGGGGCTCGAGCGCTCGGAGCGGTTCGAGACCTTCTCCCTCGACCGGTGGCACCAGGAGTTCGCGGTCGGGCTCACCGGCGCCTTTCTCTGCGCGCAGGCGTTCGGACCGGCGATGGCCGCGCGCGGCCGCGGGGTCATCGTCAACATCGCCTCGGACCTCGCCCTGGTCGCCCCCGACCAGGGGCTCTACCGGGTCGAGGGGCTCGCCGACGCGGAGCAACCGGTGAAGCCCGTGACCTACTCCGTGATCAAGACCGGCCTCATCGGCCTCACCCGGTACCTGGCCACCTACTGGGGTGCCGAGGGGGTCCGGGTGAACGCCCTGTGCCTCGGTGGGGTGCGGCGCGACCAGGACCCCGGATTCGTCGACCGGCTCGCGCAGCGCATCCCGCTCGGGCGCATGGCCCGGCCCGGGGAGTACGGCGACGCGTTGGTGTTCCTCTGCTCCGACGCGTCGTCCTACATGACGGGCGCCTCGCTCGTCCTCGACGGCGGCCGCACCGTCTGGTGAGTGCGCGAGCCACCGTGCCGACGCCGTCGGTGGGGATCTTCCAGGGTCGGCTCGTGCCGTCGGCGACCGGTGAGCTGCAGTGCCACCCGGGCGACCGGTGGGCCGAGGAGCTCGCCCTCGCCGGAGCCATCGGGTTCGATCACGTCGAGCTGCTCATGGCCCGCAGGCGCACGACTGCCGATCCGGTCTGGACCGCAGCCGGCCGGGTGGCCCTGCGCGAGGCCGCAGGCGCGGCCGGGGTCGCGTTGGTGAGCGCGTGCTGCGAGGAGGTGCTCGACCGACCCCTCGACGCGCCCGGGGTGGCCGACGAGCTCGCGGTGGCGCTCGCCCCCGTGGCTGCGGACCTGGGCCTGCGGATCGTGGTGCTCCCGCTGTTCGAGGCCAGCGCGCCCTCCGGGGGGCCGCCCGACGGCCTCGCAGCGGGGATCGCCACCGTGGCCCGGGCGCTCGCCGCCTCCGGGACGGCGCTCGTCCTCGAGGTGCCGCTCCCTGCCGACGGCAGTCGGGCGCTGCTCGACGCCGTCGGCGAGCCCGGGGTCCGGCTCTGCTACGACCTCGGGAACGCCACCGCCGCCGGGCTCGACCCGGCGGTCGAGATCCGGGCGCTCGGGTCGCTGGTGGGGCACGTGCACGCCAAGGACAAGGACGCCACCGGCACCAACGTCGAGTTCGGCACGGGCCGGGTGGACTTCGTCGACGCGGCCGATGCGCTCGCGGCGATCGGGTATGCGGATCTTGTCACGATCGAGGCCACCCGCGGCGACGACCCGGTCGCCACCGCGACCCGGCACCGGGCGTTCCTGCTCGACCTCTGGCGCGCCTGATCGCGCGCCGTGGCGCCCCGCGGTGCGCGCGCCGTGGCGCCCCGCGGTGCGCGCGCCGTGGCGCCCCGCGGTGCGCGCGCCGTGGCGCCCCGCGGTGCGCGCGCCGTGGCGCCCCGCGGTTGCAGCGTCGGCCGCTGCTACGGTCGATCGGTGCCCCCCGCTCCGTCGTCGTCGGCCGGCACACCCGCGACCCGGGCCCGTTTGTTCGCGTTCTACCTGCCCCAGATGTACCCCATCCCCGAGAACGACCGCTGGTGGGGACCCGGGTTCACCGAGTGGACCGCGGTGAGCGGCGCGCCGCGTCTCTTCCGGGGCCACCGCCAGCCCCGCGTGCCCGCCGCCCTCGGCTTCTACGACCTGCGCCTCCCCGAGAGCCGCGCCGCCCAGGCGGACCTGGCCCGTCGCCACGGGATCGAGGGCTTCTGCTACTGGCACTACTGGTTCGATGGCCGGCGACTGCTCGAGCGTCCCTTCGCCGAGGTCCTCGCCTCGGGTGAGCCCGACTTCCCGTTCTCGCTCGCCTGGGCCAACCAACCCTGGACCGACACCTGGCTCGGGACCGGTCGGGTGCTCCAGGCCCAGGCCTACTCCCACGAGGACGACCTCGCCCACGCCCGGTGGCTGGCCGAGGCCTTCGCCGACCCGCGATACCAGCGCATCGGCGGCCGGCCGGTCTTCTGCGTGTTCCGGCCCGCCGACCTGCCCGACCCGCGACGCACCACCGACACCCTCCGGACGGAGGTCGCCCGGTTGGGGGTGCCGGAGCCGCTCCTGCTCGGGCTTGACGCCCACGCGTTCGGGCGGGACTTCCGCGCCGACGGCTTCGACGGCACGGTCGCGTTCGAGCCGAGCCTCGGCCTCCTCCCCCGCAACGTCCCGCCGGGCACCCGATCCGGCGCCCGCCGCCCGGTCGGGCGGACGCTCCACAACCTGCGGGCGGGGGTGTGGAGCCGGCGCCTGCGGATCTACGACTACCTCGACCACGTCGAGACCGTCGCCGGGCGTCGGGCTGCGCTCGACCATCCGACCTACCCGACGGTGTTCGTGGGCTGGGACAACACCCCGCGTCGGGGTCGCCACGCCGTGATCCTCCGGAACCGGTCGGTGACCGACTTCACGGCCCGACTCGGTGCCCTGGTGGACGGACTCCAGGACCGCCCGGCCGACGAGCGGGTCGTGTTCGTGAACGCCTGGAACGAGTGGGCGGAGGGGAACTACCTCGAGCCCGACCTCGACGACGGCCCGGCCAAGCTCGAGGCGATCGCCCGGCTCGTGCTCGCCCCCTGACCCGGGCGGGTGGCGGAGCGGCCGGGTGGTCGCCCGGGCGCATCTGCGATACTGCTCCAATGCCGCCTCAGCGCCGACCTCGCCCAGACTCCGGGGATCCCAACCCCGACGCCTCCACGGATACCGACGCCAACCCGCGCGGGCGGGCCCGCCGTCGGGCCGCCGCCGAGGTGGGCCGGTCCGTGCCGGGACTGCCCGGAGGGGTCCTGCCCGAGCCCGACCTCAGCGACGAACCCGTCCTCATGGGCGACCCGACCCTGGCCGCGCCGGCCCGGGCGTTCCAACGCCTGGCCGAGCGCCGGGAGATGCAGCTGGCGGCCCTGGCCGAGGCGCGCCGGACCGAGATCGAGGACGTCAGTGACCGGTCCCGCCGGGCCCTCGAGAAGGCCGTCACCAAGCTGGTCGAGGCGCTCCAGGAGTCCGCCGACGAGGCCCGGGCCGAGATCCAGCGCGCGGCCGAGGCCGAACGCAAGGGGCTCGCGCGTGCAGTGGTTGACCGGATCGAGTCGGCCGAGGAGGAGATGGCGGCGGCCGCCCTCGAGCAGCTCGACGGCCTCGAGCGGGCCCTCGGCGGCGCGCGCACCGCTCTGGCCGAGGAGATCGCCAAGGTCCGGACGGCTCTGGAGGACGAGGTCACCGCGGCGCGCAGCGCGTTCGACCAGGTCGGGGTGGCCCGGGCCCAGCAGCTCGAGCAGCGGGCCCAGCTCCACCTGAAGAGCCTCGAGTCGGTCTCGGAGCGGGAGCGGTCCCAGCTCGTCGACGCCGCCACTGCGGCGACGGCGATCGTCGACCAGCGCACCGCCGAGCTCGACGCCGAGCTCGTCGCGCGAGTCGACGAGATCCTCTCGGGAAACCGGACGGCGCTGACCTCGCTCCTCACGGGTCTGCGCGACGCGGAGCGCTCGGCCCGGGAGCGCGTGCTCGAGCTCGACGCCCGGACGCAGGAGCTCCACAACTGGGCGTCCGTCAGCCTCGCCGAGGTCGACAAGAAGGTGGAGCGGGCGTTGGCCCGGCTCGAGCACGCCACGGTCGAGCACAACGGCGCAATCTCGGAAGCGGTCGCCGGGAGCGAAGCCCAGATCAAGCTGGTCCGCGACGCGGTGACCCGTGCGGTCACCGACGCGTCCACGGCACTCGAGGGTGTGGCGGCCGCACAGTTGGAGGCGTTCGAGAAGTCGGTCGCGACGAGCCGGACCCAGACGATGCAGGCGATCGGCGCGGTCCGCGAGCAGGTGGCCGAGCTCCGCCGTGAGACCGAGGAGACGCTCTCGGCGGGCCGCGGCGACCTCGATGCGGCCGCGGCCGCCGCCCGGGCCCAGGTCGACGAGGCGGTGGTCCGGGTGGCTCACGCGACCACCGAGCACCAGGGCGCCGTGGAGCAGGCGATCGCCGCCACCGGGGCACAGGTCGCGGCGCTGCGGGGTGAGGCCGAGCGCGCGGTCGTCGACGCCACCCAGATGATGCGCCACAGCGTCGACGGGCAGGTCGCCGAGGTCGCCCAGGCGGCCGACGCCGCCCGCGCCCGGGTGGCCGAGGCCGACGTCGCGCTGGCCGGTCGCCTCGAGGGCCTGCAGGCCGAGGCCCGGTCGGTCGTCGACGACGCCATGCAGGGCCTGGCCCGCACGCTGGCCACCCACGTCGGTGACGTCGAGCGGGCCGTGGTCGACGGCCGGGCCCGGATAGCCGAGCGGCGCTCCGAGCTCGAGCGGGTCGGCGCGTCGGTGCTGCAGTCGGTGACGGGTGCGGGCGCCGCGCAGGTGGATGCGCTCGAGGTGCGGGCCACCGAGCACCTCGCCCAGCTCCAGACGAGCGCGACGACACAGCTCGGCGCGGTGCAGTCCGAGGTGCTCGCGCTGCGCGAGCGGATCGACCAGGCCGCCCAGCGGGTGCAGGCGTTGGAAGCTGAGATGGCGGGCCGGGTGACCGAGGCGGTCGATTCGGTGCGGGCCGAGACGTTGGAGCAGGTCGCGGGCTTCGACGCGCGGGCGACCGAGGTGTTCACGGAGCTGCAGGCGCTCGAGGGTCGGAGTCGGGCGCTGGTCGAGGAGGCCGAGGCCCGAGTGGACCAGAGCCGGGCCGGGGTCGACCGTGCCGGGAGCGCGGCGGCCCAGCAGCTCGCCCAGATCGCGGCGGCCCAGACCGCGGCGTTGCAGACCGAGGCCCAGGTCCACCGCAAGATGCTCGACGGCGTGATCGCACGGATGCAGGAGCTGGAGCAGGAGGCCGCCGGTCAGGCGGCCGACATCGAGCTGCGAACCACCGCGATGGTCGAGCGGATCGACACCCAGCTCGCCGAGGTCGACCGCAAGCTCGCCGTGAACGCCACCGAGGCCATGGCCACCGAGGAGCGGGTCGTCCGGGCCCTGGCCCAGCTCGGGGATCAGGCCGAGCAGGTCGCGATCCGGGGGCGGACCGACGTCGAGGCGCTCGACGCGGCCGTGACCCAGAGCCTCGCCCGAGGCCGGGGCGAGATCGACCAGCTCGAGGCCGCCTTCGCCCAGGCGATCGCCCGGATCCAGCCCGACGTCCGGCGCTTCGAGGTCGAGAACGAGCAGCGTCTCGCGGCCTGGCGCAGTCAGTCCGAGGTCCTGCGGGCCGAGCTCCTCCGAGATCTGGCCGCCGGCGCCGAGGACCAGCGCGCCGAGATCGAGCGCCTGCTCGACGACGGGGTGGCGCGCTTCGAGCAGCTGACGCTGCGGGCCCACACGGTCGAGACCACGTTCAAGAACGAC
>VGBI01000118.1 GCA_016870595.1 Actinomycetota bacterium
TGCCCTTGGCCTTGAGCCCGTCGTAGTTCTGGACGTAGCCGGGGAGGTGCACCTTCGAGCAGCCCGGGGTGAACGCACCCGGCACCGCGAACAGCACGACCTTGCCGGTGCCGAGCACCGCGGTCGCGCTGACGGCCTCGGGGTTGCCCTCGGCGTTGAGGACGCGGACTTCGACGTCGGGGATGCGGTCGCCGACCTTGGCCATGGGGGGCTCCTCGGATGCTCGGCCCGGGCGCGGGGTGCCTCGGGGACGGGCGGATGCTACCCGGGCCCCGCCCCGCCGTCGGCCGCCGGGGTCACGAAGGTCCGCCGACCCGACCGCAGCATCGCGCGCCGGCGGGTGACCCAGGCGTGCACGTCGGGGTCGGCGACCGCGGCGTTGCGGGCCTGCTCCCACGCCGCCCAGGACTCCACCGCGAGGGCGGTGGTCACGGTGACCCCCTCGCCGATCCCGGACGGGGTCCGCCAGACCGCGACCGGCTCGAGGCCCCGGCGCCGCGCGCCGGGCAGGTACCACCGGTGGAAGCCGTCGAGGTAGGCGTCGGCGTCCGCGTCGGCCACCACGACCGTGTCGACGACCAGGATCGGACCCGCCAGACCCGCCGGACCCGTCGGACTCGTGGTCGCGTCGTCGGATCCGGGCGGGGGCGTCGGTGCGGGCTCGATCGCGTACCAGAGGTCGACCCACCGGTCGAAGGGGGAGGCGTCCAGACGCGCGGCCTCGGCCGCCACCGCCGCGGTCATCGCCGCCTCGTCGGGGAAGACCCGCTCCCACACGTGGGTCCACCCGTCGGGGAACCACTCGAGTCCCATCGAGTTGGGCGCGGCCACCGACGCCGCCGCGGCCGCGGGATCGTCGGGGTCGCCGACCGCTCCGGGGTCGTCACCCAGCCCGGCCACGAACGCATCGACCTCGACCGCCACCGCGTCGGCCGCCGGGCGCAGCGCCAGGATCCGGCGCACGCCCGCGTCGGCCCGGAACGGCGTGCCCGCGACCTCGTAGCCGAAGAGCCCGAGCCCGAGCTCACGCCGCGACGCCGTGATGCACTCGGGGTTCTCGGGGAGCAGGTAGCGGTCGAGCACGCAGATGTGGAACGGGTGGCACATGTACCGGGCGTAGGCCCCGGGCGCGTCGTAGGCGTGCTCCCACACGAGGTCGACCGGGGCGTCGGACCGGTTCCATCCCGTCGCGCCGTCGAGCACCTCCGGGATGTACCAGCCGGTCTCGCGCAGCACCCGGGCCAGCTCGGTGCGCGCCGCAGCCGGCGCGTCGTCGGCGAAGCCGTAGGACTCGAACCGTCGCAGCGTCACGGCGTCACCCCCGCGGTCTCGGGCCAGCGCAGCCCGTGCGCGGCGAGCGCCGTGGCGATCGCCCTACCCAACGCCGCCACCGAGCCGCCGCACCGCGCGAGCTCGTCGGGCCCGAGCAGCAACCGGGGGCCGGTCGCAGTCTCGGCCGCGACCAGCGGGGGCGGGCCCAACGCCCGCACCGCTGCGGGCGCGTCGTCGCGGTGACGGGTGGTGAACGGCACCGGGAGCGACGCCCGGTACTCGCGCCAGGCCCGGGTGGGGCGCAGGGCGCCGTGGGTCACGTCGCAGAGCGCGCAGTGGGCCCGACCCAGGCGCGCGCCCACCCAGTACGAGAGTTCCCCGCGCAGCGTGTGGTCGGCGTCGTAGACCCCGACCAGGCCCGTGAGGGTGACGTCCGGTCGTCCGGTCACGACGCCGCCGACCGGAACCCGGCGACGAGCTCGGTGAGCACGTCGCGCGCCGCGGCGAACTCGCGGGGCGGCGCGACCGTGAGCCGGACGTCGGTCACCCCGGCCGCGACCATCGCCGGCACCGCGTCGAGGGTGGCGGCGCTGTCGTACCCAGCGTCGGTCCGGCGCACCGGGGGTGCGTTCCCCACGACGCCGATGGCGGCCGGGTCGCGTCCGAGTGCGGCCACGGCGTCGCGCATCCGGGCGATGCCCCCGGCCACGTCCTCGGCGTCGTCGCCCCACGGGATCCAACCTGCGCCGAACCGGGCGAGCCGGGCCATCGCCCGGGGGTTCACGGTCCCGCTCACCCACACCGGCACGCCCCCGGGTTGTTGCGGCTTGGGCATCTGGTGGATCCGGGCGAACTCGAGCCCCTCACCCGAGTAGGCGGCCGACTGCTCGCGCCACAGCACCTCGCAGACCTCGAGCGTCTGGTCGAGCAGGCGGCCCCGCCCCGCGAAGTCGAGCCCGGCGGCCTGGTACTCCTCCTCCTGCCACCCGACGCCGACCCCGAGGTCGACCCGCCCGCCGGAGAGCACGTCCATGGTGGCGAGCTGCTTGGCCAGGGTCACGGGTCGGCGCAGCGCGGCGATGAGGATGTTGGTGCCGAGCCGGACCCGCTCGGTCAGCCCGGCCACGTACGTGAGCGTGGTCAGCGGGTCGAGCCAGTGCCCGTCGGGCCCGGTGGGCTGGCGCCCGCCGCGGGCCCCGCCCCGGGCCGGGTCGCCGTACGCCTCGAGCCGCTCCCCGAACACCACGTGGTCGCTCACCACGATCCGGTCCACGCCGGCGGCGTCGGCGGCCCGGGCGAGGTCGACGACCGGGTCCCAGCCCCCGGGGTCGTCGGCGGCGAAGGTCCGGAGCATGATGGAGCACTGCGGGACGGTCATGGCTGCATCATGCCCGCACCCGCGGGCCGGCGGTGACCGCCGGTGACCGCCGGGGCGGAGGGAGGGGACGGGGCGCCCTATGCTGACGCCCACGTCAGGGAAATCCCGGAGGTCGCGATGGAGCTGCCCAAGATCATCAGCGTCGACGACCACGTCGTCGAGCCGCCCCACGTCTGGCAGACCTGGCTGCCCGAGAAGCACCGGGCCGCCGGTCCCCGGGTCCAGCGGGATCGCTTCGCCCCGTTCGTGCACATGCCGGGGGCGCGCTACACCAACACCATCGATCCCGACGGCGAGCTCGCCGACTACTGGATGTACGAGGACCGCCTCATCTACGTCCACAAGAAGTTCGTGGCGATCCCCCAGGAGGCGATCTCCGAGGGCCCCGACGGCACCAAGGCCTTCGACCGGGCCCTGATGCAGATGGTCCCCTCGACCTACGACGACATGATCCCGGGCTGCTACGACCGCGACGCCCGGGTCGCGGACTTCCTCGCCAACTGGACCGACGGCTCGCTCCCCTTTCCCACGTTCCCGCGCTTCTGCGGGCAGACGTTCATGGAGGGCAACGACAAGGACCTCGGTCTGGCCTGCGTCGAGGCCTACAACAACTGGATGATCGAGGAGTGGTGCGCCCCGTCGCAGGGCGTGAACATCCCACTGTGCATCCTCCCGCTCTGGGACATCGACCTCGCGGTCGCCGAGGTGACCCGGATCTCCGAGCAGGGCGTCCACGCGGTGTGCTTCTCGGAGATCCCCTCGAAGCTCGGCCTCCCGTCGATCCACACCGGCCACTGGGACCCGCTGTTCGCCGTCTGCGACGAGCGGGCGGTGACCCTCAACATGCACATCGGCTCGTCGTCGTCGATGCCGGCGGCGTCACCCGACGCCCCCGAGGCGGTCGGGTCGACGCTGCAGTTCAACAACGCGTTCGCGTCGATGATCGACTGGCTGTTCTCGGGGAAGCTGATCCAGTTCCCGAACCTCAAGCTCGCCTACTCCGAGGGCCAGATCGGGTGGATGCCCTACGCGCTCGAGCGGGCCGACCGGGTCTGGGAGATGCACGAGCCCTGGACCCACGCCAAGGCGATGATCCCCGAGCCGCCCTCCACCTACTTCACCGGGCGCATCTTCGGGTGCTTCACCGACGACCAGCACGGCCTCGCCAGCCTCGGGGAGCTCGGGACCGACAACATCTGCTTCGAGGTCGACTACCCGCACTCCGACACCACGTGGCCCCACAGCAAGGACTACGTCGAGAAGCTGGCGGCCGACCTCGAGCCCGATGTCCTCTACAAGATCCTGCGGGGCAACGCGATCAACATGCTCAGCCTCGACCGGGTCTGAGCACCCGGCTCGCCCGATCGGCCCGGCTCGCCCGGATCGCCCGACCGGCCCGGGACGTCAGCCTCCGCGCTCGGCCGTGAGCGTGCCCCGGTTCACCTTGCCCGCGTCGGTGCGCGGGATCCGGGCGACAATCTCGTAGTCCTTCGGCACCTTGTAGGCGGCGAGCCGGGTGCGCACGAACGCGTCCAGATCCGACGCGCTCGGCGGTGCGCTCGCGTCCACCGGCTCCACGATCGCGTGGACCCGCCGGCCCCACTCGGGGTCGGGGAGGCCGACCACCACGACGTCGTGCACGCCCGGGTGCCCCGAGAGCGCGGTCTCGACCTCAGCCGGGAACACGTTGGCCCCACCGGTGACGATCATGTCGACCCGGCGGTCGGCGATGTAGAGGAAGCCGTCCGCGTCGAGCCAGCCCAGGTCGCCGATGGTCGTGTAGCCGTCGTCGGTCCGGGGCGGCGCGTCGGCGCCCACGTACTCGAACGTCGGGGCGGTCTGGCCCGGACGGCGCAGGTAGATCTCCCCGGTCTCGCCGGGCGGGAGGTCACGCCCCGACTCGTCGAGGATGCGGATCTCGGTCTCGAACGGGCGACCGCAGCTGCCGCGGCGGTCGAGCCAGTCGAGGCCCCGCATGATCGTGAGGCCCACCCGCTCGGTGGAGCCGTAGGTCAAGAAGAAGCGCTCCGGACCGACGAGCGCGTTCCACGCCTCGACCACCCAGTCGGGGCACGCCGAGCCGCCCTGCATCACGTACACGAGGCTCGACAGGTCCCGCTCCCCGACCCCGTCGACCCGGGCCATGCGGGCGAGCATGGTCGGCACCGCGGTGAAGCAGCCGATCCGGTACCGCTCGATCAGGTCGACCGCCTGCGCCGCGTCGAACTTCTCCATGAGGACCATGGCGCCGCCGGCCATGAGCATTCCCTGGCAGATCGAGAACCCGTTGGTGTGGTAGAGCGGCGCGGGGACGAGCTGCGAGATGGCGGGCGGGAGGTCGATCCACTCCGAAACCATCGGCGGCGTCGTGAGCGGTGCCCACACCCCGGGCAGCGGGCTCACGATGACCTTCGGTCGGCCGGTGGACCCGCTCGACGCCACCGCCACCGCCGGGAGCGCGACCACGTCGGGCAGTGCGTCCACCGGACGGTCGACCGACGCCGCGAGGTCGGCCGGCGTGACGACGGGCACGGCCGACCCGGCGATGTCGCCCACCACCAGCACGACGCCGGCCACCTCGAGCAGGCGCTCGCGCTCCCAGTCGGGGAGGTCGGCCCGGATCGGCAGCACCCCGGCCCCGGCCTTCCAGGCCCCCACCGACGAGTACAGGTGCTCGGGGGAGTTCGTCAGCGCGAGCGCGAGCAGAGTGCCCGGCCCGGCGCCCCGCTCCGTCAGGAGCCGGGCGACCTGGGTCGAGCGGTCGTCGAGCGTGCGGCGGGTGATCGCGACCTCGGGGCCCGACCGCGGCGCGAAGACCACCGCAGTGCCGTCGGGATCGGCCGCGGCGAGGTCGCGGATCCGCTGCCCGTACGAGACCTCTCCCGTCGCCGCCCCGACCCCGGCGTCCCCCGTGTCCTCGTCGCCGTTGGCATCCACCCGGTCCACCACCGTCTGCTCCCCCGCCCGGTCCACCCCGCCCGATCCACCCCGGTGCCGATGGCGGTCGCCGAGCCCCGATGCCGTGACGATAACCTCCACCCCATGGGCATCCAAGCGGTCTCGCACATCGCCGTCGGCGTCCGGGACATGGA
>VGBI01000119.1 GCA_016870595.1 Actinomycetota bacterium
GCGCCCGACGCGCCCGACACGCCCGACACGCCCGACACGCCCGCCGCCGAGCCGTCCGAGGCCGTGGACCACGACACCGACGCCGACGACCTCGCCGACGACCTCGCCGACCCCGGTTCCTGATCCGACCGACCGGGTCCGCACGCGACACGGCCCGGGCCGGAGCCCGGGCCGATCGGTGGGAGCCGGAGCGGAGGTCGTCGACCTCGCGCCGTCGATCTCGCGTGGTGGATCTCCGGTCAGTCGACCTCGATGAAGATGCACTCCCCGGGGCACTCCTCGGCCGACTCGATCGTGGCCTCCTCCATGCCCGCGGGCACGTTGGCGACGCCCTCGGCGCCACCCGGCTCGGAGAACACCTTTCCGCCCTCCTTGACGTAGGCGAGGCCGTCGTCGAGGAGCGTGAACACGTCCGGGGCGATCTCCTCGCACAGGCCGTCGCCGGTGCAGAGGTCCTGGTCGATCCAGACCTTCATGGGTGTCCTCCGTGGGGGTCGCGGTGGGGTCGGTCGTGCGGGCACGGTCGAGATCCGTCGGGTGATCCCGACGGTGTGGGCCGACGCCCGGGAGGCTAACAAGCCGACGTGGATTTCTCAAGCTTCGGCCGGTGAAATCCCCCGACGCGAAACGACCGGAACCCGCCGGGGGCCCGTGTAGTGTCCGCGCACCGGCGCCGGGCACACGAGCACGACGGCGCGAGCACACGACACCACATCCGGCCCGGGGGCGTGAGGAGGTGCACGGCAGTGGCCCAGGGAGCAGCACCGACCGGTCCGGGCGCCCCGGACCCCGACCTGCCCGGTCCGGACGCACCGGACCCCGATCTGGTCAACCAGTACCACGCGCTCGAGGCCGAGATCGCCGTGCTGCGGCGTCGGCTCCAGGACGCCCCGAAGCGGGTCCGGACCCTCGAGGAGCGCCTGCTCGAGACCAAGGGGCAGCTCGCCCAGGCCATCGCCCAGAACGAGCGCCTCTCGGCCACCCTGCGCGAGGCGCGTGAGCACATCGCCGCGCTCCGGGACGAGGTCGAGAAGCTGACCATGCCCCCGGCCGCCTACGGCACCTTCCTCGGCTGCAACGACGACGGCACGGTCGACGTGCTGAGCGTCGGGCGCAAGATGCGGGTCTCGGTCCACCCCGACGTCGACGTCGAGACGCTCGAGCGGGGCCAGGAGGTGGCGCTCAACGAGTCGCTCAACGTCGTGCTGGCCCGCGGCCTCGAGGTGGCGGGGGAGGTGGTCGTCCTCAAGGAGCTGCTCGAGGACGAGCGCCGGGCCCTCGTGGTCGGCCGGGCCGACGAGGAGCGGGTGTGCGAGCTCGCGGGCCCGATGGTCGGGCAGCGCCTGCGGGCGGGTGACCACCTCCTCCTCGACGTGCGCTCCGACCTCATCGTCGAGCGGCTGCCGCGGCCCGAGGTCGAGGAGCTCGTGCTCGAGGAGGTGCCCGACGTCAACTACGAGGACATCGGTGGCCTCGACGACCAGATCGAGCTGATCAAGGACGCGGTCGAGCTGCCGTACCTCTACGCCGACCTGTTCACCGAGCACCAGCTCGAGCCGCCCAAGGGGATCCTGCTCTACGGCCCGCCGGGCTGCGGCAAGACGCTCATCGCCAAGGCGGTCGCGAACTCGTTGGCCAAGCGCGTTGCCGAGCGCACCGGCAACTCGTCGCAGCGCTCCTACTTCCTGAACATCAAGGGCCCCGAGCTGCTCAACAAGTACGTCGGCGAGACCGAGCGCCAGATCCGTCTGATCTTCCAGCGTGCCCGGGAGAAGTCGGAGGAGGGCGTGCCGGTCATCGTCTTCTTCGACGAGATGGACTCGCTCTTCCGCACCCGGGGCACCGGCATCTCGTCCGACATCGAGAGCACGATCGTCCCGCAGCTGCTCGCCGAGATCGACGGGGTCGAGAGCCTGCGCAACGTCATCGTCATCGGCGCCTCGAACCGCGAGGACCTCATCGACCCGGCGATCCTGCGCCCGGGCCGCCTCGACGTGAAGATCAAGATCGAGCGTCCCGATCCCGACTCGGCCCGCAAGATCTTCGCCTGCTACCTCACGGCGTCGCTGCCCATCGCCCAGGACGAGGTGGCGCGCGCAGGGAGCCCGGCCGGGGCCGTGCGGGCGATGGTCGACGCCGCCGTCGACCGCATGTACGCGGTCGACGACGACAACCGCTTCCTCGAGGTCACCTACCAGAACGGCGACAAGGAGATCCTGTTCTTCAAGGACTTCTCGTCGGGCGCGATGATCGAGAACATCGTCCGCCGCTCGAAGAAGCTCTCGATCAAGCGTCAGATCGACGGGGGGGCCAAGGGGATCTGCACCGCCGACCTCCTCGCCTCCGTGCGCCAGGAGTTCAAGGAGCACGAGGACCTCCCCAACACCACGAACCCCGACGACTGGGCGAAGATCTCGGGCAAGAAGGGGGAGCGCATCGTGTTCGTTCGCACCCTCGTGAACCGGGGCGAGACCGAGGGCGGCGGTCGCCAGATCGAGCGGATCACCACCGGCCAGTACCTGTAGCGCGCGCCGGGATCGCCCGTCCGACCGCCCCGGTAGGCTCGCTCCGTGGCGATCCCGAAGGTCTGCGGCATCGAGACGGAGTTCGGGGTCGTGCTGCGGGGGGTGGCCGACCCCAACCCGGTGCTGGCGTCGTCGCTGCTGATCAACGGCTACGTCGAGCAGCGCCGCGTGGGCTGGGACTTCGAGGACGAGTCGCCCGACCGCGACGCCCGCGGCGCAGCCCGCGAGGGAGCCATGCCCCCCGAGGTGGAGACCCACCTCGTGAACACCGTGCTCACGAACGGCGCCCGGTACTACGTGGACCACGCCCACCCCGAGTACTCGACGCCCGAGTGCCTCGACGCCCTCGAGCTCGTCGTCGCCGACAAGGCGGGGGAGCGGATCCTGGCCCGGTCGATGCGGGCGGCCAACCGGCTGCTCGACCCCGGCCAGGAGATCGTCGTCTACAAGAACAACTCCGACGGCAAGGGCAACAGCTACGGGACCCACGAGAACTACCTCGTGGACCGGGCGGTCCCCTTCGCCCACCTGGTGCGCGTGCTCCTGCCGTGGTTCGTGAGCCGCCAGGTGTTCACCGGCGCGGGCAAGGTCGGCAGCGAGAACGGCGCCGGCGTCGCCCGCTACCAGATCAGCCAGCGGGCCGACTTCTTCGAGGAGGAGGTCGGCCTCGAGACCACCCTGAAGCGGCCGATCGTCAACACCCGCGACGAGCCCCACGCCGATCCCCAGCGGTACCGGCGCCTCCACGTGATCGCGGGTGACGCCAACCTCTGCGAGGTCGCGACCTTCCTCAAGGTGGGCACCACCGCGATCGTGCTGGCCATGACCGAGGACGAGGTGGTCCGGGCCGATCTCGCCGTCGCCGCCCCCGTCGCGGCGATGCGGACGGTCTCGCACGACCCGACCTGCCGGGCCACGGTCGAGCTCGTCGACGGCAGCCGGTGCACGGCGGTCGAGCTGCAGTGGGAGTTCCTCCGCCTCGCCCGCGCCTACGCCGACCGGTCGGGCCTCGAGGCCTGCGGCGGCCCCGAGGTCGGGGGTCTCGTGCTCGACCGCTGGGAGCGCACCCTCACCGCGCTCGAGGTCGACCCCATGGACCTCGACGGCCAGCTCGACTGGGTCACCAAGCTGCGGCTCCTCGAGGCGTACGTCGCGCGCGACGGGCTCGCCTGGGGTGACCCGAAGCTCGCCCTGCTCGACCTCCAGTACCACGACGTCCGGCCCGAGCGCTCCCTGTACGAGCGTCTGGTCGCCGCCGGCACGGTCGAGCGCCTCGTCGACGAGGACGCGGTCACCGCGGCGATCACCGACCCGCCGCCGAGCACCCGGGCGTACTTCCGGGGTCGCTGCCTGGAGCGCTGGCCCGACGCCGTGGTCGCCGCCAACTGGGACAGCATCATCCTCGACGTCGGCACCGACCCCCTCAAGCGCATCCCGATGATGGAGCCGCTGCGAGGGAGCCGGGTGCACGTCGAGGCCCTCCTCGACCAGGCCCGCACCCCCGCCGACCTCGTGGCCCGGCTGGCCTCGTGACCCGATCCGGGCGCACCGACCTGCTAACCCTTGGATGGCGGAGCGTCCGCCGTCGCCCCCGCTGAGGAACCAGGAGCCGAGGAGGTCCGATGCCCGAGCAGCAGCGCAAGCAGCGACCCGCCCCGCGCGAACGGGTGGAGGAGGAGGCCACGGTCGCCACCCCGACCGAGCGGGGCGAGAAGCTCAAGTCGGAGCTCGACGACCTGCTCGACGAGATCGACGAGGTCCTCGAGGAGAACGCCGAGGAGTTCGTCAAGAGCTACGTGCAGAAGGGCGGCGAGTGACTCGGCGGTCCCCAGGTAGGCTCACGGGCTCGTGAACGACAGCCCGCTGCCCTTCTTCGCCGCCGGCACCGATCCCGGCGCCTCCTTCGTCGACCTGCTGCGGCGGGTCGCCCCCGACAAGGTGCCCGGCGCGACCACCGGCACCGGCACGCTCGGACCCGAGATCACCCACGGCACCACGATCGTGGCGGTCCGCTACGACCGGGGAGTGGTGATGGCGGGTGACCGCCGGGCGACCGCCGGCACCCTGATCGCGAGCCGTCGGATCGAGAAGGTGTTCCCCGCCGACGACTTCTCCGGCGTGGCCATCGCCGGGGCAGCCGGTCCCGCGGTGGAGCTGGTCCGCCTGTTCCAGGTGCAGCTCGAGCACTACGAGAAGATCGAGGGCGCGCCGCTGAGCCTCGAGGGCAAGGCCAACCAGCTCGCCGGCCTGGTGCGGGCGAACCTGCCCGCCGCCATGCAGGGCTTCGTGGTGGTGCCGCTGTTCGCCGGGTTCGACGAGCGGCGCGACCGCGGCCGGGTGTTCTCCTACGACGCCACCGGCGGCAAGTACGAGGAGGCCGACTTCCAGGCCACCGGCTCCGGCGGCATCCACGCCCGCAACTGGATCAAGGCGCAGTGGGCCGAGGGCATGACGCGCGACGCCGCCGTCGACCTCGCCCTGCGGGCGCTCTTCGCCGCCGCCGACGAGGACTCCGCCACCGGTGGGCCCGACCTCGTCCGGCGCATCTTCCCGGTGGTCGCCACCACCGACGCCGCGAGCTACCACGCGCTCGAGGTCGAGGAGATCGGGACCCGGGCCGAGGCGCTGCTCGGCGGCCGCGAGGAGGGAGCGGGCCTGTGAGCATGCCCTTCTACGTCTCGCCCGAGCAGGTGATGAAGGACCGGGCCGACTACGCCCGCAAGGGCATCGCTCGGGGCCGCAGCCTCGTCGCCTTCAGCACCCGTGACGGCATCGTCATCGTCGCCGAGAACCCGTCGCGCACCCTCTACAAGATCAGCGAGATCTACGACCGCATCGCGTTCGCCGGGGTGGGCAAGTACAACGAGTTCGAGATGCTGCGCATCGCCGGGGTGCGCCAGGCCGACGTCAAGGGCTACTCCTTCGCCCGCGAAGACGTCAACGCGCGCTCCCTGGCCAACGCCTACGCCCAGACGCTCGGTCAGGTCTTCACCCACGAGATGAAGCCCTACGAGGTCGAGATCCTGGTCGCGCAGGTGGGGGAGCGCCCCGACGCCGACGAGATGTTCCACATCCTCTACGACGGCACCGTGATGGACGAGCAGGGCTTCACGGTGCTGGGCGGGCAGGCCGAGACAATCGCCGATCTGCTCCGCCCGCAGGTGACCGCCG
>VGBI01000120.1 GCA_016870595.1 Actinomycetota bacterium
GGGCCGTGCCCAGGGCCCGCCCGAAGCGAGAGTTGGACCCGTCGCACACGAGGAGGTAGCGGGCCCGCACGTCCTCGGTGGCCCCGGTCTCCTTGCGCAGGACCCGGGCGCCCCGGACCACGCCGTCCTCGACGATCGGCGCGACCGCCTCGGCGCCGGTCCAGACCGTGGCCCCGGCGCCGCCCGCCCGCTCGGCCACGGCGGCGTCGAGCTCCCGGCGCCGGACCACGTAGCCGTAGGGCGGGAACTCGGGGTGGTCGGGCCAGGCCAGCTCGAGGGTGACCCCGTGGGCGATCGACCGGAGCCCGTCCATGCGCTGGTGCCCGCCGAGCCAGTCGCCGAGGCCCATGTCCACGAGCTGCTTGACGGCCCGGGGGGTCAGCCCGTCGCCGCAGGTCTTCTCCCGCGGGAACGTCTTCTTCTCGACCACCAGCACCCGGTGGCCCCGCTCGCCCAGCCAGTAGGCGGCGGCCGAGCCGGCCGGCCCGCCCCCGACCACCAACACGTCGAGACCGGTCTTGGTCGTCGGCTCGGCTCCCATCGCTGGCGTCACCTCTCCATGATTCCACGGCTGCGGAGTCCCGGAACCACGCGGGCGGCGCGGCCATGCCCCCGGGGGCGGGGATCGACCGGCGGGTGCGTCGTGTGCCACAGTCGGGTGACCCCCGGGGTGCCGGATGACCCGATGGGCCGCCACCGGAACTAGCGTGTCGGCATCAGGTCCGCCACCATCGGCCCGGGGCTCCGGCCCGGGGCGGGTCCAACGGACACGACGTATCCGTACGCACGACTGCTCGGGGAGGAATCGGCACCGTGCCCAACCTGCTGCCCGATTGGCTGCCGTGGATCCAGCCTGCAGGCCGGCTCATCTTGTCGTCGTTGCTCCTCCTCGCCGGGGTCGTCGTCGTGATGACCCTCATGCGCCCGCCCGTGCTCACGCGGCCGTTCCCCGCCCGGGCGGGCTACGCCCTCTTCGCCGTGGTCCCGGTCCTCGCCTACGTCGTGGCGCTGCTGCTGCCCGCCGACGCGAACATCTGGGGCTTCGAGCTCGACGCCCTGCTCGTCGACCTCGTGCTGCTGTTCTGGTTCGCACACGCCGTGCTGATGATCGCGAGCCGGCCGGTGCGTCCCGCCGACGAGCCGGCGTCGTGGGCGGCCTGCTTCCTCGGCGCCGCCGCGGTGTTCGCCCTCATGGCGCTGGCCTACGGCGTGGTGCCCCACGAGTGGATGGAGTTCGCCAACGGCTATCTCCAGTGGGGCGACACCGGCAAGTTCGTCTGGCAGTCGAACCAGAACATGCTGTTCTTCCCCTGGAACTGGCCGTTCAACCTCAATTACCCGGCAGTGCGCGACATCGTCGTCAGCGGCCTGTACGGCGTCCTGCTCGGCCTCAACATCTTCCTGTTCGCCAAGTGGCAGACCCGCAAGACCGTGGTCGAGACCGCCGCCCCCGACGACACCACGCCGGCCAAGCGGTCCCGCTTCGGGCGTCCGATCCGGCGCGGCCGCCCGGTCGCCGCAGGGGGTGCGTGAGCCGTGGGCCGCACCGACGCGAACCCGCCCATGCCCGACTTCGCGGCCGACTACCTCCTCCAGGAGGTCGACCCCGCGTTCCTCACGGCGTCGGTCAAGCCCAAGCAGTTCCTCCACATCGACCAGGAGGAGTGCATCCTCTGCGAGGGCTGCGTCGACATCTGCCCGTGGAAGTGCATCCACATGGTGTCGGTGTCGGCCATCGCCGAGGCGGTCGGCACCGAGCAGCCGGGGGAGGACCCCCGCGACCACGTGGCCTTCATCGTCGACGAGGATGTCTGCACCCGCTGCGCGCTCTGCGTCGATCGGTGCCCGACCGGCGTGATCGTGCTCGGCAAGATCACCGCGAACGTCGCCGACGGCGACCCGCACGTCCGAACCCCCCGGAACGGCTACGCCTACGGCGTACGGTTCTGATCCCCTGACGCACGCACCAGGAGCACACGTCCGTGGCGAACGGTAATGGAAACGGAAAGAACGGCACCGGCGGCAAGCTGACGCAGGTCCTCGACAAGACCGACGAGACGATCCGGGGCTCCCAGGCCTGGAACTCGATCTTCCGGCCCGGGTCGGTGTACCGCCGCGGCTACACCGACAGCCCCCGGAACCGCTCGTACGTGATCATGAACAACGTGCTGTACCACCTCCACCCGGTGAAGGTGAAGCGGCACGCGGTCAAGGTCTCCTACACGCTGTGCCTCGGGGGGCTGTCGTTCTTCCTGTTCATCCTGCTCACCGTCACCGGCATCTTCTTGATGTTCTTCTACCGGCCGACGGCCGCCGCAGCGTGGGACGACGTCCGGACGCTGGAGACCGCGGTCAGCTTCGGCTCGCTCGTGCGCAACATGCACCGATGGGCCGCGCACCTGATGGTGCTGGCGGTGTTCCTGCACATGTGCCGCGTCTTCTACCACGGCGCCTACAAGGCGCCGCGGGAGTTCAACTGGGTGATCGGCGTGATCCTGCTCACGCTCACCCTGCTGCTCTCGTTCACCGGGTACCTGCTCCCCTGGGACCAGCTCGCGCTCTGGGCCGTCACCGTGGGGACCAACATGATGGGATACACCCCGGTGTTCGGCGACGGCGTGAAATTCGTGCTGCTCGGATCCAAGGAGATCGGCAACGACACCTTGCTCCGATGGTACGTACTCCATGTCCTGTTGCTGCCGTTCGTCACCGTCATCTTCATGGCCGTCCACTTCTGGCGGGTCCGGAAGGACGGCGGCATCTCGGGTCCGCTGTAGGCCGGAGGGAGCACGATGGCTGAGGTCCCCGAACACCTGCTGCGCCGGTCGGCGGAGCGCCGCAAGGCGCTCGGTCTCGACGGCGGCGACGAGGGCGGCGCGCCGCCCGAGGCCGCCGCGCCGGCGGAACCCGACGCCGCCCCGGCGGCTGACGTCGCCGCGCCGGCCGCGGCCGAGGCCGGCGGTGGCGCCGACGTCGAGACCGCGAGCGGCACCAGGATCCCGGCGCACCTCCTCGAGCGGGCCAAGCGGCGCAAGGCCGCAGTGGCCGGCGGGGAGGTCGCGGCCGGAGCCGCGGCGGCCACCGCAACGGCCACCATCGCCCCGCCCGCCAGCGGGCTGACCGGGCCGGGCGGTCACACCCAGCGCCTCCTGACGGTGGTGAAGTCGGGGTCGATCCAGCAGACCAAGGCCGAGGCCCAGGACAAGGTGCACGTCTGGCCCCACCTGCTCGTCGTCGAGCTGGCGTCGATCCTGATCCTGATGGCGCTGGTCACCGTGTTCTCGGCCATCGTCCGGGCCCCGCTGCTGTCGCTGGCCGACTTCAACCGGACGCCGAACCCGTCGAAGGCGCCGTGGTACTTCCTCGGTCTCCAGGAGCTGCTCACGATGTTCCACCCGATGGTGGCCGGCGTGACCATCCCCGGTGTCGCACTGGGCGTGGCCGCTCTCGCGCCGTACTACGACAAGAACCCGTCGAACAAGCCCAACGACCGCCGGTTCGCGATCGCGCTGTTCACGATCTTCATCATGCTGTGGGCGGTGCTCGTGATCATCGGCTCCTTCTTCCGGGGGCCGGGCTTCAACTTCGTCTTCCCGTGGAAGGACGGGATCTACTTCGAGCTCTAGGGCTCGCAGTCGACCCACCGGGCGATCCAGGCAGGAGCAGCAGCAGTGGCATTCATCATCGTCGGCATCGTGGTCGTGCTGGGGGGAGCACTCGTCTTCCTGCTCGCCACCGGGCGTCGTCGCGCCACGACGGGACGCCTCAGCCGCGAGACGCGCGCCCGTGACGCAGGTGCGTCGGCCGCCACCTCCCCCGGCACCGAGGTCGAGCCGGTCGACGAGTCGGCGGCGGCCCGGGCCCGGGCCGACGAGGCCCGCGCTGCGGCCGGCGGCACCGTCGCCACCCGCAAGTCGGCCGGCGTGGCCCGCTACGAGCCGATCGACCCGGAGGAGCTCGGGGTCACCCGTCGGCAGTTCTTCAACCGGGGCGTGCTCACCGGCCTCGCCCTCGGCGTCGGCGGCTTCGGCGCCGCGGCGCTGGCCTTCCTCTGGCCGCCCACCGGTGGTGGGTTCGGGGGGAAGGTGAACGTCGGCAGCGTGAGCGACGTCGAAGCCGCGCTGGCGAAGAAGGAGCCGTTCTACAACGCCGCGGCCAAGGTCTACATCGTGCCCTACCCCGAAGAGGACCTCGCGAAGGCTCGGGCGGTGTACGGCGACACCCCGTCGGTCCTCACCGGGATGGAGGACGGCTTCGTCGCCCTCTACCAGAAGTGCCCCCACCTGGGCTGCCGGGTGCCGTGGTGCCAGACCTCGCAGTGGTTCGAGTGCCCCTGCCACGGATCGAAGTACAACCGGGTGGGCGAGAAGCGCGGTGGGCCGGCCCCGCGGGGGATGGACCGCTTCGGCATGGAGGTCGCGGGGAACGCGGTCCTCGTCGACACCGCCGTCGTCGTCCCCGGTCCACCCATCGGCACCGACACCACCGGCCAGGGCCAGGAGGGAGCGGCGTGCGTCTGACCGGTCCCCTGCGCCCCGCCGCCCGCCGCCCGCACGGCACGATCAAGGCAGGCCTCTCGTGAGCTTCCGCACCGCGCTCATCGTCCTCACCCTGGTGGTGTTCGGCCTGATGGCCGTGTACCTCGTGTGGCGCCTCGTCAGCGTGCGCCGCAACCCCGCCACCAAGGACCCCGAGAACCTCACGCCCTTCCTCGACGACGACGGTCTCGAGGGGCCCCGGCTCGAGCGGGCGCTGGGGTGGTCGCTGATCTTCGTGATGATCTCCGCCCTCGCGCTGCCGCTGTACTTCGTGTTCGAGCCGGGCCGTCAGGACCGGGCGGCGGCGGCGTTCGACGAGCGGGCGGTCGAGCGTGGCGCCGTCCTGTACGCCAACTCGCAGTCGGAGAAGTACGACGCGACCGTGTCGTTGCTGTGCGCCAACTGCCACGGGGTCGACGGTGGCGGCGGTCAGGCTCCGTTCGTGCTCCAGCCCGAGCTGAACATCTGTTCCGACCCCGCCAACCAGAGCAACCCGGCGGTGCCGCAGTGCCTCCCGGTCCAGGTCGCCTGGGCGGCGCCGGCGCTCGACACCGCGCTGCTCAAGTACTCGCAGGAAGAGGTCTACAACATCCTGGTGTGGGGCCGGCCCGGATCGCCGATGCCGGCGTGGGGGGTCGACTCCGGCAAGGGCGTGCTCAACTCCCAGGCCATCAACGACCTGGTCGCCTATCTCCAGAGCATCCAGATCTCCCCCGAGAAGGCGAAGGCGCGCAGCACCGCTGCGGTCGACTCCTTCCGCACCCAGGCCCGGGAGAACCTCGAGCAGCAGCAAGAGGGACTCGCAGCCGCGCAGGCCGACCTGGCCACCGCCCGGAGCCGGGGCGCCAGCGCCGACGCCATCCGCACGCTCGAGGCCGAGGTGGTCGAGGCCACTGCGGTGCTCGCCTCGGCCCGGGCCT
>VGBI01000121.1 GCA_016870595.1 Actinomycetota bacterium
GCGCGTCACCCTCGAGGTGGCCGCCGCCGACGTGCGTCGCGCCGTGGTCGTCGGCGCGGTCGACACCGCGTACGGGCTCGGGGTCGACACCTACCAGAACGTCGTCCGGGCCGCGGCCGAGGCGCGCACTCGTGGCGCGTTGGCCGACACCGGTCCGGCCGCGGTGCGCTCCGCCCTCGTCGCCGAGACCGACGCGTTGGTCGCCGACGCGACCCGCCGCCTGAGCGCGGGCAGCGACGTCACCGGCCTCGGCTTCGGCCAGCAGCTCGCCATGCCGACCGCACTCGGCTGACAGACCTTCGCGCTCGGGTCGTTCGAGTTCGCCCGGACCCTGCTCGCGAATCCCGCCACCACCGCCGACGCGCTGGTCAAGGTCGCGATCCTGCTGGCCGACCAGCGGGCCGGGGTCGACCCGTTGCCCGACGAGACCGCCCAGCTGGCCCGGGCGGTGTCGTACTTCGCCCTGGCCCAGATGCTGGTCAGCGGGTCCTCGTTCGGCCTGATCGGGTTCGGCGCCGGGGGCGACGCCCGGCTGCGGCGGGCCGACCCCACGCTCCTCGCCAACTCGGTGTGGGGGGGCGGGTCGCTGGCGCTGCGGTCGGCGGCCGAGACCGGCGACTTCGGGGAGCGCAGCGACTACGGCATCTGGCAGACCGACTGGGCCCTGGCGTTGTTCGACGCCCTCGACGGCACGCCGCGGATCGGGGCGGCCGGCGCCATCGCGCTCGGCGAGATCTGGTACGCCCTGATCGGGAGTCGGCTCAACATCGCCGCGGTGGAGGCCTTCCGCCGCCGCTGAGTCACCTCAGCCGACGAAGCGGACCTCGGCGACCCGGGCCCGCTCCCGCAGGAGCGCCAGCAGCCGGTCGTGGCGGGGCGAGCCCAGTCCGGTGACCAGGTCGTACCCGGGTCCGGCCTCGTAGCCGGGACCGTAGGCGTCGTTGGTGCCCTCGACGATGTCGCGCACGATCCCGGCCGGGTCGCCCGCCCGGGCGAGGTCGTAGAGCATCGGGTTCACGAAGCCGACCGCCGGTCGACCCTCGGACCGCGCGATCGCGGCCTGGAGGGCGAACGCCGCCGCCATGATCGGCCCGGCCGCCGACGTGCCGCCGGTGTGGGACCACGCGCCCCCCTGGTAGTGGAGGTAGCCCGGGTACAGGTCGGCGAACGCCGCGATGTCGGGCACGAGTCGGGTGGCGCCCCCCGGCGCCCCGGGTGCCCCCACCTGGAACCAGGGTCGGGGGGTGGCGTCGCTGTACCCGCCCCCGCCGGAGCAGCCGAGGCAGGCCGACGCCCACGGCTCAACGTAGCGCAGGTCGTTCCAGCCGCCGGTGGAACCGATGGTGTTGTCGGTCGCGAGGGTGAGGTTCGTCCCGCCGACCGACGTGACCCAGGTCGCGCTCGACGGCCACCACACCGACGGCCCGGTGTTGTCGGGCGGGGCGAAGGAGTCGAGGCATCCGCTCGCGCCGTAGTCGCCCGACGCGACGTACACCCCGACCCCGGCCGCCGCGGCGGTGGTGAGCATCTGCTCCGTGATGTCGCGCAGCGGCGCGAAGCCCGGGTCGGCCACCGCCAGGTACCCCTCGCACCACCCGTAGCTCAGGCTGACGACGTCGGGATCCTCGCCGTCGGTCAGCGACGCGTCGAGGGGGTTCGCGAGCATCTCGAACAGCTGACGCGTGGGCTGGTACGTGCCGCCGCTGGCGTCGTAGCCGACGAACAGGTCGATGCGGGCGGCCCGGGGCGCGACCGACACCACCCGCTGGAGGTCGATGGTGGTCTCCAGGTTCACGCCGGGCAGCACCGTCCCGACCACATGGTCGGTGACGGGCGTGCCCTCGAGGCCGAAGCAGGCGCGGTAGGTCGCGAGGTCGGACGGGTCGTGGAAGCCCACGCTGGCGACCGCGATGCGGGCGCCGGTGCCGGGGCCGCCCGCAGCCCACAGCGCATCGATGCCGTAGGCGGTGCGCACCTGGGCGGGCGACAGCCCCACCGGCTGCCCGAACGCCTCCGTCGCCGCGGCATCGGGACAGGCGTCGGCGGGCGTGCCGGTGCGCCAGGGCGTGCCGCCGTCGGCGGGCCCGCCGGTCGTCGGGCGGGGCGCGGGTGGGGTCGGGGTCGGCGTCGGCGTCGGCGGCGGTTTCGGAGGGCCGGTCGTGGTGCCGCCGAGGATGCCCCCGGTCGTGGCGTCGTACACGCCGACCGCGCCGTAGACGCGATCGACCCGCCCGGCGAGGACCGGGTCCAGCTCGGTCGGCCGCGCGACCGGGGTCACCACGACCACCTCGGGGGGCGCGCCGGCGATCCGGTACTGCAGGTACGTGGTGCCGAACGCATTGGCCGCCACCGCCACCGGCACGTCGCCGCGCAGGGAGGATCCGGTGGGATCGGCCACGAGCTCGACCCCGTGGGCCCAGAACCAGGCGGCGATCAGGGCCGGGTCGGTGCCGGGCGCGTTGAAGGCCCGGCCCTCCTCGGCGACGGTCCCGCCCTGGCCGAAGTCGGGTGAGGCGGGGTCGTTCACGGCCCGGGCCCGGGCCTCGAGCCCGGCCCGGTCGCCGGTGAGGCCGAGGATGATCCGCAGGGTGATCGTGGGGTCGGCCGGAGCCGGCGTCACGAGCTCGAACCCGGCCCACGCCTCGAGGGCGTCGACGCCGATCACGCCGAAGTCGACCGCCGGGAGCGCGCCCGGCGCAAGGGGAGCGGAGCCCGGCGCGGCCCCGACCGGGGGGCCCGGCGCGACCGGCACCAGCGCGGCGACGAGCAGACCGAGGCCGGCGCACGCGGCCCGCGCCCGCAACCGCCGGGTCGCCCGCGCCGGGGGTGGGGTCGATCGCACGGAGGGATTGTCGCAGAGCGGCCTCACCCGCGCACCACCGGCACGGGGCTGTCGACGCGCACCGCGCCGTCGGCGCGGGCCTCCACCGTGACCGGCCCGTGGGGGGTGGGCACGGTCGCCCGGGCCCAGTCGAGGTCACCGAGCGCCGGGGCCACCCGCACCGCGGCGTACCCCGGCTCGGCCGGGGTGATGCCCAGGGTGTGCACCACGAGGTCACGTGTCGGGGTCGCCGACCACCCGTGGCAGTGGGTCCCGCCGTTCCAGCACTCGGGCCACGAGGTCTCGCCCCGGTCGAGGAACACCGCCCAGTCCCGGCACTGGTCGGCGACCAGGTCGGCCCGCCCGGCCCGGGCCAGGCCGTCGTGGAGCACGTACCGGAAGAACGGCTCGGCCGCGACCATCTGCTCGTCGACGTCCCAGGTCGGGTCCGGGTACCCACTCGTGAGGTACAGGTAGCCGATGCCCTCCCCCTCGGGGGTCACGGTGTCCATCGCCCACGAGTGCCGAACCAGTCGGGTCCGGTCGGTGAGGCGCGCGACCACCCGGTCGATCCGGTCGGTCGGGACCAGACCCGCGGCCAACGCAGCCGCACCGCCGTGCTGCGCGGCGGTACGCCGCACCTCGCCGTCGACCACGTGGTCGACGTACACGCCCCGGGTGTCGTCCCAGAAGCGGTCGAACGCCGCCGCCACCGCCTCGCGACGGGCGGTGGCCCACGCCGCGCTCCCCGCGTTCCCGATCCACGTGGCCATCTCGGCGAAGTCCTCGAGCGCGCGGGCCCACAGCGCGTTGAGCGTCGACGACGAGCCCTCGCAGTACACGCTCGCCCAGTCGAGCAGCACCCAGCCCGAGACCCGGTCGAGCAAGCCGTCGCGGTCGAGGTAGGCCTCGAACCAGCGCAGCGTCTGCTCCGCGACCGGGAGCAGCCCGGCCACGAGCGCGCGGTCGCCCGTGTAGCGGTAGCAGTTGTGCACGCTGCGCACCCAGTGCAGCGACCAGTCGGGGACGAACATGTGGTGGTCGTCGGCGAAGTCACACGCGGCGGCCATCGGCAGCATGCCGTCGGGTCGGGGCGCCGCAGCGAGCTGTGGGTGCCAGCGGGCCATCGACCAGTCGGGGTTGGTCACGAGGTCCACCATCTGGTGCACCACGGAGTCGCCGGTCCAGGCCCGCTGCTCTCGGGTCGGGCAGTCCACGTACGCGTCGAGCGCACAGAGGTCGACGGTCCGCAGGCCCACGGCGTGGATGCGCTCGAGCAGCGGATCGGCGCACGCGAACTCGGCGCCCGGGGGGCGGGGTCGGAGGCGCTCGGCGACCGTGAGCGCCAGCGTGGGTGGCGGCGCTCCGTCCGGGCTCCGCACGGAGGCGTGCACGTACCGGGTGCCGACGGGATCGAAGGTCGTGAAGCGCTCGGTGCCGGTGCCGGCGGCCACGTAGCCGAACCCGGCGTGCTGGCCGAGGGGCACCAGCCGCCCGTCGTCGTCGACGTGCTCGGCGGCGGCGCAGGCGATCTCGGTCCCGGCCGCGGCGCCGCGCACGTCGAGCTCGAGGGTCCCGCACACGATGCCGCCGAAGTCGAAGCCCACCGTGTGCACCGGGCCGCCTGGGTCCTCGGCGGTGTGCTCGTCGGCCAGGGCCTGGGCCACCGGGTCGGGTGTCGGCTCGGCCCCCACCCGGGAGTCGAGGGGGGCCGACACAGCAGTGTGGCGGGCCCCGCCCGGGAACGCCGCCCGCACCGGGGGCGCCAGCATCCCGAACGGCTCGCTCGGCGGGTGGGGGTCGGCCTGCGCGCCGGAGTGGAACGGCACGATCTCGGTCGCCGGCCGCCAGTCGGCCGCGGCGTCGCCGGGCCGGTCCCACCCCGTCGGGTGGCGGCGGGCGTCGAAGGCCTCGACCGGTAGCGACCCGGCGCTGTCGGCCCCGGCCACCGCCGTCCAGGCCTCGCCCCGTCGCCCGGTCCAGGTGCGGTCGCTCACGACCCACTCACCGTCGAGGCAGGCCTCGAACACCACGCCCCCGGCGCCGAGCGAGTAGGTGGGCCGGGCCGGGACCCACCACGAGGTGGGGCGCCCGTAGTGGCGGGCCACGATCCCGAGCACGTGCTCGCCCGGCCCGAGGTGGGGGGCGAGGTCGACCACGTCGTAGTGGGCCCGGTGCGGGTCGCTGCGCACCGGGCCGCGGGCGACGACGGTCCCGTCGACGCGGAGCTCGTAGCGCCCGTCGACCCAGATCCGTGCCGGCGCCGACCGGGGCGCGGCATCGAGGACGAGCGCCCGCCGCAACAGCACCACCACGTCGCGCGGGTCGTCGAGTACCGGGGTGCTGGCGCCGTCCATCCCGATCCGGGGCCGCCCGGCCCAGATCCACCGGGCCCGCCAGCGCGGGCCGAACGGTGCGGGATGCCCCTCGGTCATGCCCCGGAGGCTACGACGCCCCGCCGGCGCGCGCGCCGGGTCCCGCCGGCGCGACCCCGGTGCGGTACGGTGCCGCCGTGCCCGCCACCCCCGAGTCCGCCACCCCCGAGTCCG
>VGBI01000122.1 GCA_016870595.1 Actinomycetota bacterium
GGTCGGGCCGAGGATCTCCTCGAGGTCCGGGTGCGGATAGGTGACCGGGGCCCGTCCGTTCTTGCGGTCGGCGTAGGCCGTGTGCCAGTTCTGGGCCATCGGGCCCGGCCGGTAGAGCGCCACGAGCGCGGCGACGTCCTCGAACTGCGTCGGGTTCAGGGCCCGCAGCAGCGAGCGGACCGGTCCGCCTTCCAGCTGGAACACGCCCACGGTGTCGCCCCGGCGCAGGAGCTCGAACGTCTTCGGGTCGTCGAGCGGAACGGCGTCGACGTCGGGGCGGCGGCCGGTGCTGCGCTCGACCAGGTCGCAGGTGATCTCGATGACGTCGAGGTTGCGCAGGCCGAGGAAGTCCATCTTGAGGAGACCGAGCTCCTCGACCGCGTGCATCTCGTACTGCGTCACTATCGGCGCGTCGGCGAGCTCGCCGCCCGGCTCGGGCTTGCGCTGGATCGGCAGGTACTCGGTGAGCGGCTCGCGGGAGATCACCACCGCAGCGGCGTGGATGCCGTCCTGGCGCCGGAGCCCCTCGAGGCCCCGGGCGACGTCGACGACCCGCTTCACGTCGGGATCGGCCCCGTAGAGGTCGCGCAGCTCCGCAGCCATCTTGTGGCCGTCCTCGTGGCCCCGGATCTCCTCGAGGCACGCCCGCAGCGGGGTGTCGCGCCCCATGATGAGGGGCGGCATCAGCTTGGCGACCTTGTCGCCCACCACGTAGGGGTAGCCGAGCACCCGGGCAGCGTCTCGGACCGCGGCCCGGGCCTTGATCGTGGAGAAGGTGATGATCTGCGCAACGTGGTCCTCGCCGTAGCGCTGCGCCGCGTAGCGGATCATCTCGCTGCGGTAGCGCGAGTCGAAGTCCATATCGATGTCGGGCATCTGCTTGCGACCCGGGTTGAGGAACCGCTCGAACAGCAGGTCGTAGCGGATCGGGTCGATGTCGACGATCCCCAGGCAGAAGGCGACGCACGACCCGGCCGCGCTCCCCCGGCCCGGCCCGACCCGGATCCCCCGCTCGCGCGCGTAGCGGACCAGGTCCCAGACCACGAGAAAGTACGCAGAGAAGCCCATCGTGCCGATCACGCCGAGCTCGTAGTCGATGCGCTCGATCACGTGGGGTGCCGGCGTGGCCCCGTACCGGACCCGGGCGCCCTCGAGCACGAGCTCGCGCAGGTAGGAGTCCTCGTCGTGCCCGGCCGGCGTGGGGAAGGACGGGAGCACGGCGTTGTCGAACGGGATCTCGAGGTCGGCCCGCTCGGCGATCCACAGCGTGTTGTCGCAGGCGTCCTCGTGGTCGCGGAACAGGTGGCGCATCTCGTCGGCGGTCTTCAGGTAGAACTCCTCGGCGTCGAACTTGAAGCGGTTCGGGTCGTCGAGGGTCGAGCCCGTCTGGACGCAGAGCAGCGCGGCGTGCGACTCGGCGTCGTCGCGGTGGGTGTAGTGGCTGTCGTTGGTGGCGAGCAGCGGCGCGCCGACGACCCGGGCGATGCGGAGCAGGTCCCGGTTGACCCGGTGCTGCTCGGGGAGACCGTGGTCCTGCATCTCGATGAAGAAGTTGTCGCGCCCCATGACCTCCTGGAAGCGGGCCGCGGTCTCGAGCGCGCCCGTGTAGTCGTCACGGAGCAGCCGCTGGCAGACGGCCGACCCCAGGCAGCCCGAGGTCGCGACCAGACCGTCGTGGTGACGCGCGAGCAGCTCGAAGTCGGCGCGCGGCTTGTAGTAGTACCCGTCGAGGTACGCGCCCGACGAGATCTTGATCAGGTTCCGGTAGCCGGTGTGGTCGAGCGCAAGCAGGGTGAGGTGGTAGATCTCGTGCTCGGAGCGCCGGGGCCGTTCGAAGCGGCTGGTGTCAACGAAGTACGCCTCCATCCCGATGACCGGCTTGATCCCCGCGTCGCGCGCCGCCCGGTAGAAGTCGAGGACGCCGTACATGTTGCCGTGGTCGGTGATGCCGACCGCCGGCTGCCCGTCGGCGGCCGCCTTGGCCACCACGTCCTGGATCCGCGCCGCACCGTCGAGCATCGAGTACTCGGTGTGGAGATGCAGGTGGACGAACGAGCTGCTCACGCGCCGACTGTGCCCCCGGGCTGCCCCGAATCCTTCCGCGGGTGAATGACACCCGTGTGATTCATCGACCTTACACCCCGCCGCTCGGGCCGCCCCGGCCCGCGAGGCACGGCACCAGCATCTCCGCCGGGGTGAGCGAGCCGTGGGCCGACACCAGGTGCGCCTCGCGCGGCAGGGCCGGGTCGACGAAGGCGACGCCGTCGTGGGCGGCGAGCACGACGTCGCCCAGGCGCCGCCGGGTCGCCGGACCGGGGGTCGGCCCCAGCCAGCCCTCGTCGAGCAGCTGGTCGTGCCCGAAGACCCACGCCTCCCGCCCGAAGGCGTCGCGGGCCGCCTCGAGCAGCGCGGGTCCGCCGCCCCGGGGCGCGTGCAGGTAGCGGAAGCGGGCGTCGCCCGAGCCGAACGCGACGAGGTCGCCGACGTCGCCCAGCGTGCGCCATCCGTCGCGGGGGACGTGGATCTGTCCGTGGTCGGCGGTCACGACGAGCGCGACGTCGTCGGGCAGCGCGTCGAGGACGTCGCCCACCAGTCGGTCGGCGGCCCGCAGCTCCGCGGCGTAGTAGCCGTCGTGCAGGCCGTGGGCGTGGGCCACCTCGTCGATGCCGGCGTAGTAGGCGTACACGAACCGGTCGTCGCCGCGGCTCAGGCGCCGGAGGTGCTCGACCAGGGTCGACGTCGCCCGGTACCCGACGTAGCGCGCGTCGCGCAGGTGCGCCTGGGTGAACCCCGAGCCCCGGTGGGCCGACATGCCCACCACCACGACCGGCCGGCCGAGGAACGGTGGATGGCGCTGCACGACGAACGGGTCGGGTGGACGCTTGCGGTGGGCGTACTGCGACGCCAGGACGTTGCAGACGTCGCCGTCGAGGGCGATGCGGAACCCGATCACCCCGTGGACCGACGGGGCGAGGCCGGTGGTGATGGAGGTGAGCGCGGCGGCGGTGGTGGACGGCGCGACGGTCGTGACCGGGCCCCCCGTCAGCGCGGCCAGGCGGGGGGTGCGCACCGGGTCGACCGCGTCCCACCCCAGGCCGTCGAGCACCAGCAGCACCACGGCCCGGGCCCCGGCGACCGGGGCGGGCATCCAGGCGGGCTGCTCACCCCGCAACAGGGCGGGCACGATGCCGGTGACACAGGCCCCCCCGTGATCGGGACGGACCCGGCCCGGGGCCGCAGAGGGGATCGTGTCGGCCACCGCAGGAAGGCTAACGGGGCCGGGTCGCCCGAGCCCGGGCGGGCGTGCGACCATGGGTGGACCATGAAGGTGTCGACCCGGGGCGACTACGCCGCCCGCGCGCTGCTCTCGCTCGCCCTCCACGGCGACGAGCGACCCACCTCGGTGAAGGAGATCGCCGAGCGGACCGGGCTGCCCCAGCCGTATCTGGAGCAGATCCTGCTCGCGGTCAAGGGCGCCGGTCTGGTGCGCTCGAAGCGCGGGGTGGGCGGCGGGTACGTGCTCGCGCGACCGCCGGCCGAGATCACGCTCGCCGACATCCTGGCCGCCGTCGACGGTCCCTTGACGACGATGATGGACGCCCACGACCACTGCGAGGGCCACTGCGTCCTCCAGGAGGTGTGGGTAGGCCTCTCCGAGGCGATGCGCCACCACCTCGAGGGCTTCACGCTCGCCCACCTCGTGGAGCGCACCCGAATCGGCCACCCACCCGGGACCTGAGTCGCCGCACCCCGTCGGCGGGAACCCGAGCGCCGACGGGCCTCAGCCGTCGGGCGTCAGACGTCGGGCGTCAGACGTCGGGCGTCGGGGCCGGCGTCCGCAGCCGGTCGAGCACCTCGGCCAGCTCGGGAGGCAGGGGCTCGGTGAACTCGAGCGCTGCGCCGGTCACCGGATGGGTGAACCCGAGACGGGCGGCGTGGAGGAACGGCCGGTCGAGGCGCAGCCCGGGACGGTGCCCACCGTAGGTCGCGTCCCCCACGATCGGGTGCCCCACCGCGCCGAGGTGCACCCGGATCTGGTGGGTCCGACCCGTCTCGAGGCGGCAGTCGAGCCGTGCGGTCTCGGGCGCAACGAACCACTCCTGGACCTCGTAGGCCGTGCGCGCCCCCTTGCCCTCGCGCCGGACCGCCATCCGGGTGCGTCGACTCGTCGAGCGCCCGATCGGCGCGTCGATCACCCCGCGCGCGTGCTCGGGATGACCCCAGACCAGGGCCACGTACTCGCGCTGCACCGTCCGGCGGGCCAGCGCGTCGACGAGGCCGTCGTACGCGGCCTCGGTCCGGGCCACCACCATCAGACCGCTCGTGTCGCGGTCGAGGCGGTGCACGATCCCCGGCCGCTGCGGGTCGCCGACCGCGGCGATCCCGGGATCCAGGGCCAGCAGGCCGTGCACGAGCGTGCCGTGCGCGTGGCCGGCCCCGGGATGGACCACGAGTCCCGCCGGCTTGGCCACCACGAAGACGTCGGGGTCGGCGTGGCGCACGTCCACCGGCACCGCCTCGGCGACCGGGGGCCCGGCCACGGCGGGGCTCCCGGTCACGAGCACCCGTTGCCCGGCCCGGACCCGCAGACTCTTCTGGGCCGGGCGTCCGTCGATCTCCACGCCGCCCGCCGCCACCACCGCCTGCACCTCGGCCCGGCTCCAGCCCGTCTCCATCGCGACCACCCGGTCGAGGCGCTCGCCCGCGAGCGCCTCGGGGACCGTCCAGTCCCGGTCGTCCCCCGGGCGGAGATCCAGGTCACCCATCGTCGCGAGCCTCCCCGGCCGCCGCCGCCGGCGACGCCGCCGTCCCCCTCGTCAGCACCCGGTCCGCGTCGCCGCGCAGCACCGAGCCCACCAGGAGGACCGCGCCGACCGTGATCGCGGCGTCGGCCACGTTGAAGGTCGGGAACGACCCCACCACCACGAAGTCCACCACGGCGCCGCGCAGGAAGCCGGGCTGACGGGTCAGTCGGTCGACGAGGTTGCCGAGGGCGCCGCCGAGGACGAGCGCGAGCGCAAGCAGCGTCACCGGGTGCCGGGTCCGCACGACGGCACGCACCAGCAGCACCGTGAGGACGACGGCCACCAGCGCGAGCACGGGCGTGAACCCCTGGAGCAGGCTGAACGCGCCGCCCGGGTTGCGGGTGAGCCGTAGCCCCACGTCGTCGCCGAGCACCCACACCGGGCCGCGCGCGAGGCGGTCCACGGCCCAGACCTTGGTGCACTGGTCGAGGACGACGACCCCGACGACGACGGCGGCGACCCACGCCCCGGGGCGG
>VGBI01000123.1 GCA_016870595.1 Actinomycetota bacterium
CTCGGTGCGGTCGCGGGGCTCCCGTGGCCGTCCCGAGGACCCGGAGGCGACATGACCAGGCTCGACGACACCCCCGTCCCCGACTACGCCGGCCGGCTCCGGCTCGACGGCCGCCGCTTCGTGGTGATCGGGGCCGGGCAGGGCATCGGGCGTCAGGCGTCGCACGCGCTCGCAGCCAACGGTGCGCGGCTGCTGACCGTCGACGTGGACCCGGACCTCGCCGGCGAGATCGCCGCCGAGGTCGACGGCGTGGCGTGGTCGGGGGACGCCACCGATCGCGACGAGGTCGCCCGGATGTTCGCCGACGCAACGCGTGCGCTCGGCGGGGTCGACGGCTTCGTGGACATCGTGGGGATCTCGCGGTTCGTGGACCTGCTCGACCTCACCGACGACGACTGGAACTGGCACTTCGACATGAGCCTGCGCCACGCCTTCCTGGCGATGCAGTACGGCGCGCGGGCGATGGCCGAGCGGGGCGGGGTGATGGTGTTCGTCGCGTCGGTGTCGGGGATGACCGCAGCCCCGCGTCATGCGGCGTACGGCGCGGCCAAGGCCGGCCTGATGTCGCTCGTGCGGACCGGCGCGGTCGAGCTGGGCCCGATGGGGATCCGGGTGAACGCGGTCGCGCCGGGCGTGGTGTGGACGCCGCGGGTCTCGGGGTACCTCGGCGAGGCTGGGCGGCAGCGCAACAGCGACAACGCGCCCCTGGGCCGGGTCGCCCTGCCGGAGGACATCGCGTCGGCACTGCTGTTCTTCGCGTCGGACCTCGCGGGCTACGTGACCGGGCAGACCCTCACCGTGGACGGCGGCGTCGGTGCGAAGTTCCCGTATCCCATGGACGGGCTGTAGTCCGTCCGGGGTGGGGACGGGCTGTAGTCCGTCCGGGGTGGGGACGGGCTGTAGTCCGTCCGGGGTGGGGACGGGCTGTAGTCCGTCCGGGGTGGATCAGTCGAGGTCGACCGGCGCGGTCGAGAGGACGACGGGCCCGGTGGTGGTCACGTGCACGGTGTCGCCGAGGAGCACCTGGTCGACGAGCACCTCGACGAACACGACGTCGTCGACGGCGAGGTGGTCGTCGTCGGCGAGCTCCTCGTGGCCGAGCCCGACCCCCTCGAGCGTGACGACTCCGGGCCCGTGCCGGAGGGGGCCGATCGCCGCGCCCGGGGTGCAGGCGCCGACCGTGGCGCCGAGGGCGGCGGCGGCCCGGGTCGCCGCGGCCTGTTGGGGGCCGGTCGCAGGTCCGACGACCCGGGTCCGGGCGAGTCCGCCCTCCCACCCGTCGACCAGGACGCCACACCGGAGGTGGACGAGGTCGCCGGTGCGCAGCGGGCGCTCGTCGGCGAGCACGCGCAGGCCGGCGCCGGCGACGCAGGTGACCGTGTCGAAGGCGGGGGTGGTGATCCCGAGTCGGCCCAGGGCGGCCTCGAACCGTCCGAGGAGGTCGCACTCGCGGGTCCCGGCGCGGGCGGCCGCCGCGACCTCGGCGAGTCCGGTCTCGGCGGCGTCGACCGCGCGCCGGATCCCGTGGCGGTCGGCGGGGGACTTGGGGCGGCGCACGGTCCGGAGGAGGGCCTCGCCGTCGACCAGGGTGGCGCCGGGGAGCACCCCGCCGAGCAGCGCCTCCATGAGGGGGGTCATCCCGTCGACGCCGACCGTGGTGGCATCGGTCAGGCCGGGGACCGCGGCGACGTTGCCCATGATCGTCATCGGGTTCCAGCTCATCCCGTAGAGCCGGTCGGGGGGCACGTCGGCGGGGATGCCCACGTCGGTGGTGCTCATGAGGTGGACGGCACCGGTCGCCCGGACCACGACGCAGGCCGGGGCGAACGGTCGCGTGCCCGCGATGGCCAGCTGCTCGGCCCCCGAGACGAAGCGGACGTTGGCGCTGCGTCCGAGCACGAGGGCGTCGATCCCGGCTGCGGTCATGGCCGCCAGGGTCCGGTCGAGGTGCTCCGCCGGTGCGGCCGTGGGCGCGGTCATCGGGTGCTCTCGTAGTCGGAGAAGTCGAGGGACGAGAGGCGCTCGGCCCCGGTCTCGGTGACGGCGACGACGTCCTCGGCCCGGAAGCCGGAGTGGCCGTCGTCCCAGATCACCGGCTCGAGCACGAGCACCATCCCGGGGAGGAGCACCACGGTCTCGTCGAAGGCGTCCCCGAGGTCGGTGCCCACGAGCGGCGCCTCGGCGCTCTCGGTGCCGGCGCCGTGCCCGAGGTAGAAGTGGGCGAGCCACGGGGTGCGCCGACCGTCCTCGACCGCCCGGGCCACCCGGGTGAGGTCGCGGGCGGTGACGCCCGGGCGCATCGCGTCGACCACGGCGTCGACGACCGCGCGGTACCGGGCACACTGCGCGCGCTTGGTGGCGTCGGGCGCCCCGCCGACGATCCAGGTGTGGCCGAAGTCCGACTGGTAGCCCGCGAACTGCAGGCCGTTGTCGACCCAGATCACGTCGCCGCGGGCGAAGGGCTCGGTGGTGGTGCACAGCGGGAAGATGACGTCGCCCGTGAGCGTGTGGGGCCCCGAGGCGATCGACGATGGCATCACCTGCCAGATCGGGTCGACGGTGTTCCCGGTGGCGCCGAGCGCGAAGGCGCGCTCGAGCAGGCGGGCGGTGAGGTCGGTGCCCCGGACCCCCGGGGCCAGCATCGCCTTCACGTCGGCTACGGCCGCCTCGTTGATCCGCTGCGCACGGCGCATGCAGGCGAGCTCGTCGGCGGTCTTCTGGAGCTTGGCCCGGCCGATCGTCGGGCCCGCGTCGCCGACGGGGTGGTCGAAGGCCGCGCGCAGGGGCATGGTCCACTCGTCGACCGCGACCGCCCCGGTCGGGCACACGTCGTGGACCGCACTGACCAGTGCCCGGGCGTCGGCGTCGAACTCCAGCCGCAGGCCGGGGTGCACGTGGTCGGCCCGGAGCCCGGCGGGCGCGCCGTCGGGGTACCAGGTCCACAGGTGCGGGTCGGCGCCGTCGGCGGTGACCAGCGCCACCGGCCGCCGGTGCAGCGCCCGGGCCTGCTCGCAGGCGGGGACGCGGACGCCGGTGGCGTAGCCGGCGTTGGCCTGGCCGAGCAGGAGGAGCGCGTCGACGCCGTCCTCGCGCATCGACGCAACCAGGCGGGCGTGACGCTCGTGGCGCATCCGGGCTGGATCGGGGGTGGCGTCGGTGAGGTCGAGGAGCGCGCCGGGGGTCATGGCCGGATCCTGGCACGCCGGGCCCGACCGGGCCAGGTGGCGCCGCCCGCCGGACCGTTAGGGTCCCGGGGTGGCCGCCCCCCGCCCGCACCTGCCGCTCCTCGCCGTGGTGGTGGCGGTGCTGGCCTGGGGGGCGGGACCGCTGCTCGTACGGTCGATCGACGCCGGGGCCCCGACCATCATCTTTTGGCGGGTGCTGCTCGCGCTCCCGATCGCGATCGTCACCGCCCACCTCACCGGGGGGCGGATGTCGTGGGGTCTGCTCCGCCGGGCGGTGCCCACCGGGGTGTGCTTCGCCCTCAGCATCGTGGCCGGCTTCAGCTCCTTCCAGGAGACGTCGATCGCGAACGCGACCCTGATCCCGGCGCTGCAGCCGGCGTTGATCCTGTTGTCCGCGACCCGGATGTTCGGTGAGCGCCGGAGCCGTACGGAGGTGGTCTGGGCGCTGGTCGCCTTCGCCGGGGTGAGCGTGGTCGTGCTCGGGACCGGGGCCGACGGCGCGTCGCGTGCCGGCGACCTGCTCGCGGTCGCGAACCTCGCCGTGTTCACCGCCTACTTCCTCCTCGCCAAGCGGGCCCGGGTCGGCGACGTGCACAGCTGGTCGTTCCTCGCGGCGATGTTCGTCGTCACCGCGGCGGTCGTGGTGCCCTGGGCGCTGGCGGTGAACGGGGGCGTGGTCGCGCTCGTGGGCATCGACTGGGTGTACGTGCTCGTGATCGTGCTCGGGCCGGGGATGATCGGCCACGGCTTCATGACCTGGGCCCACCACTACGTGGACGTCGGGGTCACCTCCATGCTCACCCTGGCCAACCCGGTGGTGTCGATCCTCGGGGCGTGGTGGCTGTTCTCGGAGGCGCTCGGGCCGGTGCAGATCGCGGGCACGCTCGCCGTGCTCGCCGCGCTGGGCATGATCATCCGCAACCAGCGGGGCCCCCGCCTCGTCGCCGCCGAGGCGGCCCTGTCCGGTGACCTGCTCGACGCCGGACCCGACGTGGGATCCGACGGCGCGACGGGGACTGCGCCCGGTGCCGCAGCGGGGACGCCGCCGACCGGGAACCGATAGCCTGCGCCCGTGCGGATCGACGAGGAGTACGTGAGCGTCCCCCGACTCGTCCGGGCCGGCGCCGAGCGCTTCGCCGACCTCGAGGCGATCGTCGACGGGGACCGCCGGATCACCTATCCCGCGCTGGCCGACCTGGCGTTGCGGGCGACCCGGGCGGCGATGGCCGCCGGCGTGGGTCCGGGGGACCGGGCCGCGATCTGGGCGCCCAACGGCGCCGACTGGATCGTCGCCGCGCTCGGCATCCTCGGGGCGGGGGGCGTGCTCGTGCCGTGCAACACCCGGTTCAAGGGCCCCGAGGCGGCCTTCGTCCTCGGGCGGTCGGGCGCCCGGTTGCTGTGCACCGTCACCGACTTCCTCGGCACCGACTACCCGGCGATGCTGCGCGATGCCCTGGCGGAGTCCGGTGACGGGCTGCCTGACCTCGGGACGATCGTGGCCCTCGACCGGCCCGGCCCCGGCGTCGCCGCCGACGGGGTCACCGACTGGGCCACCTTCCTGGCCGCGGGGGAGGCGGTGCCCGAAGCCGAGGCGCTCGCCCGGATCGCCGCGGTCCGGGGCGACGACCTCGCCGACATCATGTTCACCTCCGGGACGACGGGCCGCCCGAAGGGCGCGATGGCGACCCACGCGCAGAACCTGCGCGTCTACGAGGTCTGGAGCGAGGTGGTGGGCCTGCGGGCCGGCGACCGCTACCTGGTGGTGAACCCGTTCTTCCACGGGTTCGGGTACAAGGCGGGCTGGCTGTCGGCGCTCATGCGGGGCGCGACCGTGGTGCCGATGCCGGTGTTCGACGTGCCCGCGGTGCTCGAGCGGGTGCAGTCCGAGCGGATCACCGTGCTGCCCGGGCCGCCCACGCTGCTGTCGGGCATCCTGGAGCACCCCGCGCGTGACGACTACGACCTGTCGAGCCTGCGGCTCACGGTCACGGGGGCGGCCGCCGTTCCGGTCGAGCTGATCCGACGCCTCCGCAGCGAGATGACGTTCGAGACGATCATCACGGGGTAC
>VGBI01000124.1 GCA_016870595.1 Actinomycetota bacterium
CCCGAGGCCGTCGGGGTTGGGAGTGCGCATGCCCACCTGGATGGACCGGCTCGGGTCGACGAACCCGTCACGGACCGCGAGCCGGAACATGGTCCCGTGGTTGAGGTCGTCGCCCATGTCCCAGGTGTCGCAGTGGGCGTCGAAGTGCACCAGCGACAGCGGACCGTGGCGCTCGGCTGTGGCCGCGAGCAGCGGGTACGACACCATGTGGTCACCGCCGAGCGCGAGCACCATCGTGTCGGTGGCCAGAATCTCGGCGACGGTCCGGCGCACCTCAGCCACCATGCGCTCGGGGTAGCCCGGCCAGAACACGGTCAGCGGGACGTCGCCCCAGTCGACGATCCTGGTCGTCTCCCAGAGGTTGACCGCTGCACGCGCGTCGGTGGCCTCGCACCACGGCCAGTGACCCCACGGGTACTGGCCCACGAACAGCGACTGCTCGCGGATCGCCCGGGGCCCGAACCGGGCACCAGGTCGGTGGGTGGTTCCCCCGTCGAACGGGATCCCCACCACCGCGATGTCGGCCTCGGCGAGGTCACGCGTCGCGGGACGGCGGGCGAAGGTGATGAGGCCGGCGTACGGCGACGCCGCCGCACCGGTCGGATCGGGATCGTGCACGGTCACCGGGGTCAGCTCCCGATCAGGTCCATGGACCCCTGCATGTAGGTGGCGATGTCCTGGGTCTTGAACACGGCGACGCCCTTCATGTCGGGGATGTAGTACTCGACCCCGTCGTCGTCGAGCGCCGCGGCCATCTCGGCGGCGACGTCCTCGGCGGGCACCTTGGGCCCGTCGTAGGCGGCACCTTCCTCGTCGGGCTTGTCCCAGATCTCGGTGTCGACCGCGCCGGGGATCACCAGCTTGACCCGGATCGGCGAGTTCCAGAGGTCGAGCGCGACCGCCTCGGTCCATCCGCACAGCGCGAACTTGCTCGCACAGTACGCCGACTCGCGCGGGATGCCGAGGCGACCCCCGAGGCTCGACACGTTCATGATCGTGCCCGAGCCCCGCTCGAGCATCCGGGGCAGGGCGGCGAGGGCGAAGCGCACCGGGGCGTGGAAGTTCACGTCCATCACCCGCTCGACCTCGGCTGCGGTGACCCGGGTGACCGGGCGCACCCCCGGGATCGCGGCGTTGTTGACCAGCACGTCGATGCCGCCCCACTGCGCCCACGCCGCCGCGACCACCCGCTCGGCCGCGTCGGCCTCACCCACGTCGGCGACCCACATGGCCGAGTCGGGCGCATGGGGGGTGCAGTCGGCCAGCACCCCGGCCAGGCGGTCCTCGCGACGGGCGACGAGCCCGACGGTGTCGCCAGCGGCCGCCAGGTGCCGGGCGAGCGCGGCCCCGATACCCGACGACGCGCCCGTGATCAGGATCGTGCGGCCCACGGTCCCCGTCCCCCGCTCAGGCCTGGGCCTGCTGGCGGATCCAGGCCGCCGAGCCCTCGAGGAACGCGCCCACGTCCTGGGCCTTGCGCTTGGCGACGTCCTCGAACCAGGCCGGCACGTAGGCCTGGAGCCGGTCCTCGGCGAGGGCGGCCATCATGCCGTCGACGAACTCCTCGACCGGGATCTTCTCGATCGCGGGCGAGAGTGGGTCGTTGTCGGGCACCGAGAACAGCGGCGTGTCGACCACCCCGGGGTACACGATGTTCACCCGGATGCCGAGGTCCCACACGTCGATGGCCATCGCCTCGGCGAAGACCGACAGCGCCGCCTTCGACGCGTCGTACGCTCCCTCACCTGGTGACGACAGCGTGGCCGCGACCGACGACACCATGACGACCCGGCCCGACCCCCGCTCGACCATGTGCGGGAGGAGCCGGAGGGTGAGCCGGATCGGGGCGTTGTAGTTCACCAGCATCACCCGGTCGACCGTCTCGGGATCGATCGCAGTGACATGACGATGCTTGGGGATGCCGGCGTTGTTGATCAGCACGTCGATCCCGCCGAGCTCGGCGATGGCAGTAGCGGCGAGCACGTCGACCTGCCCGGGGTCGGCCAGGTCCACCGGCCACATCCGTGACCCGGGCGAGTGCGCGCGGCAGCGGTCGAGCGTGGCAGCCAGGCGGGTCTCGTCCCGCCCGACCAGGCCGAGCACCGCACCCTCGGAGGCGAGCCGGACGGCCAGCGCGGCGCCGATCCCCGACGACGCCCCCGTGAGCAGGACCCGCGATCCCTGCGGCTCGAATCCCGGTGCCATGGCCACTCCTTCGTCGGTCACTCGTCGCTGGTCGGTCGTCGGCGGGGCCATCCGGTGCGCCCGCCGCCGCAGCGTAGGCCACCGGTGCACGGCGGGGTCACCCCGGCCCGCGCCCCGGCCCGCGCCGATATATGGCCCGGGCGTGACCGATTCACCCGAGACCCACACCGACACCCCGGCCTACGTCGTGCCGGCGATCGCGACCCGCGTGCCGGTGGTCGCCGAGCTGCTCGGCAGCAGCGAGCCTCCCCCTCCCTGATCGCCACCTGATCGCCACCTGATCACCGCCTGATCGCCGCGGCGTCCCGCGCCGCCCGTCCCGGCCGCGCCGGGCGGTGAGCCGGGCCGAGCGGGGAGAACGGGCCCTGGATACGATGCGCCGGTCCCCGTCCGCACCGGTCCAGGAATCCCCATGCGCGCACTCGTCTTCGGCGTCCCCCCCGAGTCCACCGACGCCCCACCCACCGGCAACCCGCTGCTCGACGGGCTGGCCCGCACCCCCATGGGCCTGGTCGACGTCGAGGAGCCCGCGCTCCCGCGTCCCGACTGGGTGCGCATCGCCCCCCGCCTGACCGGGATCTGCGGCTCCGACGCCAAGCAGGTCTTCATGGACTGGGGCTCGGGCCAGGTCCCGGGCATGCCCACCAACCCCATGATCGACTTCTCGTCGTTCCCGCAGGTGCTCGGCCACGAGGTGGTCGCCGACGTGGTCGAGCTCGGGCCCGAGGCCCGGGGTCTCGCCGTGGGCGACCGGGTCGTGCTCAACCCGTGGCTCTCGTGCGCCCCCCGGGGCTTCTCCCCCGTGTGCCCCGCGTGCGAGGTCGGCGATCTGAGCCTCTGCTGGCACTTCACCGACGGCCCCCTCGCCCCCGGCATCCACATCGGCACCTCACGCGACCTCCCCGGCGGGTACGCACCGACGATGGTCGCCCACGACTCGATGCTGTTCAAGGTCCCCGACTCCGTGCCCGACGAGCTCGCGGTGTTCGCCGACCCGTTCGCCGTCTCGCTGCACTCGGTGACCCGCCACGCCCCCGCCCCGGGGAGCAAGGTGCTCGTCTACGGGGCGGGCGCCCTCGGCAGCTGCGCGACCGCGATCCTGCGCATGCTCTACCCCGACGTCGAGGTCGGGGTGGTCGCCCGGTTCGGCGCCCAGGCCGACCTGGCCCGGGCCTTCGGCGCGCACCGCGTGTTCGCCCACGAGCCCGCCCGACAGCTGATCGAGGAGATCGCCGAGTGGTCGGGTGGCGTGCTGCGGGGCGACAATGAGATGCCGATGGCCTTCCCCGGGTTCGTCGACGTCGTGTACGACACCATCACCCGCAAGGAGACCCTCGAGGTCGCGGCCCGGGTGCTGCGGGCCCGCGGCACGATCGTGAAGGCCGGGGTGCACAGCCCCATGGCCTGGGAGTGGACCCCCCTCTACTTCAAGGAGCTGGCCTGGGTCGGGTCGAACGCCTTCGGCATGGAGGAGGTCGACGGGGTGCGCAAGCACGGCATCCAGCACTACCTCGACCTCACCGCGTCCGGGCGCATCGACCTGCGGCCGATGCTCACCCACACCTTCCCGCTCGGGGAGTGGCGGGCCGCGTTCACCACGCTGGCCACCCAGGGTGACACCGGCGCGATCAAGGTCGCCTTCGACCAGCGCGCCCACTGATGGCCGGCTTCGACTGGTCCGGCCGGGAGCACGAGGTGCTCGGGAAGCCAGACCGACTCGAAGCCGAGCGCCTCGGCGAGGACCGTCATCTCGGTATGGAAGCCGCCGTGGAGCCGACCCAGGGCGATGCCGAGCTTCACGGGCGCACCCGGGGTCCCCACCGCCGCACCCCACCCACGGTGGCAGGTGGCGCGCCGCCCGTGCGGCGCGGCGGTCTGCCGCCAGCCGTCGGCGGTCAGGTCGTACCAGAGGGGGAACGGTGTGCCCGTGGCGACGCGGGCACACGCGGTGGCCGCCGCGGGGAGCCCGCAGCCCCGCCTCGGCCATCGTCGCTCCTCCCCCGGCCTCCGGGCGCGCGTGCGCCGGCTTCAGTATCGTCGATCGGCTCCGACCCCGGCCCGAGAGGACAGCCATGACCGAGACGATGCGCGGCATCCGTGTGGTGGAGGTGGCGTCGTGGACGTTCGTCCCGGCCGCCGGGGCGGTCCTGGCCGACTGGGGCGCCGACGTCATCAAGATCGAGCACCCGGTCACCGGCGACCCGCAGCGGGGCCTCGCCGCGCTCGGCGTGATGCCCGGGGGCGCGTCGGCCGGCGACTTCATGATGCAGGTGCCCAACCGGGGCAAGCGCAGCGTCGGCCTCGACCTCGCGTCCGAGGCCGGGCGCGAGATCCTGCGTCGTCTCGTCGCCTCCGCCGACGTCTTCCTCACCAACATGCTCCCGTCGGTGCGGACCAAGCTGCGCATCGACGTCGATGACATCCGGGCCGACAACCCGGCGATCGTCTACGTCCGTGGGCACGGACAGGGCGCGCACGGACCCGAGGCCGACAAGGCCGCGTTCGACGGCACCGCGTACTGGGCCCGGGCCGGGATGGCCGACACCCTCCGGCCCGCCGAGCTCACCGACCCCCTCGGGGCCCGGCCCGCCATCGGCGACGTCATGGGCGGCCTCACCATCGCCGGCGGCATCGCCGCCGCGCTGTTCGAGCGCGAGCGCAGGGGCGTGGCCCGGGTGGTCGACGTGTCGCTCCTCAACACCGGCATGTGGCAGCTCCAGGCCGACGTCGCGATGACCGGGGCGCTCGGCATCGACGACGTGATCCGCTTCGGGGGCGGGCGGGGTGGGAATCCGCTCGTCGGGAACTACCCCACCAAGGACGGCCGCTTCCTGTTCCTCAACCTCATGCAGGCCGACCGCTTCTGGCCCGATCTGTGCACCCACCTCGGGCGCACCGACCTGATCGACGATCCCCGCTTCGCGAACGCGGCGGTCCGGGCCGAGCACGCCGCCGAGTGCGTCGAGGAGCTCGGGGCGATCTTCACCTCCCGCACCCTCGACGA
>VGBI01000125.1 GCA_016870595.1 Actinomycetota bacterium
GCCCCCCCCCCCGTCGACCAGGAGGTCATCGTGCCCACCCGCAGCCCACGCACCAAGGAGCAGGTTCTCGTGATCGGGCTGGGCCGGTTCGGGAGCGCGGTCGCGCACACCCTGACCGAGCTCGGTAACGACGTCGTCGGCGTCGACGTCGACCCCCGACTGGTCCAGCAGGCGTCCACCACCCTGCCGCTGGTCTTGGAGGCCGACACCACCGACTCCGAGGCCCTCCGGCAGCTGGGGGCCGCCGAGTTCGACGAGGCCGTGGTCGGCATCGGCACCAACATCGAGGCCAGCGTCCTCACCACTGCGGCGCTGGCCGACCTCGGCGTGCCGACCATCTGGGCCAAGGCGGTCAGCGCCGAGCACGGGCGGATCCTGGAGCGGGTCGGCGCGCACCACGTGGTGTTCCCCGAGTACGACGCCGGGGTCCGCATCGCCCACCTGGTGAGCGGCCACATGATGGAGTACCTCGAGTTCGACCCCGGCTTCGCCCTGATCCAGACCCGCGCGCTCCCCGACATGATCGGGCGTCGGCTCGACGATCTCGCACTCCGCAAGCGGCACGGCGTCACCATCGTGTGCGTGAAGCCCACCGGAGGTGCGTTCACCTACGCGACCGCCGACACCGTGGTGGGGGCGGGCGACATCCTGGTCGCAGTGGGTGAGACCGAGCGGGTGGAGGCCTTCGCCCGCCTGCGCTGACCGGCGCCGCGACGCTAGGCGAAGGCGAGATCGCCGGGATCGGCCGACCGGGTCCAGGTCCAGTAGGTGGGGATGGGCCACGGCGACACCGTCCACACCTCGCCCCGGGCGTTCTTGTAGTGCGAGTGGGTGACCGACGGGTGGGCCCACACCATCTGCGCGATCTCGGTGCGGTAGCGGGCGACGTAGGCGTCGTGGGCGGCCCGGGTCACCTCCACCACCCGGTGCCCGCCCCCGAGGGTCCGGCCGATCGCGTCCATCACGTAGTTGACCTGGCACTCCGACTGGAAGATCAGGCTGCCCCCGTGGGCGAGGTTGGTCCCCGGGCCGTAGACGCAGAACAGGTTCGGGAAGTCCGGCACGGTGATCCCCAGATGGGCCGCGGGCCGGTCCCCCCAGACGTCGTGCAGCCGCCGCCCGGCCCGCCCCCGCACCTCCATCGGCCAGAGGAACTCGGTGTGGCGGAACCCCGTCGCCAGGCAGACGACGTCGGCCGGGTGGTGCACGCCGTCGGTCGTGACCACGCCGTCGGGGACGATCCGCTCGATCCCGGTGCGCACGAGGTCCACGTTGGGCTTCTGCAGACAGGTCAACCACGACCCGTCGTCCTGGAGCGTCCGCTTCCCCGTGGCCGGGTAGTCGGGCACGACCTTGGCCAGGAGGTCGGGGTCGTCGCCGACCTGGCTCTCGATCCACACCGTGAACAGCTGCCGGGTGATCTCGTTGCCCGCGGAGACCGCCCGGCCACCGTCGTCGTAGCCCGGGTCGACCCGCGAGTTCTCGATGCTCAGGCCCGACCCCGGGTAGAAGGTGAGGAATCGGAACCACCGGCCGTAGAACGGCACGTGGCGCATCGCCCACGTGTCGCCCGCCGGCACGGGCAGGTGGTAGTTGGGGTTCGGGAACATCCACTGCGCGGTGCGCTGGAACACCGTGAGGTGCGCGACCTCGTCGGCGATCGTCGGCGCGATCTGGAAGCCGCTGGCGCCGGCGCCGATCAGCGCGAAGCGGGTCCCCCGGTGGTCAACCGAGTGGTCCCACGCCGACGAGTGGAAGACCGGGCCGGCGAAGTCCACGAGGCCGGGGATGTCGGGCCACTTGGCCCGGTTGAGCGACCCGACGCAGCTGATCACGAAGCGGGCGTCGAGGGTGTCGGTGCCGCCGTCGGGGGTGCGCACCTCGACCACCCACCGGCCGGCCCCGTCGTCCCAGGTGCAGGCGGTCACCTCGGTCCCGAAGCGCGTGTGGGCGCGCAGGTCGTGGCGGTCCATCACCCGCTCGAAGTACTCCTGGAGCTCGGTTTGGCGCGAGAAGTACTCGGTCCAGTGGTCGGCGGGCTCGAACGAGTAGCAGTAGAAGTGGCTGCCCACGTCGACCCGAGCCCCCGGGTACCGGTTCTCGTACCAGGTGCCCCCGGGGCCCGCGTTCTTCTCCACGATCGTGAACGGCAGCCCCGCCTCGCGCAGACGGATGCCCGCGAGCAGCCCGGCCTCGCCTGCGCCGATGACCACCACCGGTGCGTCGGCCGCGACCTCGGCGGGGAGGTCCGCCCCCCAGGTGATCGCGTAGGCGTCGGCCCCGTCGAGGTTGAGGTCGGTGATGAACATCGGCACGACCGCGGGATCGACGTCGGCGCAGGCGAGGTACGTCATCATCTCGTGCAGCACCGCCGGCGGCGGCGGTGGCGGCAATGCGCAACCCCCGTCACGGAACCGGGCCAGCGCGGCCGCGGCCCGACGCCGAGCCTCGGCCTTCATCTCCTCGGGCATGTAGCCCTGGTACTCGTTGAGGAACAGCCCCTGGGGCCGGATGTCGCCACGGACCCACTCGGGGTCGCCGGTCACGTGGACCATCGCGCACATGAGCGCCGGGACGCTCACGTCCTCGAGCATCGCCGCGATGGTGGCGTCGTCGTCGGTGAACGGGACCCCGGCGTGGGGGTTGCATGTCGGTGGGCCGGTGGTCGCCACAGGCTCAGAAGGGCCGGGCCGCAGGCCCGGTCCGGGGTCCGGGGGTGAAGGTCGCCGGCATGCGCAGCACTCCGTTCATCATCATGTTCGGCGAGTACGGCGCGAAGCCGTCCGGGTCGATCTCGTAGTCGGGGATGCGGCGCAGGACCTCGCCCAGCATGACCTCGGCCTCGACCCGGGCGAGGTGCATGCCGATGCAGCGGTGACCCCCGAGGCCGAACGCGAGGTGGGGGTTCGGATCGCGATCGAGCACCACGTCGTCGGGCCGGTCGAAGGCGGCCGGGTCCCGGTTGGCCGCGATCCAGCTGATCCAGAGCCGGTCACCCTTGCGGACCGGGCACCCGCCGAGGTCCACGTCGCGCGACGACGTCCGGGTCAGTGACTCGTTGGGCGTGAAGTAGCGCAGGAACTCGTCGATCGCCCGGGGAAGCCGCGCCGGATCGTCGACCAGGCGTTGCCGGTCGCCAGGGTGCGTCCCGAGGTGGTGCAGTGCCGACGCGACCAGCGACGTCGTGGTGTCGACGCCCCCGGCCACGAGGTTCCACATCACGCCGGTCACCTCCTCGTCGCTCAACGGGCCACTCGCCCGCTCGAGCCCGACGAGGAGCGAGGTCAGGTCGTCGCCGGGGTGGGCCCGCCGGTGCTGGGCGTGGGCGAACAGCTCGCCGGTCATGGCCGGGGCGTGCTCCATCACCGCCATGAACTCCGGCGAGGTCTGGGGGTGCGCGGCGGTAGCGTGGAAGAACTCGGCGTAGTACCGCCAGTTGTCGACGGGGAGCCCCATCATCCGCAGCGTCAGGATGGCCGGGACCGGCGATGCGAAGTCCAGCACGAGGTCACCCGAGCCCGAGGCCACGATCTGGTCCAGGAACCAGGTCGCCACCGCGACCATCTCCTGCCGGCTCGCCTCGACCGCGGCGGGCGAGAAGACCGGGTTCAACGCCCGCCGGAGATCCTGGTGGTCGGGACCGTCGACCTCCGACACGCCCTGGGCCGGCACGTCGGGGTGTCGCGGGTAGCCGATGATCCCCTCGTAGTCGACCCCGTCGGGAGCCCCCGGCCGGTACTGGTGCATGAAGGTGTCGTTGTCGCGCGCGACGGTGAGCACCTCGTCGTAGCCGGTGACGAGCCAGAAGCCGCCGTGGGCGGTGTTCCAGACCACCGGGCACTCGGAACGCAGCTCGGCGTAGCGATCGAGCCGACGCTCGAGGAACTCGGGCGTGTGCGGGTCGAGCTCGATCGGGTCCACCGGCGGGTCCGGCCTCAGGCCTCGAACCCGAAGAGCCGGGCCGCGTTGTCGTGCACGATCGCCCGCGCGTCGTCGACGGGGACCCCGGCGAACTGCTCGTCGTTCACCGCGCGCGACTTCGGCCAGGTGCCCTCGGGGTGCGGGTAGTCGTTGCCCCACATCAGGGTCTCGATCCCGGTGACGTGGCGGTTGTTGATCGCGACCGGGTCGTACATGAAGGTGGCCGCGCACTGGCGTCGGATCAGCTCGCTGGGCAGCATCGACAGTTTCGGCCGCGCGTACATCGCGTGGTCGCGGTAGATGGCGTCGGCCTGGGTCATGATCCACGCGAGCCACGAGGCCCCGGTCTCGACCGTGACCACGCGCAGGCCCGGGAACCGGTCGAGCGCCCCGCCGGCGGCGAGCGACAGGATCACCGTCGGCCCGTCGAGCTGCGCGCCCATCACGTAGTTGATGACCGCGCCGCCGGGACCGCGCACGATGCGGGGCTCGTAGCCGGTGCCCGAGTGGAAGGTCAGCGGCCGACCGATCTCCTCGGCCACCGCCCAGACCCGGTCGTACTCGGGATCGTTGTAGGGCCGGGTCGCGACCCGGGCCGGGAGCATGAACGCCCGGAACCCGGCGTCGGCGAGGCGGCGCAGCTCGGCGATCCCGTCATCGATGTCGAGCAGGGGCACCGCCCCGACCGCGAGCAACGTGGGCTCACCGCCGAACACCTCGGCCGCCCAGCCGTTGTAGGCCCGGCACAGCTGGGCCTGCAGCTGCGGGTCCTCGGAGGCGAAGCAGGCCTGGAGCGCGAAGGTCGGGAAGATCACCTCGGCACCCACGCCGTCGGCGATCTGGTCGCGGCGCCGGGCCTCGACGTCCCATCCGCCCACCACCGCGGTGAGCAGCATGTCGGCGGTCATGAGCTTGCGGGGGTCGAGCCCCTCGGCGTGCAGCGAGCGCCAGCCGTCGGCCTCCACGATGCGCGGCGCCCGGTCGCGGTAGGCGGCGTCGACCCGCTCGGCGTAGAGCTCGATCGGCTCGGTCACGTGGGAGTCGGTCGAGATGCACAGGGTCCCGGTGTCGCGGATCAGCGTGTCGGTCATCGGTGCATCATGGCACGGGCGCAGCCCCGCAACCCCGGCGATCCCGCAGCAACCGGTCCGGGTCAGTCGCTCCGGTCGAGCCGGGTGACGGTCTCG
>VGBI01000126.1 GCA_016870595.1 Actinomycetota bacterium
AGTACTGGTGGTGCACCGAGAAGGCGCTGCGCTGGCCCGACGGCGGTGGCCCGAACATGATCCTCGACCACGGCGGTGACGCCACGCTCGTGGTGCACAAGGGCGTCGTCTGGGAGCGCGACGGCGCGGTGCCCGAGGCCACCGACGCCGACACCGAGGACTGGCAGGAGTGCCTGGCCATGATGCGGCGGGTGTTCGCCGAGGACCCCCAGACCTGGCACCGGATCGCCGCCGGGATCAAGGGCGTCACCGAGGAGACCACCACCGGCGTCCACCGGCTGTACCAGATGCAGGGTGAGGGGTCGCTGCTGTTCCCCGCCATCAACGTCAACGACTCGGTCACCAAGTCGAAGTTCGACAACCTCTACGGCTGCCGGCACTCGCTCGTCGACGGCATCGCCCGGGCCACCGACGTCATGCTCGCCGGCAAGGTCGCGGTGGTCTGCGGCTACGGCGACGTCGGCAAGGGCTGCGCCCAGGCGCTCAAGGGTCAGGGCTCCCGGGTCGTCGTCACCGAGATCGACCCGATCTGCGCGCTGCAGGCGGCCATGGAGGGCTACCAGGTCCTGCGGGTCGAGGACGTGGTCGAGACCGCCGACGTCTTCATCACCGCCACGGGCAACCACCAGGTCATCACGGTGGACCACATGGCCCGGATGAAGCACAACGCGATCGTCGGCAACATCGGCCACTTCGACAACGAGATCGACATGGGTGGCCTCGCGGCGACGCCGGGGATCGAGCGCATCGAGATCAAGCCCCAGGTCGACGAGTGGCGGTTCCCCGCTGCCGACGGCCGCCCGGCCCACTCGATCATCGTGCTCGCCGAGGGTCGTCTGCTCAACCTGGGCTGCGCGACCGGGCACCCGAGCTTCGTGATGTCGAACAGCTTCACCAACCAGGTGATCGCCCAGATCGAGCTGTTCACGCACCACGACTTCTACGAGCACAAGGTGTACACGCTGCCGAAGCACCTCGACGAGGAGGTCGCGCGCTTGCACCTCGAGAAGCTCGGCGTGCAGCTCACCGAGCTCTCGGAGGAGCAGTCGTCGTACCTGGGCATCCCGGTGCACGGGCCCTACAAGCCGGACCACTACCGGTACTGATCCGCGACCGGTCTGCGCCCCGCTCGCCGTGCCGTCCGTGAGCGGGCGCCGGACCGATCCGATCCCCCCGACCGTCGCGTGGCGGGCCGGGCGCGTCCGCCTGATCGACCAGCGGGCGTTGCCCGGCCGGCTGCGCGTCGTCGAGTGCGCGACGGTCACCGAGCTCGTCGCCGCGATCACGACCCTGGCCGTGCGGGGCGCGCCCGCCCTGGGCGCGGCCGGGGCGTTCGGGGTCGCCCTCGCCGCGGCGGTCCGCCCGACGCCGGCCACCGTGCGCCGCGACGCCGCCCGCCTGCGGGCCGCCCGGCCCACCGCGGTGAACCTGGCCCACGGGGTGGACACCGCCCTCGCCGCGTTCGGGACGGGGGGCGCCCCGGCCGCACTCGCCGCGGCGCAGGCCTACGCCGCCGCCGACCTCGACGCCAACCGCACCCTCGGCCGCCTCGGCGCGGCGCTGGTCCCCGTCGACGGGCGGATCCTCACCCACTGCAACGCCGGGGCCCTGGCCTGCGTGGGCTACGGCACCGCCATCGGGGTGGTCCGGGCCGCCCACGAGGCCGGGCGGCGGCCCACGGTGTGGGTCGACGAGACCCGGCCCGTGCTCCAGGGGGCGCGGCTCACGGCGTGGGAGCTCGGGCGCCTGGGCATCCCGCACCGCCTCGTGGTCGACGGCGCCGCCGGGAGCCTCATGGCCGCCGGTGCCGTGGACCTGGTGGTGGTCGGCGCCGATCGCATCGCGGCCAACGGCGACGTCGCCAACAAGATCGGCACCTACTCGCTCGCGGTGCTCGCCCGTCACCACGGGATCCCCTTCGTGGTCGCCGCGCCCTGGGCCACCGTCGACCTCGCCACCCCCGTCGGCGCGGCGATCGGCATCGAGGCACGCGCGGCCGACGAGGTCACCACCGTCGCCGGCGTCCGCGTGGCCCCGTCGGGCACCGAGGTGCACAATCCCGCCTTCGACGTCACCCCGGCCGCGCTCGTCCAGGCGATCGTCACCGAGCGGGGCGTGATCACCCGGCCGACCGCGGCGAAGCTGCAGCGTCTCGCCGGGCGCGGCTGAGCGGACGCCCGGTGCCGTACGACGCCACCGAGGACGAGTTCGAGGCCATGGTCGCCGATGCGCTCGACGAGCTGCCCGAGCCGATCGCCGCTGCGATCGACAACGTGGCGGTGGTGGTCGAGGACTGGCCCGACGAGGACCTCCTCGGCCTCTACCAGGGCGTCCCGCTCACGGAGCGGAGCCCGCTCGACTACAGCGGCGTGCTGCCCGACGTCATCACCGTCTTCCGGGGGCCGCTGTGCGCCGGGGCCCGGGACCGCCGGGACCTCGCGGCCCAGGTCCGGATCACGGTGCTGCACGAGATCGCCCACCACTTCGGCATCGACGACGACCGGCTCGGGGAGCTGGGCTGGGCCTGAGGCGCACCGGGGTCCCCGAGGTCTAGCCTGCGGCCATGCCGTACCCGACGAAGCTGCTGAACCAGAACGAGACCGTCGCCCTCGACCTCCGGCCCCACTGGTGGTACTTCGGGCGCCAGATCCTCACCGGGATCCCGCTGTTCGTCGTGATCGTCCTGGTGCTGGCCTGGTCGTCGGGCAGCGTGCTCAAGGACATCGTGAACTGGATCGTCGTCGCGCTCGTCGTCGTCTGGGTGGTGTGGTTGGGCCTGAAGTACATGGCCTGGGCCCGCACCTACTTCGTGGTGACCAACCAGCGCGTCGTGTACCGCACCGGGGTGCTGTCACGCCACGGCGTGGAGGTCCCGCTGGAGCGGATCAACAACATCAACTTCCGCCAGCGCATCTTCGAGCGGCTGATCGGGGCGGGCAACCTCGACATCCAGTCGGCGGGTGAGCAGGGCTCGAGCACCTTCGACTTCGTGCGCCACCCCGACGGCGTGCAGGCCGAGATCTACCGCCAGATGGAGGGCCGCGACCGCCAGCAGGCGGCCCTCGGCGCCGACGCCGTGGGGGAGGCGGTGGCCCGGGCGGTCGGCCAGGGCGGCGGCGGGAGCGCCGCGCCGTCGGTGCCCGAGGAGATCGAGGCGCTGGCCCGCCTGCGCGACGCCGGGCACATCACGCCCGAGGAGTTCGAGGCGAAGAAGGCCGAGCTGCTCGACCGGATGTGACGCTCAGTCGGGGGCGACCCCGGCGGCGGCCCCCGGCCGCACCGCGAACGCGAGCGGGTCGGTGACCCCGGCCGCGGCGAGGTCGCGGGCCACCTTGGCCACGACGTCGTCAGCGTGGTTGCGCTGGACCAGTCCCACGACGCAGCCGCCGAACCCGGCCCCGGTGAGGCGGGCCCCGAGCGCCCCGTGGGCCATCAGCCGGTCGACGGCACGGTCCAGCTCCGGCGTCGACACGTCGTAGTCGTCGCGCAGGCTCGCGTGGCTGGCGAGCATCAGCGGGCCGAGCGCATCGGTGCGCCCGGCCCGGAGCGCGTCGGCGAAGGCGAGCACGCGGGCGTTCTCCGACACCACGTGGCGGGCCCGGGGGTCGTGGGCGACCTGGTCCGGGGTGGCGTTGCGCAGCGCCGGCAGGCCGAGCGCTGCGGCGGTGGCCTCGACCGCCGCCCGCCGCTGCGCGTAGCCGCTCCCGGCGAGCGTCCGGGCCCGGCCCGAGTGGACGACCACGAACCCCAGCGACCGGGGGAGCGGGACCGGCTCGACCGTGAGGGTGCGGCAGTCGAGCAGCAGCAGGTGGCCGGGCACGGCGTGCAACGCGGTCATCTGGTCGAGCAGCCCGCCCGGGACTCCGGTGGCCCGGACCTCGGCGTCGAGCGCGAGCCGGGCCAGGGCGACCGGGTCGAGGTGCAGCCCCCCGAGCCCGACCCCGGCGAGCACGAGGGCGACCGACAGCGCCGCGCTCGACGAGAGCCCGGACCCGGTCGGCACCGACGACGTGATCGTCCAGGTCCCGCCGGGGATCGCCGCACCGCGGGCCGTGCACGCGGCGACGGCCCCGGCGACGAAGCGGCCCCACGCGGGCTCGACCGTGGCCGGGTCGGTGCTGCCGTCGGCGGCCACGACGACCGTCCCCGGCTCCTGGACCGAGGTCGCCGTGATCGTCGCCGGGTCGGTGCGGGCGACGGCGGTGCCCGTCGGGGCGCCGGTCGCGGGCCGCACCGTGACGCGGCACTCGCGGTCGATGGCCATCGGCAGGCAGAAGCCGTCCTGGTAGTCGGTGTGGTCCCCGATGACGTTGATCCGTCCCGGGGCCCGCCACCGCCGCACCGTGAGGTCGTCCGCGGCCACGGGGCGAACCTAGCCACCGTCAGCGCAGGGCGGGCATGACCTCCTTTGCGAAGCGGTCGAGGCCCTCGGTGTCGAAGGGGGCCCGCAGGGCGATGATCGCCCACTCGGCTCCGGCGTCGCGGTACTCCCCGAGGCGGTCGACGACCTCCTGGGTCGAGCCCTTGAGCGCCGTCGACGCGATGTAGCCGGCCGCGGTGCCGAACTGGGTGACGAGATCCTCCTCACGCCACGCGAGGGCGAGGTTCACGGTCCGGATGATCTCGGTGCCGTCGCGCCCGACGGTGTCGCAGTGGCGGTCGAGCACGGTGTTCTTGTGGCGGAACACCTCGGGGGTGACGAAGGCGAGGTTCCACCCGTCGGCGTGCTGGGCGGTGATCCGCAGCGTGGTCTTCTCGCCGCCGCCACCGACCCAGATCGGGAGCTTGGCCTGCACCGGCTTGGGCTCACAGTGCGCGTCGGTGAG
>VGBI01000127.1 GCA_016870595.1 Actinomycetota bacterium
GTCGAGGCCGTAATCGGAGAGCAGGTCGAGCACGAAGCGCAGGATCGACCGGAGCTCGGCGTCCATCTGGTCCTTGGTGCAGAAGATGTGCGCGTCGTCCTGGGTCAGGCCCCGCACCCGGGTCAGGCCGTGCACCACGCCGGAGCGCTCGTAGCGGTACACGGTGCCGAACTCGAAGAAGCGCAGCGGCAGCTCGCGGTACGAGCGCAACCGGCTGCGGTAGATCAGGATGTGGAACGGGCAGTTCATCGGCTTGAGGTAGTAGGTGTCGCCCTCGCCCTCGCCGCCGTCGCCCTCGTGCAGGTGCATGGGCGGGAACATGCCGTCGGCGAACCAGTCCAGGTGTCCTGATGTCTCGAACAGGTTCGCCTTGGTGATGTGGGGCGAGTTGACGAAGGAGTACCCGGCCTCCTCGTGACGCCGCCGGGAGTAGTCCTCCATCACCGTGCGGACCAACGCCCCCTTCGGGTGGAACACGGCCAGTCCCGAGCCGATCTCCTCGGGGAACGAGAACAGGTCGAGCTCCTGGCCGAGGCGCCGGTGGTCGCGTCGCTCGGCCTCGGCCAACCGGTGGAGGTGGGCCTCGAGCGCCTCGCGCGACTCCCACGCGGTGCCGTAGATGCGCTGCAGCTGCGGGCCGTGCTCGTCACCCCGCCAGTAGGCGCCGGCCACCCGCATCAGGGCGAAGGCCCCGAGCCGGCCGGTGTGCGGGACGTGGGGCCCCCGGCACAGGTCGACGAACTCGGACCCGTCGGCGCGGGGGTTGCGGTAGAGCGAGACCACCGACCCCTCACCCACCTCGGACGCGTCGACCTTCTCGATGATGTCGAGCTTGTAGGGCTGGTCGGCGAAGACGGCGGTGCCGGCGTCGCGGTCGACCTCCTCGCGCACGAAGGGCTGGTCGGCGGCCACGATCTCGTGCATCCGGGCCGCGATCCGCTCGAGGTCGGCCTCGGTGAAGTGGGCCCCGCCCGGGAGCTCGAAGTCGTAGTAGAAGCCGTCGGCGATGGCCGGCCCGATCGCGTAGCGAGCGCCCGGGAACAGGTCGGTGACCGCCTGGGCGAGCACGTGGGCGGTCGAGTGGCGCAGCACCTCGCGCCCGGCGTCGCTGGCGGGCACCACGATCTCGAGCGCCACGTCGCCGGGGAGGGGCCGGCCAAGGTCCCACCACTCGCCGTCGACCCGGGCGGCGACGGCGTCGCGGGCGAGCCGGCGCCCGATGGCCGCCGCCACCTCGGCCGGGGTCGCGCCGGGGTCGACGGTGCGGGTCGACCCGTCGGGCAGCGTGATGGTCAGGGCCACAGGCGGACGGTACCAGCGCAGGTCGGGCCGTCCGGGGGTGCGCGCCGGATCGACGGCCGGGTCCGCGGTCGGGTCAGCGGTCGGTGAGCGGGCGGCGGAGATCGACGCCGACGAGCGCGGCGAGGTCGCACAGCCCGTCGGCCGCGCCGGGGTCGGCACCGCCGGAGAGGACCGCGCTGGCCAGGTCGTCGAGCGCCTCGAGCGCCCGGGGGGCGTCGAGGTCGTCGTCGAGCGCCCGCCGGACGCGCTCGGCGAAGGGCCGCGGGTCGGGTCCGGCGCCCGCCCCGACCGCAGCGTGGAGCCGACGCAGCAGTGCGGTCCCCTCGTCGAGGTCGGTGTCGTACCACTCGAACCCGGCCCGGTAGTGGTGGCGCATGAGCGCAAGGCGGATCGCCCGGGGATCGGCCACCTCGAGCAGGTCGCTCACGAATACGAGGTTGCCGAGCGACTTGCTCATCTTCTCGCCCTCGTAGGAGACCATGGCCGAGTGCATCCAGTGGTTGCAAAAGCGCTCGCCCGTGACGCTCTCGCTCTGGGCCACCTCGCACTCGTGGTGGGGGAAGATCAGGTCGGTGCCACCGCCGTGGAGGTCGAGGGTCGGGCCGAGGTTCTCGATCGCCATGACCGAGCACTCCACGTGCCACCCGGGTCGCCCCACGCCGAACGGACCTCGCCAGGCGGGCTCGTCGGGCAGCGACGGCTGCCACAGCACGAAGTCGAGCGGATCCCGGCGGTGCGGGTCGTCGGGCTTGCCGCCCCGGGCCCGGGCGAGACGGACCATGTGGTCGGTCGGGTAGTGCGACAGCTCACCGAAGCGGGGGAAGGTCGACACGTCGAAGTACACGGTGCCGTGGGTGAGGTACGCGTGGCCGGCGTTGAGGAGCCGGTTCACCATGTCGACGATCCCCGGGATCGCCTCGGTGGCCCGGGGCTCGGCCACGGGCGGGCGCATCTCGAGCGCAGCCATGTCGGAGCGGAACCGGGCCAGCTCCCGATCGGCGAGCTCGAGGTACGGCACCCCGAGCTCGCGCGCCTTGGGCAGGATCGAGTCGTCGACGTCGGTCACGTTGCGCACCATGCGCACCTCGTGCCCGAGGTCCTCGAGCCGCCGGATGAGGAGGTCGTAGGCGAGGTAGGTCGCAGCGTGCCCGAGGTGGGTGGAGTCGTAGGGGGTGATCCCGCACACGTACATGCGGACGACCGGGCCCGGCTCGAACGGGACCACCTGCCGTCGGGCGGTGTCGAACAGCCGCACCGTCGTCACGAGGTGCGCCCCTCGAGACCGAGCAGGCGCAGCGTCCCCTTGCCCGTGTGCCGGAGGTTGCAGGTCAGGAGCGTGGCCGCGAACGCCTCGATCCCGATCGCGTTGACCAGCGAACCCCCGTCGAAGGCCCGCAGCACCGGGATCCCGGCCACGAGCCCGAGCACGACGTCGCGGGCGGCGTCGTCGTCGCCGCAGACGACGACGTCGCTCTCGATCGGCTGATCGAGCGCGGCGAACGCGGCGGCGGGCACGTGCTGGAAGGCGGCCACGACCCGGGCCTCCGGCGCCGCCGCCTGCATGCCCTCGCTGAGCGAGCGCCCGCCGGGCAGCACCGGGTGGAACTCCCGCCCGACCTTCTCCAGGCCGTTGGCCATCGCGATCACGACCTTGCCCGCCAGCGCTGGCGCGAACCCGGCCACGGTGTCGACCGCGCCCTCCCAGGTGGTGGCGACCACCACGACCCCGGCGTCGGCTGCGTCGGCGTTGCTCCCGGCCGTCAGTCCGGCGACCCGGTCGCCCCACCGGTCCCGCAGGTCCCCGACCACGGCCTCGGCCCGGCTCGGGTCGCGTGACCCGGCCACCACCTCGTGGCCGACCGCCGCCAACCGGGCGGCCAGCCCCCGGCCCGCCGGCCCCGTCGCCCCCAGAACTCCGATGTGCACCCGGGCAGTCTGGCAGACGGCCCGATCAGGCGATGCAGTCGGACCCGAGCAGGATCCGCAGCTCGGCGAACAGGCCCCCGGTCGGCTCCACGCAGAACTCGTCGCCGAGGCGGAGCACGGTGACCTTCTCGGCCCCCTCCAGCTGGACGAACACCTGGCTCTCGCCCGGATGGTCGAGGAGCAGCGCCTTGAGCCGGGTGATGCGCTCCTCGCTGAGCGCCCCCGGCTTCGTGCGCAGGCGCACCGGCGGACCGCCGTCGAGCAACAGGTCGGGACGGGTGATCTCCATCGCGATCATCTTGGGGGCGTCGTCGCGGGTGTCGAGGCGGCCCTTGACGCAGACGATGGCGTCATCCTCCAGGGCGTGCCCGTGGTCGGTCATGGCCCGCGGGAAGACCATCACCTCCATGGCCGCCGACAGGTCCTCGAGCACGAAGGTCGCCATGAGGTCGCCGCGCTTGGTGTACTTGCGGGCGAGACCGGTGACGATGCCGCCCACCATCCGGATCTCACCCTCCCGGGCCTCCTTGCACTCGGTCAGGGTGGCGTCGGTGTAGCGCCGCAACGCCCGCTCGGCCCCCATGAGGGGATGGTCGGAGACGTAGAGGCCGAGCATCTCCTTCTCGAACGCGAGGCGCAGCGACTTGGGGAACTCCGAGTCGGGGATCGGCGTCCGTTGGGGCGTGAGCGCGTCGGTGGCGGAGTCGCCCGCCGCCGAGAACAGGTCGAACTGCCCCTCGGCCTCCTTGCCGCGCCGGGCGAGCACCTCGCCCACGATGGCCTCGAGCCCGAGCGCGAGGCCCTGGCGGGGGTGGCCGAGGGAGTCGAAGGCCCCCGCCTTGATCAACGACTCCACCGTGCGCTTGTTGAGGGCCTGGGGATCGACCCGCTCGCAGTAGTCGTAGAAGTCGGTGAAGGGTCCCCCCTCCTCGCGCGCCGCCACCACGAGCGCGACCACGCCCTCGCCGACGTTGCGCACCGCCGACATGCCGAAGCGGATGGCGTCGCCGTGGACCGAGAAGTCCGACACCGACTCGTTGACGTCGGGGACGAGGACGGGGATGCCCAGCTGGCGGCACTCGTTGAGGAAGACCGCGGTCTGGTCCTTGTTGGACTTCACGCTCGTGAGGAGCGCGGCGAGGTACTCGACCGAGTGGTTCGCCTTGAGGTAGGCGGTCTGGAAGGCGAGGTAGCCGTAGCCGACCGAGTGCGACTTGTTGAACGAGTAGTCGGCGAAGGGCTCGATCGTGTCGAAGATCTGCTCGCCGAACTCCCGGCCGTACCCCTGCTCGGCGCAGCCCTCGACGAAGCGGGACCGCTCCTTGGCGATGACCTCACGGATCTTCTTGCCCGTGGCCTTGCGCAGGTTGTCGGCCTCCTCCAGCGAGTAGCCCGCGAGCCGCTGCGCGACCCGCATGAGCTGCTCCTGGTAGATCATCAGTCCGTAGGTCGGGCCGAGGATCTCCTCGAGATCCGGGTGCGGATAGGTGACCGGGGCCCGTCCGTTCTTGCGGTCGGCGTAGGCCGTGTGCCAGTTCTGGGCCATCGGGCCCGGCCGGTAGAGCGCCACGAGCGCGGCGACGTCCTCGAACTGCGTC
>VGBI01000128.1 GCA_016870595.1 Actinomycetota bacterium
CATCGGCAACCCCGACGTGGTCGGGCGCTACCTCATGTACCACCTGCAGACGCTGGTGCTCGGGCTGTTCCCGTTCCGCCTGCACGCGTACAAGGGTCGCTCGGTGACCCACCTGATGGACGACCCGATCGTGCCCGACGCCGCGGCGCTCGCCGCCGCTCGCGACGCCGGTCTCCCCTACGCCCGGGGCGGCATCGTCGAGCACGGCGGTGCGGGCCTGCCGATCCTCGAGGCCCTCCACCTGCCGCCGGGCGAGGCGCACAGCCGCACGATGCTCGCGTCGGTGATGCGCGACCGCATGGCCGCGTTCACGATGCAGGGCGAGGACCTCCCCCAGGCCGGCAACCGCATCGACGACGACCCGCGGGTGCGCGACGCCTGGGGGCGACCGGCGGGGCGGGTCACCTACACCCCCCACCGCCACGACGTCGTGGCCGCCACCCACTGGGCGCCGCGGCTCGAAGCCGTGATGCGCGAGGCCGGCGCGCACACCACCTTCTGGGTGACGTCGCCGACGCTGCGCGAGCACCTGCGCCCGGGCGCCGACCCGACCCCCCGGTCGCGCCACATCATGGGCACCGCCCGCATGGGGACCGACCCCCGGACCAGCGTCTGCGACCGGGACCAGCGCTGCTGGGACGTCGACAACGTGGTGGTCACCGACTCGTCGGTGTTCCCCACCTCCACGGGGTACGGGCCGACGCTCACCATCGTCGCCACCGCGCTGCGCGCCGCCCGCCTGCTCGTCGGCTGACCGGCCACCACCGACCTCCGGCCTGCGACAATGGGCCGGTGACCGCACTCACCCCCGACTTCACGCTCGACCGGTCGATCCGGACCGTGGTGTTCGACTTCTACGGCACCCTCGGCCACGCCACCCACTGGCTCGGGATCGACGCCGTGCTCGCGCAGCACGGCTACACGCTCCCCGAGGAGGTGCGCCGGCGCTGGTGGTTCGAGAACGAGCACGACGGGCTGACCCACGTCGAGCACTCCGCCGACGCCGAGGCCTACGAGCGCTGGCAGCGCGAGCGGCTCCTCGGGATGCTGGCCGAGTCCGACGTGCATCCCGGCGAGCACGAGCTGATCGTCGAGACGCTGCGCAGCGGGCGGACGAGCCGCGTGCTCGAGGCCTACCCGGAGAGCGCGCCCGTGCTCGCCGAGCTGCGGGCCCGCGGCATCCAGACCGCGGTGTGCTCCAACTGGGACTGGGACCTCGCCGAGGCCATCGACGAGGCCGGCCTCACCGGTGCGACCGACGTGCAGGTCTCGTCGGCCTGGGCCGGGGCCCGCAAGCCCCACCCCCGGATCTTCGAGCACACCCTGTACGCCACCGGGGCCGACCCGGCCCACACGCTGTTCGTGGGCGACACCTGGGGCCCCGACGTCGTCGGGCCCCGGGCCGCGGGCATGACCCCGCTGTACCTCCTCCGGGACGGGCACTGGCCCGACCCGACCGCGCCGGCCGACCCCACCGCCGACGCGCTGTGCGCCACCGACCTCACCGCCGTGCTCGACCTCGTCTGACCCCCGGCTCCCCCGGCTCCCCCGGCTCCCCCGGTCCCCCGGTCCCCGCCCGGTCCCGCCCGGCGGCGCGGGTCGCCTCAGCCGTAGGTGCGCAGCTCGACCACGGTGCCGTCGGGGTCGCGCACGTAGCAGCTGCGGGCCAGGCCCCGGGCGCCGTAGCGGCCGTCGACCGGTCCCGAGACCACGTCGAAGTCGCCCGACGCGACCAAGGCGTCGAGGTCGGTGCCGGGCGCGACCACGAGGCACAGGTGGTCGACGTTGACCCCGGTCGGTACACCCGCGAGCAGGTCGAGCACCGTGGTCGCGTCGATGCGCACCGAGGGGAACGGGACCTCGCCCCGCCGCCACTCCTCCACCCGATCACCGGTCAACCCGAGCCGACCCGTGTACCAGTCCAGCGAGCGCTCGACGTCGGCCACCACGAGCACGAGGTGGTCGAACCCGACGACGCGCACCACGGCCGACCGGGCCTCAGCCGCGGGGCAGACCGAGGATGCGCTCCGAGACGATGTTCTTCTGGACCTCGGAGGTGCCGCCCGCGATCGAGCCGGCCTTGCTCCAGAGCCACTGGCGCTGCCACTTGCCGTCGCCGGGCAGGTCGGCGGCCCCCCGCCACAGCGGCGCGGCCGGCCCGCACAGGTCGAGCGCGGTGGTGGCCATGTGCTGGGTCATGTCGGTCCAGGCCAGCTTGATCCAGCTCGACTCGGGTCCGGGCTCGATGCCCTTGGCGAGTCGCGACAGCGTGCGCCAGTTGTGGAGGCGCAGCACCCGCAGCTCGACGAACGAGTCGACCAGCGCCTCGGCCACCGCGGGGTCGTCGAGCGTGCCTGCGGCCGAGGCCTGGCGGTAGAGGTCGTCGAGGAACACCTCGTGGACGACCTGCTCCTTGAACGGGAACGTGGTGCCCCGCTCGTGGGCCAGGGTGGTGTTGGCGACGGCCCATCCGTTGTTGAGTCCGCCGATGAGGTGGTTCTCGGGCACGAAGGCGTCGGTGAAGAACACCTCGTTGAACTCGTGGTCGCCGGTGATCTGGCGCAGCGGCCGGATCTCGACCCCGTCGGCCTCCATGTCGACCACGAGGTAGGAGATGCCCTTGTGCTTGGGCAGTTCGGTGTCGGTCCGGGCCAGGCAGATCCCCCAGCGCGAGTACTGCGCGTAGCTGGTCCAGACCTTCTGGCCGTTCAGCACCCAGCCGCCCTCCACCGGGGTGGCGGTGGTACGCAGCCCGGCGAGGTCGGAGCCGGCCTCGGGCTCGGAGAACAGCTGACACCAGATCTCGGCCGCGTCGAGGATCGACGGCAGCCACCGGGCCTTCTGCTCCTCGGTACCGTGGGCGAGCAGGGTGGGCCCGGCCAGGTTGACGCCGGTGCGGTTGACCAGCTGCAGGGCCCGCGACCGGCCGTACTCCAGGTTGTAGATCGCCACCTGCACCGGGGAGGCACTGCGCCCCCCGTACTCCGACGGCCAGTGGATGCCGACCCAGCGGTCGGCGGCCAGCTTGGCCTGCCAGGTGCGGCCCCAGGCGATCTCGTCGTCGAAGCTGTCGAACGAAGGGGGCAGGTCGAGGTTCGCGTCGAGCCAGCTGCGGAACTCGTCGGCGAACGCCTGCTCGTCGGCGGAGAGGGAGAGGTCCATCGGGGGGCAGGCTATCCAGCGACCGGCTCGAGGAGCACCACGGGGATCTCGCGGGCCGTGGCCGACCGGTAGGCGGTGTAGTTGTCGAGGTAGGCCTCGAAGCGCCCGTACCACTCGGCCCGCTCGGCCCCCTCGGTGATCCGGGCCCGCACCGCCACGCGGCGCCGGCCGTCCTGGACCACCGCGTCGGGATCGGCGACCAGGTTCAGGTACCACGCCGGATGGCGGTCGTGGCCCCCGTTGGAGCCGGCCACCGCCCAGCCGTCCCCCGCCCGCAGGCCGGTGAGCGGCCACGTGCGGGGCTCCCCCGTTCGTCGCCCCGTGGTGGTGAGCAGGATCATCGGCTCGCCCCGGAACCGGGTCAGCAACCGGCCCCCGGTGGTCCGCACCACGGCCCGGTGCAGGGCCGAGAACCACCGGACGAACGTGGGATTGGGCTTCGTGGCGCCGATCACGGGACCCACCCTAGGGCCCGGCGCGCGTACGATCCGCGGCGATGGAAGATCGCTGCACCCCCGTGCTGTACCTCGAGATGACCGAGGCGACCCCCGAGGCCTACGCCACCGACCGGGTCGCCGAGGTCCTGGCCCGGCCCGGGGTCGCCCGGGCGACCTGGTGGCGCAACGTCCACCGGGACCGCACCGACCTGCCCCGCGAGCTCCCCGAGTTCGACACCCTCGGCGTCTACGAGTGCGACGGGACCTTCACCCCGCCCCCGACCCCGGCCGGGATCACCGGGCACCACTTCGTCCGCACCCCCCGCCCGGGCCAGGGCCGGCTCACGGGTCGGCCCACCGTCGGGCTGTCGCTCGTGCTCATCAGCCCCCCGTCGGACGCCGAGGCCCAGGCCCTGCGCGACTGGGGCGACTTCGTGCACATCAGCTACATCGTGGAGGCGGGGATCCCCGGGTTCACGATGATCACCCCGTACGAGCACGCCACGCAGGGCGACCCGCGGTACCTGCACTTCTACGAGTTCGACGACCCCGACGCCGAGGTCACGTTCAAGCGGATGCGCCCGTTGGTCGAGGCCCGCATCGGCCCGTGGGGCTCCCCCGAGTGCACCGCCTGGGCCGTGCACCCGGCGCTGCGGATCATGTACGTCAACTCGTTCGCCCTCGTGGGAGCGCAGACCCCGTGAGCCCACCCGACGGGCCCGACTTCTTCTCGGTCGTCCTCCGCCAGCGCGCGCACCGCGAGTTCACCGCCACGCCGGTCGACGATGCCACGGTCGAGACGGTCCTGCGGGCCGCGACCCACGCCCCGAGCGCCGAGAACAAGCAGCCCTGGGAGTTCGTGGTGGTGCGCGACCCGGCCGTGCAGTCCGAGATCCACGACCTCACCGAGGCGGCCTGGAACGCGAACGGACGCGCGTTCTCCGAGACCCGCCTGACCCCGGAGCTCCTCAAGGAGGTCGACGAGGGCATCGCCGGCGGCGGCTACCGGACGGCCCCGGTGCTCGTGGTGGTGTGCGCCGACCTCGAGCGGGGCCTGCCCGCCACGGTCGGGTCGTCGATCTTCCCGTGCGTGCAGAACCTCCTGCTCGCGGCCGGCGCCCTCGGCCTCGGGTCTGCGCTCACCACCCTCGGTGCGGCGGCGGGCGCGCCGCTCGCCGCGCTCCTGGGCCTGCCCGACCAC
>VGBI01000129.1 GCA_016870595.1 Actinomycetota bacterium
GGCCCACCGAGTTCACCGGTCGCCAGGAGTACGCGACCGACGGCGCCAAGGTGCGGGCGCTGATCGGGGGGACCGACCGCGTCGCCTCGGTCGGCCCCGGGGTGCCGGTCGCCGTGGTCCTCGACCGCACCCCCTTTTACGCCGAGAGCGGAGGGCAGATCGGCGACACCGGCGTGCTCGAGACTGCCGGCGGCGCCGTGCGCATCACCGACACCCGCTACGGCCTGCCCGGGCTCGTCGTGCACGTGGGGGTGGTGGAGTCGGGGGGGCTCGCCGAGGGCGACACCGTCCTCGCCCGGATCGACGGTCCCCGACGCGACGCGATCCGGCGCAACCACACCGCCACCCACCTGCTGCACTGGGCCCTGCGCGAGGAGCTGGGGGCGCACGTCCAGCAGGCCGGCTCGTTCGTCGGGCCCGACCGCCTCCGCTTCGACTTCTCGCACTTCGAGGCGGTCCCGCCCGACGTGCTCGCCCGGGTCGAGGCCCGCGCCAACGCCGAGGTGATCACCGACGCGCCGGTGCGCCACTACGAGACCACCAAGGACCACGCCCTCGGGCTCGGCGCGATCGCGTTCTTCGGCGACAAGTACGGCGACCTGGTCCGGGTGCTCGAGGCGGGAGAGCACTCCATCGAGCTGTGCGGCGGCACCCACGTCCACGCCCTCGGCTTCATCGGGCCGGTCAAGATCGTCAGCGAAGGGTCGATCGGCTCGAACCTCCGCCGGATCGAGGCCGTCACCGGCGACGCCGCGCTCGCCCATATCCGCCACGAGGAGGACACCCTCGTGGCTGCCGCCGGTGCGCTGCAGGTCACGGTGGAGGAGGTCCCTGAGCGGATCGAGCGCCTCCTCGGCGAGTTGCGTACCGCGCGCCAGGAGATCGCCGCGGCCCAGTCCCGGGCCGCCGCCGGGGAGGCCACCGAGCTCGCGGCCGCCGCCACCGACCGCGTCGTCGCCGTCCGGCGCGACCAGTCCGGCGACGACCTGCGCCGACTCGCGCTCGCCACGCGCGACGCACTGGGCTCGGGGGTGGTGGTCCTGGTCGGCGCGGTGCCGCCCGACCGGGAGAAGGCGGCCCTGGTCGTCGCGGTGAGTCCCGACCTGGTGTCGGCCGGGATCTCGGCCGCCGAGCTCGCGGGCCCCGCGGCCCGGCTCCTCGGCGGAGGCACGGCCAAGAACGCCGAGCTCGTCGTCGGGGGCGGCAAGCACCCCGAGGCGGCCGACGCTGCGCTCGAGGCGGCCCGCACCGCGGCCCGCGCCGCGATCGACGGGCTCGCCGGCTGACCGTGGGGCGCGCGCTCGGGGTCGATCTCGGGAGCCGGCGGATCGGGCTGGCCTGCTCCGACCCGTCGGGGGTCCTGGCCTCCCCGTGGCGCACGCTGGTCCGCAGCGGCGACGCCGCCGCCGACCGGGCGGCCATCGTGGCCGCCGCCGCCGAGGTCGGGGCCACCGTGATCGTGGTCGGCCTGCCCCGCTCGTTGTCGGGTGCCGACGGTCCGGCCGCCCGGGCGGCCCGGGCCGAGGCGGCTGCGCTCGCCGCCGCCGCCGATCCCGTGCCGGTGGTCCTCCACGACGAGCGCTTCACCACGCACTCGGCGGCCCGGGACCTGCGGGCCGCCGGCGTCCCGGGTCGCGACCAGCGCGCGCGGATCGACGCGGCCGCCGCGGCGGTGCTGCTGCAGGCCTGGCTCGACCGCCGACCGGCGGGGGAGCCAGCCCGATGAGCGGCCCGCCCCGACCCCCGGTCGGTCCCGGGCCCGGGCGTGACCCGGGCTTCGATCCCGGGTTCGATCCCGGGTTCGATCCCGGCTTCGATCCCGGCTTCGATCCCGGCTTCGATCCCGACGACCGCCGGGCCCGGGCCTTGGCCGAGGCGTCCACGGCCACCTGGTCGGCCGGGAACGACCCCGCGACCCGGACCCGGTCCCCGGGCCGGCGCCGCCCGGGGCCGCGGCGACGGCGGATCGCCCGGCGGGTGGGTGTGCTCGCCGTGCTGGGGGTCGTGGTCGTCCCGATCGTGCTCCTGGCGGTGTGGTTCTACCTGCAGGTCGAGCCCGGCGGGGCCCCCGGCCAGGAGGTGTCGGTCACCATCGGCCCCGACTGGGGCACCGGTGAGGTCGCCACCGCGCTCGCCGACGCCGAGGTGATCGGCTCGACCTCGGCGTTCCGGGTCTGGGCCACGTTCTCGGGGGCGAGCCCGTACACCGCGGGCACGTACACGATGCGCACCGACCTCGGGGCGCGCGCCGCGGTGAACACGCTCAAGGTCGGGCCCCCACCGCCGCCCGCGGTCGACACCGACGTCACCCTGCTCCTGCCGCCCGGCCTCACGCTCGAGCAGATCGCCGACCGGGTCGCCCAGCTCCCCGGCCGCGACCGCACCACCTTCCTCAACGTCGTGCGGTCCGGGACCGCCCGGTCGAAGTACATGCCGCCCGAGGTCCTCTCGGCCGAGGGCTTCCTGTTCCCCGACACCTACCGCATCGGGCAGGCCGAACGCGAGGTCGACATCGCCAAGAAGCTCGTGGCCCGCTTCGACCAGATCGCCGACAAGATCGGCCTGCTCGGCTCGCCCGCGATCAACGGGCTCACGCCGTACCAGACGGTGGTGGCGGCCTCGCTGATCCAGACCGAGGCGAAGCTGGTCGACGAGGGACCGCTCATCTCCGGCGTGATCCGCAACCGGCTGCGCGACCGGATGCCCCTGCAGATCGACTCGACGCTCTGCTTCGCCAAGGGTGGCTGCCCGCCGGTGCCCACCAACGCTGACAAGGCCATCGACTCGCCGTACAACACGTACCGGATCAGCGGCCTGCCGCCGGGACCCATCGCCAGCGTCACCGAGGCCAGCCTGACCAGTGCGCTGCGTCCCGCCGACGTGCCGTTCAAGTACTACGTCCTCATCGACCCGAGCGGACGGCACAAGTTCGCGACGACGCTCAACGAGCACAACGCGAACGTGGCCGAGGCGCGGGCGAAGGGTCTCCTGTAACACCGGGGGCGTCTGCTGTAATCGGGACCGTGCACCCCGGCCCGACGGCACCGCGCGGCTCGACGCAGGTGGTGGGCGTGATCGGCGATCCGGTCCGCCACTCCCGCTCGCCCGCCATCCACAACGCCGCGTTCGCCGAGCTCGGCCTCGACTTCGTCTACGTCGCCTTCCCGGTGGCCGCCGGCCGCGCTGCCGCCGCGTTGGACGCCGTCCGCACGCTCGGCCTCGCCGGCCTCAACGTCACGATGCCCCACAAGGAGGGCGCCGCCGCCGCGTGCGACGAGCTCACCCCGGGCGCGGCCGTCCTCCGTTCGGTCAACACGGTGGTCCACCGGGACGGTCGCCTCCTCGGCGACTCGACCGACGGCCCCGGGCTCGTCGCGGCCCTGCGCGAGCACGGGGTCGAGCCCACCGGTCGTCGCGCCCTCGTGCTCGGGGCCGGGGGCGCGGCCCGGGCGATCGTCGACGCCCTCGGTCGGAGTGGTGCCGTGGTGACGGTCGCGGCCCGTCGGCCCGAGGCCGGGGCTGCGGCCGCGAAACTCGCCCCCGACGCGCGCGCGGTGGCGTTCGCCGACCTCGACGCAGTGGTGCCGACCGTCGACGTCGTGGTCAACGCGACCCCGATCGGCATGCAGGGGGAGCCGCCGCCGTTCGATCCCACGGTGCTCACCGCCACCCAGTTCGTGTACGACACCGTGTACCACCCGGTCCGGACCCCCCTGCTCGCGGCCGCCGAGGCCCGTGGGATCCCGCACGCGGGTGGGCTGAGCATGCTCGTGCACCAGGCCGCGCTGGCGTTCACCCACTGGACCGGTCGCGACGCGCCGCTCGCGGTGATGGCGGCCGCGGCCCGGACCGGCCTCGATCCGTGACCCTCGCCCTCGTGGCCGGCAGCACGGTGCTCGGCGCGGGGGTCGGGGCGGTGCTCGCCGTGCCGGTGGCCCGGGTGCCCGCGCGCCTCGGTCTGCGCGCCCGACCCCATCCCGAGGTCGCCGCCGCGTTGCGGTCCCCGGCGGGGTGGGCGCTGGTCGCGGCGACCGCCGCGCTGTCCGGGGCGACGGCCGCCCGGTTCGGCGCGGTGGGCGTGCTGCCCGCCTACCTCGGGCTCGTCGCGGGCCTGGTCGCGCTGTCGGCGATCGACCTCGCGACCTACCTCCTGCCCAACCGGATCGTCTTCCCGCTGGCGGGCTTCGTGGCGGTGGCGCTCGGACTCGGCGCCGTGGTCGACGGCACGCCGGGGGCGTTCGGGCGCGCCCTGCTCGCGGGCGTCGTCGCGTTCGTCGCCTACGCCGGGCTCCACCTGGCCTCGCCCCGCGGCCTCGGCTTCGGCGACGTCAAGCTCGCGTTCGTCCTCGGCCTCGCCCTCGGGTACCTCGGCTGGGCCGAGCTGGTGCTGGGGCTGTTCCTCGGGTTCCTGTTCGGTGCCGTGGTCGGCGTCGGCCTGCTGGTGGCCCGTCGCCGGACCCGGCGCGACCACGTCCCCTTCGGGCCGTTCATGGCGGCGGGGGCGTGCACCGCGATCCTGGTCGGGGCCGCGATCCTCGACTGGTGGCGGCCGTGAGCGTCCCGGGTGGATGGGCGCGGCCCGGGCGGGGCCTCGGGCGCCG
>VGBI01000130.1 GCA_016870595.1 Actinomycetota bacterium
TCCCCGAGACCCTCGAGACGCTGGCCCGGGAGCACACCGAGATGGTCGAGCGCTACGAGATCTTCGGGGTGCCGACCTTCGTCGCCGGGACCGAAGCAGCCTTCGTGCGCTTCATGGAACGCGAGGACGTCGCGAGCCTCGAGCGCGTGCTCGACCTGCTCGACCTCCCCGCGATCAACGAGTTCAAGCGGACCCGCGTCCCGCGCTGAGCCGAGGCCCGGTCAGCGCCGGGGCGGTCGCCGACCCGCCGGTGGGGGCACCACGACGGCGAACCACTCGGTGAAGCCGGGGTCCCGCCACTGCGGGTGGCGACAGTCCGCGGCGAGGTCCACGACGTAGCAGTGCGAGGTCGGCGCGTCCTCGGCGAGCGCCACCAGCTCGCCCGCCCGGGGGTGGGGTGCGGCCGCGTCGAGCACGTCGACCAGGGCCAGGCACGCCAGCGTGCGGCTGTGGCAGTCGGGACAGGCCGAGACCGTGGCGTCGTCGAGCCCGCCGGTGAGCGCGAGCAGCGCCGCCGCCTCGTCGGCGTCGAGCACCACGTCGGTGCCGTCGTCGTCCACGACCACCAGCGCCGCGCCGGTCGCGGGGGCGTCCTCCGGGCGGGCCCCGGGCGCGTCGGCGGTCACCGGGCTGACGGTAGCGTCGGCGACGTGCACGCCGTGACGATCGTCGACGGAGACCTGCGGTGGCGCAGCCATCCCGACCCCCGCCCGGGTCGGCGCGAGCTGCTCGTCGCGGTCCGGGCCGCCGGACTCAACGGCGCCGACATGCTCCAACGGCGGGGGTTCTACCCGGCGCCGTCCGACGCACCCGGCGACATCCCCGGGCTCGAGCTGGCCGGCGAGGTCGTGGAGGTCGGGGACGGGGTCGAGGACTTCGCCGTGGGCGACCGGGTGATGGCGGTCGTGAGCGGTGGCGGCCAGGCCGAACTCGCCGTGGTCCACGAGCGGACCGCGATCCGGGTGCCCGAGGGCCTGGGCTGGCCGGAGGCGGGCGGGTTCGCCGAGGTCTTCACCACCGCCCACGACGCCCTGGCCACCCAGTGCGGACTCGGTCCCGGCGAGCACCTGGTCGTCCACGGAGCCGCCGGGGGCGTGGGCGTGGCCGGCGTGCAGCTCGGCCTCCTCACCGGCGCTCGGGTCACCGCCACGGTGCGCGACCCCGACCTGCGCCAGGCGGTCGTCGACCTCGCCCGCGCCGTGGGTGGCGCCGACGCCCCGATCACCGTGACCGCGCCCGACGGATGGACCGACGGCCCGACGGCCGACGTCGTGCTCGAGCTCATCGGTGGTCCGAACCTCGCCGACGACGTCGCCCGGCTCGCGACGGGCGGCCGCATCGCCATCATCGGGGTCGGGGGCGGCGCCCGGGCCGAGCTCGACCTCCTCGGGCTGATGGGTCGGCGCGGGCGCATCCACGGCTCCACGCTGCGGGCCCGCCCGCTCGAGCAGAAGGCCGACGCCGTGCACCGCGTGGCCCGGCACGTGGTCCCCGCCCTCGCCGCAGGCAGGCTCCGCGTGCCCGTCGCCGCGACCTACCCCATGGCCGACGCCGCCGCGGCATACGACCGCTTCACCGCGGGCGGGAAGCTGGGCAAGATCGTGCTCGTCGCCGACTGAGGCCACCGGGCGACACGCGTCCCGGCCCGCGACTCAGCGCGCGACTCAGCGGGCGATGTAGACGCTCACGCGGGGCGGGTTGTTGGCGGCATCGACAGTGAAGGGCCGCTTCACGTCGAGGCCGATCAGCCACATCACCGTGCCGTCGCCGTCGATGATCTTGCGGACGATCTCGGTGTGGTGCATGTCGCGCAGGGTCAACCGGAGGTTCCCGAGGTACGTCTGCTGCGGACGCCCACCGGTCTCCTTGACCGAGGCGGCGGGCGAGAAGATGACGTAGAGGAAGGCGGTGCCGAGCGTCTCCACCGTGTACTGCCCGGCGTCACCCTCGGTGAACGGCCCCTTCTCGTAGCCGATGTCGTACCCGGGGGGCATGTCCGCCCCGGTGGACTCGAACGTGAACACGATCTTGTCCCAGCACGGCTCGGCCACCGCGTAGGCGTCGGTGAGCCGCAGGAAGTGCTCGGGCGGCCGGGTGGTCCGGTCGCCCTCGCTCATCACCACGTTCGCGCACCCGAGGTCGCGGCGGCGGGCGGCGTCGAGCTCGCGGGTCGCCTCGCGCGCGGCCTGGGCCCGGTCGACCTCCACCGGGGCCTCGGCCCCGGTCGTGGTCCCCGTGCACGCGGTGCCCACGAGGGTGAGCACCACGGCGAGTCCGGCCATCCGCCCGCGCCCACGCACGAATGCAGGCTACCGACGGGGGTGCGGACCCCGACCGCGGCCGCCCCGCGCCCCCGCTTGCGGCCGCCACGTGGAACCTTGCGGCCCCGCCGGGCCCCGGGAGCGGGCCGCGAGGCCCGGGGTAGCATCCCGGAACCGGAGCCCGACCCCCGGCGGGTGCGGGCCCCGTTCCCGAACGCCCCCGAACCCCGAGGTCCGATGCGCCCGCTCTCCGACACCGACGTCGTCATCGTCGAGGCCGCCCGCTCCCCCATGGGGCGGCGCAACGGCGGCCTCGCCTCCGTGCACCCGGCCGACCTCCTCGCCGAGATCCTCGGGGCCGTGGTCGTGCGCTCGGGCATCGACCCCGAGGTCGTCGGGCAGGTGGTCGGCGGCTGCGTGACCCAGACCGGCGAGCAGACCTTCAACGTCACCCGGACCGCCTGGCTGCGCGCCGGGCTGCCCATCGGCACCGCGGCGACGACCATCGACACCCAGTGCGGCTCGGGGCAACAGGCCGTGAACCTCGCCGCCGCCCTGGTGGCCGCCGGCGTGGCCGACGTCGCGATCGCGGGCGGGGTCGAGTCCATGAGCCGCGTGCCGATCGGCGTCGCCGTCGCCAACGGCCCGGGGCGCCCGCTGCCGAAGCCGTACTTCGAGCAGTTCGAGTACACGACCCAGTTCGAGGCCGCCGAGCGGATCGCCGACCGCTGGGGCGTCACCCGCACCGACTGCGACCACTTCGGCCTGGAATCGCAGGTACGGGCGGCCCGCGCGTGGCGTGAGGACCGCTTCGCCCGCGAGGTCGTGCCCGTCGACGCGCCCGACGTCGACGCCGACGGCGCGCCGACCGGGACGACCCACCGGGTCGAGCGCGACGAAGGTCTGCGCGAGACGTCGCTGGCGAAGCTCGCCGAGCTGAAGCCGGTGGCGCGCGAGGACGGCGTCCACACCGCGGGCTCGTCCTCGCAGATCACCGACGGCGCCGCCGCCGTGCTGATGACCACCGCCGGGCGGGCCCGGGAGCTCGGGCTCACGGCGCGGGCCCGCATCGTGGACCAGTGCCTGGTCGGGGTGGACCCGGTCCTCATGCTCACCGGCCCCATCGACGCGACCCGCCGCCTGCTCGACCGCACCGGCCTGGGCATCGACGACCTCGACACGATCGAGATCAACGAGGCCTTCGCCTCGATCGTGCTCGCCTGGGAGCGCGAGCTGCGTCCCGACATGGGGATCGTCAATCCCAACGGTGGGGCGATCGCGCTCGGTCACCCCCTCGGTGCGACCGGCGCCCGCCTGGTCACGAGCGCGCTGAACGAGCTCGAGGCGAGCGACGGCCACCTCGGCCTGATCACGATGTGCTGCGGCGGCGGGCTCGGCACCGGGACGATCATCGAGCGGCTCTAGGCGTCATGGCCCCCGACCGCGCCCCGCTCGCCGGACGGCTGGGCTACGCGCCCGACGACCGGCTCGTGATCGTGAACTGCGACGACCTCGGATCGTCGCGTGCCGCCAACGTGGGCGTGTACGACGCGCTGCGCCGCGGCGCAGCCACCAGTGCGTCGCTCATGGTTCCCTGCCCCTGGGCCCGCGATGCCGCGGCGCAGTACCGGGGCGAGGACGTCGGCGTGCATCTCACCGTCAACGCCGAGTGGGAGACCTACCGCTGGGGGCCGATCACGTACGCCCCGAGCCTCCTCGACGGCGACGGCGGGTTCCCGCGCACGATCGAGGACACCTGGGACCACGCCGACGTCGAGGAGGTCCGCCGGGAGTGCCGGGCCCAGGTGGAGCGGGCGATCCTCTGGGGCTTCGACGTCAGCCACCTCGACAGCCACATGGGGGCGCTGCAGGGCCGGCCCGAGTTCTTCGACGTCTACGTCGAGCTCGCCGTGGACTTCGGTCTCCCGTTGCGCATGGGCCCCGCCGGCGGTGAGCGCCTCGTGGGATTCCCGTACCGCGACCTCGCGCGCGCCGAGGGCGTCGTGTTCCCCGACCACCTGGTGCCCGCCCCGGTCGGGGGTCGGCACCGGGTCGAGCGGGCCCTGTTCGAGCTCGGGCCCGGGGTCACCGAG
>VGBI01000131.1 GCA_016870595.1 Actinomycetota bacterium
ACGTTCCTCGAGGCCCCGTTCCGGGACGAGTGGGCCCGACCGGGATCGCTGCGCGAGATGCTGCGGGCGATGGCGTCGGGCACCTTCACCGAGTCCGACGCGGTGGAGCCGGTGCACCCCGCCTACGTGAACCGCGACGCCCGCCTCGCGCGGATGGACGCCCAGGGGGTCGAGGCCGCCCTGCTGTTCCCCACGCTCGCCGTGTGCGTCGAGCACTTCATGAAGGACGACCCCGACCAGCTCTACGCGAACTTCCACGCCTTCAACCGCTGGCTCGACGACGACTGGGGCTTCGCCCACCAGGACCGGATCTTCGCCGCACCGCTGTGCTCGCTGCGCGACGTCGACCGCGCCGTGGCGGAGCTCGAGTGGGTGCTCGACCGCGGCGCCCGGTGCATCTCGCTGCGACCCGGGCCGGCGTTCGGCCGCTCGCCCGCCGATCCGCACTTCGATCCGTTCTGGGCCCGCGTCGACGAGGCCGGGGTGCTCGTCGCGTTCCACATCGGCGAGTCGGGCTACAACGAGATGATGGGGCCGTTCTGGGGCGAGGAGACCAACCCCTCGTCGCACAGGCAGTCGGCGTTCCAGTGGTGCAACTTCTACGGCGACCGGCCGATCATGGACACGTTTTCGGCGCTGGTCCTCCACAACCTCTTCGGCCGGTTCCCCGGCGTGCGCTGCCTCAGCGTCGAGAACGGCTCGCTCTACGTCCCGTACCTGTGCAAGCAGATGAACAAGATGAACGGGATGGGCCGCAACGGGCCGTGGCTCGGGGGCCGCATCACCGAGAAGCCGAGCGAGATCTTCAAGCGCCACGTCTGGGTGTCGCCCTTCCACGAGGAGGACGTGCCCGCACTCGCCGGAGTGATCGGCGCCGACCGCGTGCTGTTCGGCTCCGACTTCCCCCACGCCGAGGGCCTGGCCGAGCCGCGCGACTTCGTCGAGTCCCTCCCGGGACTCTCCGACGGCGACGTGCGCCGGATCATGCGCGACAACCTCCGCGACCTCCTCGGGGGCGTGCGCGTCCCCGCCGGCACGTGAGCGCCGCCCGCTACGGGTTCGGGGGCCGGGTCGCGCTGGTCACCGGCGCCGCCGGGTCGGGGATCGGCCGGGCCTGCGCCCGCCGCCTCGCCGCCGAGGGCGCCGCCGTGGTCGTCACCGACGTGCACGAAGGGCGCACCGCGGCGACCGTCGCCGACCTGCAGGCCGAGTTCCCCGGCGCCACGGTGGTCGGGCACCTCCTCGACGCGGGCGACCGCGACCGGATCGACGCGGTCGTCGACGCGGTCACCACCGACCTCGGGCCGATCGACCTGCTCGTGAACAACGCCGCGGTGAACGTGCTCGGCCTGGTCGTCGACTACGACCCCGCCGACTGGGACCGGGTGCTCGCGGTCGACCTCACCGGCTGCTGGTACCTGGCCAAGCGGGTGATGCCCGGGATGATCGAGCGGGGCGGCGGGAGCGTGGTGAACGTCTCGTCGGTGGCCAGTGCGCTCGGCGGCGGCGGGACCGAGGGGCCCTACGCGGCGGCCAAGGCCGGCCTGCAGTCGCTGACCCGCACCATCGCCGCCGAGGGCGGGCCCTTCGGGATCCGGGCCAACGCGATCGCGGTCGGGATCGTCTGGACGAAGTTCGTCGAGAAGCACGCCGACCGGCTGGCCCCCGAGGCCGAGCGTACCCCGCTGCGCCGGCTCGGGCAGCCCGAGGAGATCGCCGCGGTGGTCGCGTGGCTCGCGTCGGAGGAGTCGAGCTTCGTGACCGGCGCGACCATCAACGCCAGCGGCGGCTGGTACATGGGCGCGTGAGCGGATGGGCCACCCCGCCCCGACCGCCGGGCTGATCGCCCCGACGACCCGGCCGGAGATCCCCGGTGGGGGCCCCCGGACCGTGGCCGCCGTGCTCGACCCCGGCCTGGCCGCCGACCCCGCGCGGGAGGCGCTGGTCGGACGCCACCGGCGCTACACGTTCGCCGCGCTCGACCTCGAGGTCGACCGGGCCGCCGCCGCGCTGCGCGGCCTCGGGGTCGCGCCCGGGGACCGGGTCGCCTTCGCCACCGCTAACCACCCCGAGATCGTCGTCGGCTTCCTCGCCTGCATGCGGCTCGGCGCGATCTGGCTGGGGGTCAACCTCCCGCTCGCCCCGCCCGAGAAGACCTACATCCTGCGCGACGCCGAGGTCAGGGTGCTCGTCGCCGATCCGGCCGTGGTCGACGAGCTCGGGCCCCACACCGGCGACCTCCCCGGGCTGGCGGCCGTGGTGCCCTGCGACCCGGCGGCGGGGCCCCGGGACGAGTGGCACGCCCGGGTCGCCGACGCCGAGCCGGGCCCCCTCCCGCCGGTGGACCCGTTCGCCCCCGCAGCCATCGCGTACACGAGCGGCACGACCGGCTTCCCGAAGGGCGCGGTCCACAGCCAGCACAACCTGCTGCTCCCCGGCGCAGTGGCCCGCAGCCGCGGCACCACCGCCGCCGACACCCGGCTCGGCGTGCTGCTGCCGCTCACGATCCTGAACCTGATCGCGCTGGGGCCGCTGGTCGCGTTCCAGGGCGGCGCGACCTGCGTGGCCATCGACCGGGTCGACCCGGTCGGGCTCGCGGCCTGGATCCGCGACGAGCGGGTCACGTCGTGCTCGACCGTGCCGGCGATCCTCCACGGGCTGTTGACCCACCCGGAGGTCACCGAGGCCGATCTCACCAGCCTCACCACCCCCGGGGTGGGCGGGGCCGACTGCCCCGACGTCTTCCGCGACCTCTACCGGGCCCGCTACGGCACCGAGGTGACGGTCGGCTACGGGCTCACCGAGGCCCCGACCGCGGTGACGATGAGCGATCCGGCTGCGCCGCCGGTCCCGGGCGGCGCGGGCCGCGCGCTCCCCCACGTGCGGATCGTGATCGTCGACGACGCCGACCGCGAGGTCCCCGCCGGCGAGGTCGGCGAGATCTGCGTCGCGCCCCGGACCGACGGACCCTGGGCCGGCGTCTACACGCCGATGCTCGGGTACTGGAACCAGCCCGAGGCCACCGCGGCAGCCCTGCGGGGCGGGATGCTGCACACCGGTGACCTCGGCTGCGTCGACGCGCACGGCGAGCTGTTCGTGCGCGACCGCCGCCACGACCTCGTGATCCGCGGCGGCGCGAACGTCTACCCGGCGGAGGTCGAGCGGGTCCTGCACGGCGACCCCCGAGTTGCGGCCTGTGCCGTCGTCGGCCGGCCCGACCCCCGGCTCGGCGAGCGGGTCGTGGCCTTCGTGGAGCCGGCGCCCGGCGCGACGGTCACCCCCGACGAGCTCGCCGACCGGTGCCGGGCCGAGCTCGCCGCGTACAAGGTGCCCGAGGAGTGGCACCTGGTCGAGGCCATGCCCCGCAACGCGATGAACAAGATCCTCAAGCGCGAGCTGCGGGACCGGCTCGGGGCCTGAGCCCGGATCGTCAGTCCATCAGCGCCGCGACGTGGCGGCGCAGGTCGTCGGCCCAGCCCACCGGGTCGGCCAGCGGCCAGCCGAGGTCGGGCAGGTCGAAGTGCTCGACCGAGCACACCCCGCGGTAGCCGAGCGCGTCGAGGCGGGCCAGCACGGCGGCGAAGTCGACCACCCCGTCGGGGTCGTCGACGTGGAGCTGGGTCCGGCCCGGCGCGCCCTGGCGCAGCTGCACGTGGTCGGCCCACTCGAGCAGCTCGCACGGATCCCCGCCCCAGTCGGCCACGTGCCCGGTGTCGATCAGGAACCGCAGCCCCGGCACCTCGGCGGCCATCGCCCGCACCGTCTCGACCGAGTGCACGCATGCGCCCGCCCAGGGCTCGAGCAGCGCACCGGGTGCGGCCCGGAACCGCGCCACCGTCTGCTCCCAGCGGCCCTCCCCGGCGGCCGGGGCGGGCGTGGCGCACCACCCCGGGACCGGACGGGGGAAGGCGGTGGGGCACCCCACCGGGAGTGCGAGCGTCGCCGGATCGACGTCGACCGCGACGTCGACGTGCTCGAACCCGAGGGCCCGGGCCCGCTCGGCCGCGGCCGGGCCCCGGTCGGGCCAGAACGCGACGTCGACGACTCCGAGCGAGTAGCGGCCCACGGGCGGCGCCGAGCGGGCTCAGCCGCCCGGCCGCTCCATGCCGCCCGGCATGACCATGCCGACCTGCTGGAGGTGCTGGCCGAGGATGACGTCGAAGTTGTCGGCGAGCTCCTGGGGGGTGAACCCGCCCTCCTGCCACATGAACGCGATCTGCTTGGGGTGCTGGAACAGCGTGAACGCGTAGTCGCTGCGGCCGAGGATCTGGCCGTTCACGTGCGCGGCCCGCTCCGAGGCGAGGAAGGCGATGAGGGGGGCGTTGAGCGCCGGGTTCT
>VGBI01000132.1 GCA_016870595.1 Actinomycetota bacterium
CCAACCGCCGGCCGCGGCGGGCACCGCCAGCGCGAGCGTCGAGGCCATGCCGGCCGTGCCGAGCTCATCGCGCCACACCACCGCGGCGACGGCGTCGGACGTGTCGGCCAGGGCGCCCAGGGTCACCCACTGACCCGACGGCTCCTCCTCGGTCAACTCGATCATCGCACCGACGCCGAGCACCACGTCGCGGATGCCGAACGCCCGGGCCATCCACACCAGCGGCCCGGGGCGCACCTCGCTCGTGCGGGCCAGCACGCTGTGGGGGATCAGCAGCATGATCAGGCCGAAGAGGATGCGGCCAAGTGCGATCGAGCGGGCAACGGTGCGATCATTCATTCGGACATCCTGCCCCAGGCGGGGCACGGAGCAGGAGCCGTGCGAGGGAGCGGGGCGATGCTCACACGACGACAGTGCTGGCGGACGTCGGGCGGGACGTGAACCCGATCGCGCTCGACCCGTCGGGCACCTCGGTGCTCGTGGGCTTCGGCACCTGGGCACCGGTGGCCTCGGCCAGATCGACACGGCCACCGCCACGTTCACGAACATCCCGCTCACGTTCCCCGACAAACCCGCCAAGCCGGGCCTGCAATTCGCTGTCGGCGCTGGCGTCGAAGACACTGCGGACGAGCTGCGTGTGGAAGATGGACCGCTTGAACCAATTGGGGTCGGTGGAACCCACCCCGCTCATTCCCGGAAGCTGCATCTCGGACCAGCGCACCGAGGGGCGTGGCGCTCCATGGGCCCCCGGTGTGCCACCCGTCGGCTGTGGTTCAGTCCGGGTCATGATCCGCCGGCGACCGCCAGAGCACCCCGGGGAAGCGGGAGAAGTCGTGGTCGAAGGACCACAGTTCCGCCCCGTGCTCGAGCGCCAACGCGCCGAGGTGGGCGTCGTTCACCAGGTTGGCACCGGTCCCGCGGCGGCGAGCAGTTCGGCCATCAGGTCGAGGTGACGCGCAATCGGCTCGGGAGCCACCACGTTGTGGCGCCCCAACCACCCGCGCACGATGGCCACTGCATCGGCGGGCGCGAGCGGGTCGACCATCACCCGGGGGTTGGTGGTGAGCCGCACGTAGCCGAGGGTGACCATCCAGGGGAGACCGACCGGACGGTTCCCGACCATGAGCGCGTGGAGCACGTCGCGGGCCCGTTCGTGCTGCGCGCTCGCCTCGTTGGTGGCGTAGAGCAGGAGGTTCAGGTCGCAGATCCGCATGGCGGTCACGGGCAGCGCCGGCGGCGCGCTACTTGCCCTGCTCGGCGCGACGCACCACCTCGCCGTCCTCGAGGTCACCGACGAGGGCGAGGGCCCGGTCGAGGTCGAGCCCGGGCCGCACGCGGGAGCGGAAGGTGGGTCCGGTGTAGGGCTCGATGTGGCCGGCCCGGGCCTGCAGCCCGCGCCGCGCCACCTCGTTGAGCGCCTCCTTGAACGAACGGCCCTGATCCGCCATCACCCGGCGGATCCCGGCGTCGACGTCCGGGTCGAGGGTCACGGTCGTGCGCACATGATGCACGTGACATCACTGGTACGACATCATGATGCCTTCGCAGTCTGACCTACGCTCCCCCCATGAGTGCCGTCGCCCTCCGTTTCCACTTCGACGTGATGTGCCCGTGGGCGTACCAGACCTCGAAGTGGGCCCGCGAGGTGCGCGACCGCGGCCTGATCGAGGTGGAGTGGCGCTTCTTCTCCCTCGAGGAGGTCAACCGCCGGGAGGGCAGGAAGCACCCGTGGGAGCGGGACTGGTCCTACGGCTGGGGGATGCTGCGGGTGGCCGCACGGTTGCGGCGCGGTGTCGACGGCGACCCCCGCACCGGCAACGACCTCGTGGATCGCTACTACGCCACCGCCGGCAGTTGGCTGCACGGGCACGGCCGCAAGCCCCACACTCCCGACGCGGCGCGGGCGGTGCTGGACGAGCTCGACCTCGCCCCCTCGTTGGTGGACGAGGCACTTGCGGATCCGACCACCACAGACGACGTGCGGGCGGACCACGAGGACGTCCTCGCCCTCGGCGGCTTCGGGGTACCGACGTTGGTGTTCCCGAGCGGCCGCGCCCTCTACGGACCGGTGGTGACCCCGGCCCCCACCGGCGACGACGCAGCGGCGCTCTGGGACGCGGTGCGGGCATGGGAGCGGTTCCCGCACCTGTACGAGATCAAGCGACCGAAGTCGCCCCTCGACCTCGCCCACATCGCGGAGTCGTTCACCCCGTACCTGGAGGGGCGCAACTGGGAGTCGGTGGAGAACCCGGCGCACTGAGGAGCCCTAGGTCGCCCGGGCCGACCAGGCCACTGTTGACCGCATGGCGCACGAGCACCGCCCGGCGCAGCTCGGCGTTCAAACCCGAGCCCGGTTCGGACCGCAGGCCCCGCACTCCCTCCCGATGGAGCTTGTCGCAGACCGCGTCGAGCTTGCGGTGGAACTTCTTGGCCGTCCACCCGAGGCGGGCGGCGATGACCGCGTTGCCCTCCACGGCGCCCCGGTTGCGTCGGCTCGAGTCGAACAGCGCCACGAGGAGGAGGTGCTGCTCGGGCGAGAGCGGGACAGCCCCGAAGTCCACGGTCGCGGTCCCCACCGGCACGTCCGTGTCGCCGAGGTCGAGCGCCACGTCCACACCCAGTTCGAGTTCGTAGTTGGCCGGGCCCGCCGCGAGGCGCACGGCGCTGCGACGTGCGGTGACCGGCAACTGCTGGCCGGGCATCAGTTCGGCCGGACCCGCCCCGTCGAGGTCCTCGAGCTCCAACCGGAGATGACTGCCGTGGTTCTGCAACCACCAGACGCCCTGGCGGTGGACGAGACGGCCACACACCCGGTGCATGTAGGGGTTCTCGTCGAGCACGAGGTCGGCGCGACGCCCGAAGGTGAGTTCGTCGCCCGGGGCGAGCTCCACCCGTTCGTCGAGGAACCCCACCGTGAGGGTCCCGCTCACGGAGCGCTCACAGGTCGATCCCGAGCGCCGCGAGCTCTGCGGGGAACATGATGCGGAGGCCGGCCCGCTCAGAGGTGCTGGTGCGACCGAGGCCGAGCTCGATCTCGGTCCCCCAGCGGGTCCCGCGGATCTCCTCGGCGAGCCCGGGCACGGCCCGCAGCACGCCCATCATGAAGTCCGGGTGCTCGAACACCACGGCTGCACGCAGGTCGGGCTTGCGGCGCATCAGCTCCGCCACCCAGTCGTGACGGCCCTGGACCAGCACCTCCAAGAACGGTCGTGCAACCGCGAGCAGGATCAGCACCGTGGGCACGTCCAGCAGGTCGAAGGCCCGGTCGTCGGCGAAGAACCCCTCGATGAACCCCGGTTCGGCGAAGCGACCCAGCACCGCCCGCCCCACCTCGGCCTTCGGCCCGGCGAGCCCCACCCGGACACCGGGGCTGCGCTCGGCCACCCAGAGGTGTGCCTCCGACAGCAGACGGCCCGGCTCGCGGAGTTCGCCCGGCAGGCGCGACGGGTCGTACTCCCCCATCTCGCCGTCGAAGAAGAACCGCGGCGAACCTGCCAGGTTGCGCAACTGGTCGGCCAGCTCGAGGCGCCGGAGCTGCTCGTCGGTCACGAGGTCGCCCGGCGGCAGGCCGCCGCCCCGCTGTGCGCACTCGAAGATGGCGCGAACCGGCGTGCGGAACAACCTCGGATACTCGACGAGCGCCAGCTCGACGAGCTCGAAGGGGCTGATGCCGGGGTCGCCGAAGTCGGCCACGATCGCCGCCATCAGCCGGCGACGCTCGCGCACGCTCGCCTCGTGGACCGCCACCACGTCGGGCGCGCCGGCGGCGTGGGCCGCCGGCGTCACGGCGCCGCCCAGCACGCCGACCACGTCGGGAGCCGATGGGCGCCGGGCGGGGTCGTGGTCGAGGCAGCGGTCGAGGACGTCGGCCACCTCGGGCGGCAGGCCGAGGGACTCGAAGCCCGGGCGCTCGGCATGGAGCCGTGCCACGAACGTGGCCACCGGCTGGCCGGATCCGCCGAACGGTTCGAGTCCGGTGAGCGCCGTCCACACCGAGAGCGCGAGGCCCCAGAGGTCTCCCGCCGGACCGGGCCGAACTCCGTCGAGCAGTTCGGGCGAGGCGTAGACGAGGCTGGCCTGCAGGTCGCCCAAGGTCCTGCTGGTGACGGTGGAGGAGCGGGCGATGCCGAAATCGGCCAGGCGGAGGGATCCGTCAGCAGCGAACAGCACGTTGGACGGCTTCACGTCGCAATGGCTCACCCCGGCGGCGTGGGCCGCTGCCAGCGCCTCGGCGAGCTGACTGGTGAGCCGG
>VGBI01000133.1 GCA_016870595.1 Actinomycetota bacterium
ACCTGGGCCAGTCGCTGCAGAAGCAGATCGGCCAGACCGGGATCCCCGTGTACAACGTCGCCAACGCCTGCGCCACCGGCGCGACCGCACTGCGCACCACGATCATGGCGGTGAAGGCGGGGGAGGCCGACTACGGCCTCGCGGTCGGGGTCGAGAAGCTCGCCGGTGCGGGCCTGCTTGCGGGCGGGTCCCGCAAGGACGACGGCTCCACCTGGACCGCGTCGGGCCGGTACGGCGCGGTCGCCGCGGTCGACGGCCGCATCGGCACCGAGATCATGCCCGGCGTGTTCGCGCAGGTGGGCATGGAGTACCTCAGCGCCCACCCGTACTCGGGCAACGACTTCGAGCTGTTCGCGCGCATCAGCGAGAAGAACCACGCGCACTCCACGCTCAACCCGCTCGCGGCCTACACCAAGCGGATGACGCTCGAGGAGATCATGAACGACGTCATGATCGCCTACCCCAACACCCGTCCGATGTGCTCGGCGAACTGCGACGGCGCCGCCGCCGCCGTGGTGGTCAGCGGCTCGGTGCTCAAGACGCTCTCCCAGGAGCAGCAGCGCCGGGCGGTGAAGGTCTCGGCGTCGGTGCTCACCACCGACCCGTGGGAGGAGGCGTGCCAGATCCTCCCCGACGTCAACACCCTCACCCGCAACGCGGCGCGCCAGGCCTACGAGGCGGCCGGGGTGGGCCCCGCCGACCTCGACCTGGTGGAACTGCACGACTGCTTCGCCACCGCCGAGCTCGTCCACTACGACAACCTCATGCTCTGCGAGCCGGGCGGCGCGGTCGACTTCTTCGAGAGCGGCGCCACCTGGCGCGACGGATCGACCCCGGTGAACGTGTCGGGTGGCCTGCAGTCCAAGGGGCACCCGATCGCCGCCACCGGCATCGCCAACGTCTGGGAGGTGTGCCACCAACTGCGGGGCGAGGCGGGTGACCGCCAGATCGAGGGGGCCAAGGTGGGTCTCGCCCACGTCATCGGCCTCGGCTCGGCCTGCGGCGTGCACATCCTCGAGAAGGCCGCCTGAATCCCGGGGCTCCCGGGGTCGCGCGCGAGCGTGGTGGAACTGGCAGACACGCCGGGTTTAGGTCCCGGTGGACGAGAGTCCGTGGGAGTTCGAATCTCCCCGCTCGCACCCCGCCCCCGGGCGGTGACCGACCGTGACCACCGACACCCCTGAGGGATCCGGCGCCGACGTTGCCGCCGAACTCGCGGCGGCGCACCGGCGGGCTGGCCCTCCCACCCTCGACGCCGTCCTCGGGTCGTTCGCGCTCGAGTCCGTGGGCGAGCACGTGTACTCGGGCCCGAGCGTGGCGATCGGCACCGGACGGGTCTTCGGCGGGCAGGTGCTCGGGCAGGTGCTGCTGGCCGCGGCGGCGGCCGTCCCGGCCAAGCAGGTGAAGTCGATCTCCGTGCAGTTCGCGCGCGACGGCGTCGCCCCCGACCCGGTCACCCTCGAGGTCGCCGTCCTCCACGAGGGCGGCACCTTCGCCACCTGCGACGTGCGGGTCCGCCAGGAGGGCCGCGTGCTCGCGGCGGGGATCGTCAGCCTCCACGTCGCCGGCGAGGGCCCCGAGCAGCAGGCCGCGGTGCTCGCCGACACCGACCCGGACGGGGCGCCGGCGCTCGACCTGGCGATGATCCCGTGCGAGACCCGGGTGGTCGGTGGTGTGCAGCTCCGTGACGACGCCGTGGGACCGGCCGAGTTCGCGTTCTGGATGCGGGCGCCGCAACTCGCCGGTGCACCCCCCGCATTGCACCAGGCGCTCTTCGCCTACGCCTCCGACCTCACCCCGATCGCCACGGCCCTGCGCCCGATCCCGGGCATGTCGCAGATGTCGTCGCACCGCACCGTGCAGACCGCGACCACCGGGCACTCCGTGTGGTTCCACGACGCGCTCGACCTCACCGACTGGGTGTGCCTGCAGCAGACCGCGCCGGTCACCGGGGCGGGCCGCACGTTCGGCTGGGGCCACGGGTTCGCCCGCGACGGTCGCGCGGTGGCGTCGTACGCCCAGGACGCCATGGTGCGCTGGCTCACCGCGAACCCCGGACGGGTCGCCCGCACCAAGGACTGAGCGGAGTCGTCCGGCTCAACTGCGACCCCGTCAGACCGCGGTCCAGCCGCCGTCCACCGGGACGGTCACGCCGGTCACGTAGCTGCTGGCGTCGGACGCGAGGAACAGCAGCACACCGTCGAGCTCGTGCGGCGCCCCGGCCCGGCCCATCGGGGTGTTGCGCCGGATCCAGGTCTCGGAGCGCTCGTCGCCGAACATCGTCCCGGTCATCTCGCTCGGGAACCACGCCGGCGCGATCGCGTTCACCCGCACGCCGGACCGGGCCCATTCGGCTCCGAGCTGACGGGTCAGGTTCACGAGGGCGCCCTTCGAGGCGGCGTAGGCCGCGTCGGGGATCACGCCGTTGCCCACGAGCCCGAGCACCGAGGCGATGTTGACGATGGCGCCGCCCCGTCCGGCGGCGATCATCGCCCGCGCGGCTTCGCGCGCGAGCTCGAACGGCGCCTCGAGGTTCACGCGCATCGCGCGGCGGAAGTCGTCCATCGCCACCTCGGTCGACGCCGTGGTGGCTTGCACGCCGGCGTTGTTGACCACGACGTCGATGTGACCGGTGCGCTCGACCACCTCACGGACGAGCGCGGTGCGGGTTCCGGGGTCGGCGAGGTCGCACGCCACTGCGTGCGCGTCGGTCAGCTCCGCGACCAGCGCCTCGAGCCGCTCCGCCCGCCGGGCCGCCACCACCACACGGGCCCCGGCGGCGTCGAGCACGCGGGCGAAACGCTCGCCGAGACCGCTGCTCGCGCCGGTGACGAGCGCGACCTTCCCGTCGAGGCGGAACCGGGCGACGGGATCGTCGGCCGCGTCCATCGGGCCGAGGGCCGACGCCGGGTCCGGATCAGGCCGGCCGGCGCCGGGACAGCTCGAGTCCGTTGTCGCGCATGACCCGCTTGGCGTCGGCGGCGGAGAAGCCGTTGTTGTCGAGGTCCTTGATGAAGCGGGCCGGCTCGGCCAGGCCCTCGGCGTGGGGCCAGTCGGAGCCCATGAGCAGCCGGTCGGCACCGAGGAGGTCGCGCAGGGCGGCGAGGTCCTCCTCGTAGTAGGGCGAGACCCACACGTGGCGCCGGAAGGTGTCGCGCGGGTCCTCGGGGTACGCGGTCGGGGTCTGGCCGAACGACTTCTTCAACTTGGCGAAGAGGCTGACGGCCCAGTCGGAGCCGGTCTCGACCGCGGCCATCCGCAGGTTGGGGAAGCGCTCGAAGTGCCGGTTGGCGATGAGGTTCGCGAAGAAGTCGTGCACGCCGCTCGCCGAGATGATCGACCGGAACGGGGTGGCCCGGAACGCCTCGAACTCGGGGTTCTCGCCCCACAGCGAGATGAGGGTGTTGTAGTAGCCGAAGCCCCCGTGCACGAGGAAGGTGGCTCCGGCCTCGTTGCACATCGACCAGAAGCGGTCGTAGACGGGGTCGGCGGGCGAGCGTCCGCCCGCAGGGGTGACGATCGGGCCGGGCACGGTGACGAAGAACCGGGCGTCGCGCGTGAGCGACCACTCGGTGGTCTCGACCAGTGCGTCGGGGTCGAGGAACGACAGCATCGGGGCGGCGAAGATCCGGTCCCGGTAGGCGAAGCCCCAGTCCTCGTCGAGCCAGCGGTTGAAGGCCCGGAACGCGGCGGCGGCCGCGGGCACGTCGGCGCGCAGCGCCTGCTCCATCCCCACGCCGAGGGTGGGCAGGAAGATCGCCGCCTCGATGCCCTGGGCGTCCATGACCTCCAGGCGGGCGTCACGGTTGCGGTACTCGGGCCGCTCGGCGATCGGCTCGAGCTCGCCGAACAGCTCGCCCATGCCCGCACCCTTCGGGTTGCGGCCCCGGAAGTACTCGTCGAGCGCGCCGGGCTTCGACACCGGGTCGAACGTGGGGTTCGGGATGAACCGGTTGACCTTTCCCCCGACAAGGAAGCGGGTCTTGCCGTCGACCTGGGCCCACTGCATGCCCCGGTTCCGGAACTCGGGCTCGATGTGGCGGGTGAAGGCGTCGGTGGCCTCGTAGTAGTGGTTGTCGCAGTCGAAGAGGTCGAAGTCGACGTAGCGGGGTGCGGTGGTGTCAGCCATGGTGTGATCCTGTCAGCGGGGGGTGCGGTGGGTCCAGGCGACTAACGCCTCGGTGGGGGTGGCGTCTTCCC
>VGBI01000134.1 GCA_016870595.1 Actinomycetota bacterium
GGATCGCGGCCCGGAGGGCGGCGGTGTTGTCGCCGAGCTCACCGATCTCGGCCGCGGCCTTGTAGACGAACGCGACGACGTCGCCGGCGGGGCGGACGGCGCCGTTGACGAGGAGCGGATCGGCGGCCCGGTCGGCGATCAGGCGGGTGACCCCGGGATCGCCCGACGCGAGCCCGTGGCCCCGGACCACGATCGTGAGCCCGGCGGAGTCGCGCCCGCGCACCTCCAGGCGGTCGATGGCCGACAGCGCGACCTGCACCGAGGCGAAGACCTCGATCGCCGCCACCGAGGCCCCCGCGCCGGCGAGGTCGCCGACCGCCCGCGCGTTGCGCAGCCGGTCCCGGGCCACGGCCCAGGTCGCGTCCTTGCACCGCACGACCGCCGCGTTGGCGCGTTCGAGGTCCTCGCTCGCCACCTCGCCCCGGTCGAGCGCGTCCTCGACCGCCCGCAGCCGCTCGGTGATCCGCGCCGCCCGGTCCTCGAGCGCCACCGCGGTGGCGCGATCGGCCAGGAGGGTCCGGATGCCGGCGACCCCGCGCAGGCGGGCGTCGACGGCCTCGATCGCATCGGCCGCCGCCTCCAGGTCGTCCGGCGCCGGGACCCCGGGCCCCGTCAACGTGCGGAGGGCCTCGTCGAGGCCGGCGACCAGCTCGGGCCCCGGCGGTGGCTCCCGCCGACCCGGGCGGCGGACCACGCCGACGATGCCGCACATGGCGGCCAGGTTACCGATCGGGCGGTCTCAGGACCCCGGCTGCCCGCAGGCGGTCGTGACGGCGGCCAGCAGCCGGGCGGCCGCGGCCTCGGCCGCCGCCTCCGTGGGGGCCTCGACCATCACCCGGACCACGGGCTCGGTGCCCGAGGGACGCACCAGGACCCGGCCGGCGTCGCCGAGCTCGGCCCGGACCTCCGCCACCACGGCCCGGACCCCGTCGTCGGCGTCGAGTCCCGCGGCCGAGGCCACCCGCACCGAGCGCAGGACCTGGGGCGTCGGGACCAGCACGCCGGCCAACGCCGCGAGCGGCTGCCCGGTCTCGTGGAGGAGGTCGAGGAGCTGGATCCCCGCGAGCAGCCCGTCGCCGGTGGTGGCGAGGTCGGCGTACACCAGGTGACCCGACTGCTCGCCGCCGAGCGAGTAGTCGTGGCGGTCGAGGGCGTCGAGCACGTTGCGGTCACCCACGTCGACCTCGACCACGGTGATCCCGGTCTCGCGCAGGAGGCGCAGGAGGGCGCCGTTCGACATGCGGGTCACGACCACACCGTCGTGGCGCAGCCGGTCACGCTCGCGCAGGTCGAAGGCGGCGATGGCGATGAGCGCGTCACCGTCGACGACGACGCCCGTTGCGTCGACCGCGATGATCCGATCGGCGTCACCGTCGAAGGCCAGCCCGCAGTCGGCGCCCACCCGGATCACCGCGGCCCGGAGGTCGGCCGGATCGGTGGACCCACACGCGTCGTTGATGTTGGTGCCGTCGGGCGCGGCGTGCAGCACCTCGACCTCGGCCCCGAGGGCCTCGAGCGCCCGGGGCGCGGCGCGGAACGCAGCCCCGTTGCCGCAGTCGACCACGACCCGGAGCCCGTCGAGTCGGCGACCCTCCAGGCTCCCCACCACGTGGTCGACGTAGTCGTCGAGCGCGTCGCGGACCTCCGAGACCACCCCGATCCCCCGTCCGGCCGGGCCGAGCGCGTCGGCGCCGGCCCCGTGGAGCACCCCCTCGATCTCGGCCTGGGTCGCGTCGTCGAGCTTGCGCCCTCCCGGCGCGAAGAGCTTCACACCGTTGTCGGCGAAGCGGTTGTGGCTCGCAGTGACCATCGCGGCCGCCGCACCGCGTGCCGCCGCCCAGTGCGCGACCGCGGGCGTGGGCAGGACCCCGGCGAGGAGGGCGTCGGCCCCCTCGGCGCAGAGGCCGGCGACCAGCGCGGCCTCGAGCATCGGGCCCGAACGCCGGGTGTCGCGCCCGATCACGTAGGGCACGTCGGTCCCGAGGACCCGGGCCGCGGCGCGCCCGAGGGCGGTGACGAACTCCGGGGTGAGGTCGCGGTTGGCGACGCCGCGCACGCCGTCGGTGCCGAAACGCAGGGGCATGGCTCGGACGGCGGGCCGGCGCGTCAGCGCTTGGAGTACTGCGGCGCCTTCCGGGCCTTCTTGAGGCCGTACTTGCGCCGTTCCTTCTCACGCGGGTCCCGGGTCAGCAGGCCGGCCTTCTTGAGCGGCGGCCGGAGCTCACCGTCGAGGGCGATCAGCGCCCGGGCGATGCCGAGGCGGAGGGCACCGGCCTGCCCACTCACGCCGCCACCGTCGAGGGTGGCGTCCACGTCGTAGACGTCGGCGGTCTGGGTGATGCGCAGCGCCTCGGTGGCCGCCTGCCGGTGCGAGGCGATCGTGAAGTAGCGCTCGATCGGGCGACCGTTGATGACGACCTGGCCGGTGCCGGGACGCAGCCGGACCCGGGCAACGGCTTCCTTGCGCCGTCCCGTGGTCTGGATCAGCGGCTTGGGCACTCTGGCTCCTCTCGATCAGGTGGCCGCGCGGCGCTCGCGCGCGCGGGTCGGACGGGCCCGGAGCTCGGGCTGCTGGGCGATGTGCGGGTGCTCGGGGCCGCCGTAGACCCGCAGCCGCTTGAGCTGGCGGCGACCGAGCGGGCCCTTCGGGAGCATCCCGCGCACGGCGAGGCGCACGACCCGCTCGGGGTCACGGGCCAGGAGGTGGGCCAGGCTCTCGGAGCGGATGCCACCCGGGTAGCCGGAGTGGCGGTAGTAGGTCTTGTCGGCCAGCTTGCGGGGGCCGATGGCGAGCGCCGAGGCGTTGACGACAACCACGTGGTCGCCCCCGTCGAAGTGGGGGGCCCAGGTCGGCTTGTGCTTGCCCCGCAGCAGGTGCGCCGCCTCCGTGGCGATCCGGCCGAGCACGGCGCCCTCGGCGTCGATGATGTGCCAGCGGCGCTCGGTGTCGGCGGGGGTGGGGGTGTACGTGCGCATGCGAGTCCAGGTTCGGGATCGGTGCCGCCCCGGGTCCGGGGCGGGGACGGTCGTCCGGGCGCGAACCCGGGCCGCCGAGGCAGACCGAAAAGTGTATCCCCCCCGGGGTCCGACCCGGCAACCGCCCGAGCCGCCCGGGCGGGGGGTACGGCGACTCAGAACTCGACCGCCCAGAGGCACAGGCCCTCGGGCGGGGCGAGCCGCCCGGCCCGGGCCCGGTCGCGGGACCGGATGATCCCGAGCACCTCCCCCGCCGTGCGCCGGCCCGCCCCGATGTCGACCAGGGTCCCCACGACCGACCGGACCATCTGCCAGCAGAAGGCGGTGGCCCGGATCTCGTAGCGCAGGAGGCCGTCGCCGAGATCGTCCCAGTGGGACCGCAGCACCCGCCGGACCGTGGTGGACCCGGCCGGGCCCCGGCGGCAGAAGGCCGCGAAGTCGTGGCTGCCCACGAACGGGTCGGCCCCGAGGCGCAGCCGGGCCAGATCGAGCGGCTCGGGCACCCACCAGGCGTACCGGGCGAGGAACGGGTCGGGCACCGGCCGGTTCACCACCGTGTAGCGGTACACCCGGGCCGTGGCCGAGTGGCGGGCCGAGAACCCCGGGTCGACGATCCGGGCGGAGCGGACGACGATCTCGGGGCCGAGCCGACGGGTCAGTGCCGCGGCCAGCGCGTCGGCGTCCACGGTGGCCCCGGTCGAGCACGAGACCACCTGACCCCAGGCGTGCACCCCGGCATCGGTGCGGCCGGCCCCGACGACATCGGCCACGTCGTCGCGCAGGTACTGCGCGAGCGCCTGCTGGAGCTCGCCCGCGACCGTGCGCTGGTCGGGTTGCGCGGCGAAGCCCCGGAACCCCGCGCCGTCGTACGCGACGGTCAGGGCAAGGTG
>VGBI01000135.1 GCA_016870595.1 Actinomycetota bacterium
CCCGACGTTGATCGTGTTGGTGACGGCGGGTGGGGTCGCGGTGGCGTCGATCCTCGACACGGTGCCGGCGTTGCGGTTGGCGACCCAGACGGTGGTGCCGTCGGGTGACACCGCCACCCCGTACGGGTTGATCCCGACGTTGATCGTGTTGGTGACGGCGGGTGGGGTCGCGGTGGCGTCGATCCTCGACACGGTGCCGTCGAAGGAGTTGGTGACCCAGACGGTGGTGCCGTCGGGTGACACCGCCACCCCGAACGGGAGGCTCCCGACGTTGATCGTGTTGGTGACGGCGGGTGGGGTCGCGGTGGCGTCGATCCTCGACACGGTGCCGTCGACGCGGTTGGTGACCCAGACATTGCACTCGACCGCGCCGTAGGTGTAGAGCCCGGTGCCACCGGTGGAGATGAGGGTGCCGAGGGTCCGGACGACCACGTCGACGGTGCCGGCGGCACGGGCGCCGGTCGTGCACGACAGCGACGTCGTGAGCGTGACGTTCACCGACGTGCACGCGACGCCGCCGACCCACACGTCGGTGGCGCTGTCGACGAACCCGGTCCCGGTGATCGTCACGACCGTGCCGCCGTCGGTGCTCCCGAACGACGGTGCGATCCGGGTCACGGTCGGGAGGGCGGTGTAGACGACGAGTTGGCCGTCGGTGTACCCGGTGACCGTGAAGTTCCCCGGTGAGGTGCCACCGGAGCAGTGCGTGACGTAGGTCCCGGCAGTGAGCTGTCCGCTGAGCGGGGTGGTGAACGTGGTGTCGGCCGAGGCGTACACCGCGCAGGTCGGGGGTGTGGGCCAGGTGCTCACGTCGGTGGTGGGCGACGACTCCGGATTGACGGTCGGGATCGAGGTGATGGTCGAGATCGCGAGGTTCGGGGCGACGACCGTCCCTGTGGATGCGGTCGGGTCCGTCCAGGTCGCGGGCCCGAAGGTGAGGGCGAAGGTGGACGAGGCGCCGGTGATGTCACCGCCGTAGATCGTGACGCTGCTCACCGCTGGGTACTCGATCACCGCGCGCTGCTCGTCGTCGGTGCCCTCGTCGTCCTCGGTCACGTTCGCGAACCGCTTGTTGGCCGGCTGGTAGGTGACATTGGTCGGATTCCCGAGCGTGTAGCCACCGACCGGGTTGACCTGGCCGAACTGGTCAGGGTCGATGTCGTCGATGACCACGGTGAGGTTCTCGAGCGTCACCGGCACGCCGGTGCCGGCGCCCGTGTAGGTGCCGGCGAGGAAGAACGCGAAGGTGAACCCAGCCATGGCCGCGGTGCCCGAGTTGGGTCCCGCGACCCGGAACTCGAACTTCCCGTCGCTGTCGAACGAGTTCGATACCTCGTAGCGAGTCACGATCGCGGTCTCGGGGAGGCTCGGGTAGGGACTCGGGACGGTGGTGACGACGGCATCGACCATGACCGAACCCACCGTCACGACGTTGTTGAACCGGACCACGTCGCCCATGGCCTTGCCCGTGCACGGCGCGCTCCCCGAGCAGTCGACCCCGGGCGACGGCGTGATGTTGGTGTGGTCGGAGTAGTCGAAGTCGAGCAGCACGCCGTCCACGTCGATGATCGTCGACGTCGCCGCCGCGGGCATCGCCGGGCCCACGGTCATCGGCACGACCAACGCCGCGACCAGCGCCAAGAGCAGGGGGACGACGAGCGGGCGGCGCAGGGCCATGGGGGCTCCAAACGGTGGGGTGCGGCGGGCGGAACTCGCTGACACTTGGGAACGTCAGTTCCCCTGCCCGCACGATGCCCGACCGGGCCGGGCCTACGATCGGATCCCGATGGCGGTGCACGAGTTCCCGGTGGCCCTCGACGACCACCCGACCCGGACCCGGCTCCTCGACGCCGCGGTTGCGCTGCTCGACTCGGTCCCCGCCGAGCGTCTCACGGCCGCCACGGTGCTGGAGGACGCCGGCGTCTCGGTCGGATCGCGATACCACCACTTCGCCAGCTTCCCGGATCTCGTCGCCCAGGCGGTGGTGGTCCGCTTCACCCGCACCAACGCCGCCGACCCGGTCGGTGGCCACCCTGGCCCAGGCCCTGACCCTGGGTCGCAGCGTCGCCGACGTCACCGAACGGCCCCTCGACCCCGACACCTGGTCCGGGATGATCGTGGGGATCTTCTTCTCGCTGCTGTTCGACTGGGCGCAGTCCCGTCGGCAGCCCTCGGCGGGTGGGGCCCGTGTGAGGCTCCGGGACGGTGATCGGGTTCGAGGCCGCGGAAGTGGCGCCGGCGGTGGGGGCGATGCGGGGGTTCAGCCCGCGGCGATCAGCACCAGTCCGGTGAGCGACAGGGCGAGGCCCGCGACCTGCGGGCGCGTGACCGGCTCGCGCAGCAGGGTCCAGGCCCACACCACCGTGAAGGCGGGGGCGAGGGCGGCCAGCGGCGCAACCACCACGACCAGACCCTCGCGCACGGCCGTCAGGAGCAGGACCGTCGCGCCGACGTCGAGGGCGCCTGCCGCGATGCTCAGCGGGCGGGGGTGGTCGCGGGGCAGCACGGAGCCCCGCAGTCGTCGGGTCGCGACCATCACGGCGACGCCCACCACGATGACGGCCGCGACCCGCGCCGTGAGCACGGGCCAGAAGCCCGAGCCGTCGCCGGTCTCGGCGAAGGCCACGAACGACCACCCGAAGAGGAAGCCGGCGCCGAGGGCCATGAGCAGTGCCGCCCGGGTCCCGGCCGCGGCGGGCTCGTCGGCCGACTCGGGCTCCCGGGCGACCACGCCGCCGGCCGCCACGGCGACGACCACGCCGACCAGCGTCACGGCCGACGGCCGCTCACCGGTGCCGAGGCCCCAGGCGATCGGGGTGATCGCAGCGACCACGGCGGTGACCGGCGCGACCACGCCCATGCGGCCCGTGGCCAGGCCCCGGTAGAGCAGGCCGAGCCCGCCGGCGTTGGCGACCCCGGCCGCCACGCCGAGGGCCAGGTCGGCCGGGGTGGGATCGCCTGCCACGACGAGCGCGGCCACCACCGCCCCGACGAGCGCCGTGCACTGCGCGAAGAAGAGGACGCCGAGCGCCGGTGCGTCGCGCGCGGCCCGACCACCGAGGAAGTCGCCCGATCCGTACCCGGCGGCGACGAGGAGGCCGAGGAACACCGCCATCCCGGGAGCCTACGGACCGACCGACCCCGTCCGGCTCCTAGCCTGACCCCATGGCGCACGCAGGTGGAACCGGAGTGGTCGGGCCCTTCCCGCCGGGGGTGGGCGACGACGACGCCGCCCGCGACGAGTACGACCGGATGCGGCGACGGCTCCTCTGGAAGATGCCGTCGGGGCTCTACGTGGTCGGGTCCACCGACGGCGCGACCCGCCGCAACGGCATGACCACGAACTGGGTGACCCAGATCTCGTTCGACCCGAAGTGGATCGGGATCGGGGTGGAGCGCGATGCGTTCACCCACGGGCTCGTCGAGGCGTCGGGCGTGTTCAGCGTGTGTCTGATCGCGCGCGACGACCGCGCCATCGTGCGCAAGTTCACCAAGCCGGTCGAGGTGGACCTCCAGGCGGCCACGCTCAACGGGTTCCCGTACGTGGAGCGGGTGACCGGTGCACCGATCCTCGCGCAGTCGGTCGGGTACCTCGACTGCGAGGTTCGGGAGCGGGTCGCTGCGGGGAACCACACGTTCTTCGTGGGTGAGGTGGTGGACTGCGCGTTCCTCGCCGACGAGGACACCGACGTCCTGCGCATGGAGGACACCCGCATGAACTACGGGGGGTGAGGCGTGGTGGGGTCTGTGGGTGTCCGACCCGGAGTGTGGAGGACACCCGCATGAACTACGGGGGGTGAGGCGTGGTGGGGTCTGTGGGTGTCCG
>VGBI01000136.1 GCA_016870595.1 Actinomycetota bacterium
TCGCGATGGTCAGGGCCAGGACGTCGTCGGGACCCGCGCCCAACTCGGTGCGCGTCGCCGCCCGCTTGGTGCGCCAGGCCCGGATTGCGCGCAGATCGACGCCGTGGTGGATCACCTCGGTGCGGGCCCGCGCCCGCCGACCCATGGAGTCCCGCACGTCGGCGCTCACCGCGATCGCCGCGTGGTTCGCTCCGTAGGTGCACCGGTTCGCCCCACGGGTGAGCGGGTGGTACGACGGCCAGCGGTTGTGCTCCGTGTACACGACACGCACCGACGGCGCTCCGGCCCGCACCGCGAGGCGCGCCACCGACGCGGAGAGCGGCGAGTGGGCGTGGACCACGTCGAACCGACCGGCGCGCACGAGGCGCACGAGCCGACCGACCCAGCGGGGATCGGCGTCATGGGCCGCACCCAGGCACCGCACCCGGACGGCGTGCGCCTCGAGGTCGGCGACGAGGTGGTCGAGTCCGGGGACGAGGTACGCCGCTTCGTACTCGAACCGGTCCCGGTCGCCGACGCCGGCGTGCTCCGCGAGCAGTCGCTCGGCCCCTCCGAGACCGAGACCCTTGCTCAGCCAGAGCACCCGGAGCTTCGCCGAGGGGCTCACCAGGCGCTCACGATTCCCGGACCCGAGCGCGCGCGCAGGATCGCATCCTCGTTGTCCCGGTGCAGCGACGCTGCACCGGACCGCCGGTCAGAACGGTTCGGTCAGCCGAGCCGGGCGGCGCGGGTGGCGCTCAGCCGACGGGCGGCGACCACGAGCACTGCGCCCAGGGTCACCGCGACGAGGCCAACAAGCAGCAGCGGCGTGGACTCCGAGCCGGTGAAGGCGATGGGCGCCGGTGCGGGGGCCGACGTCGGCGTGGTGGAGACCGGGGGGTACGCGCCCTGGGCGCCGGCCGGGAGCGCGAACAGCGCCAGGCCGATCGCGGCGATCACGGCTCCCCACATCATCGTGATGAACTTGCGCACTAGTCCTCCAAAGAGATCTGGAACCCAGGGGGACGGTGACTGATCAACCGAATGCCCCAGACCATAGCAGACGACTCCCCGGCCTGCTCCGGCGCGGTCGCGGGCCCCTCAGGAACCGGCCCGGAGCCGGGCCCACAGTCCGGCGCCCGGGCTCGGGGCGATCCTGACCCCGGCGGAGCGGGGCTCCACCAGGTCGAACTCGCCCCGGGCGACCCGGCCGACCGCCGTCAGGCCCCGGGTGGCCACGATCCGGTAGCCGGGGGGCACGGCGATGCGGACCCGGACCCGGTCGGGGCGCAGGGCGGGCTGGCGCAGCAGCTCGAGGTCGTACCACCCGCCCCGGCGGAGGGTCACCGGGCCCCCGAGGTCGACCTCGAGCGACGCCGACCCCTGGGCGAAGACGTCGAGGAAGGTGGAGAACGCCGTCCGCCCGAGCTCGGGTGCGACCTCCAGCCCGGTCGGGGTGTCGCCGACCCGGGCACCGGTGTAGGCGAGCGGTGAGTACACGGTGACGAACTGCTTGTTCTGGCCGTAGACGAACGCGGTCGGATTGCCTTCCCACGGGCCGGCCACGTACTGGCTCAGCCCCGAGACCGGTGCCGAGTTCTCGTAGGTGACGCGCGCGGTTCCGGTGACGACGGCCCGCCGGAGGTCCGGGGCGGGAGTGACCTCGACGTCGTAGTCGATCGCCTTGGTCGTGTAGTAGTCGAGCTTGTTCGCCGAGGCGTTCGAGTTCGTGACGAGCAGCGAGTCGCCGGTCGGACCCGGCACCGCCCCGCTGACCTCGACCGGGCCGATGGCCGCCTGCTGGGCCGGGTCCCGGAACCAGACGGAGAGGTGCCCCCGATGGGCCGCGGTGCCCAGCACCTTGCTCAGTCGATCCATCGACCCGAGGTCCCCGGTCGTCGCCTTGTTGATGGCAGCCCGGGCCACCACGCCCAGGAAGTCGATCCGGTCGTCGTTGTCCGAGTAGTTGGCGTACGCATCCCGCAGGGTGACGTCCACGACGTTCGTCGCGCTGATGGGGACCGACGCGCCCTGGACCCGGACCGGGCCGGTGAGCTGGAGCAGGGCCGCGAGCCCGAGAGGATCGACGGCGATGACCCCGTCGACGGGAGCGAAGCCCGACTGTGCGAACGAGTCGGCCATCACCGCGGCGGCCGTCGGGAAGTCGGGGGTCATGTTCGCGTTCTGGAACTTGCGGGCCGGGTCGAAGCGTGCGTAGCGGTTCACGTACTCCTCGGGCGCGTCGAGGACCTTCTGCGTCGCGAACCGGTTGTTGATCGAGGAGGTGCGCTCGAGGGACTCGAGGGTCATGTCACCGTCGGCGACGTCGAGGATGCCCCAGTTCCCGACCAACCCGCCGGTCGCCCGCTGCTCTGCGGGGTTCTGCACGACGAGCAGGTACCGGCGCGGCCCGTCGGCCCCGAGGAGCGCGGGCGCGACCCGGGCCACCGTCGCTGCCCGCCCCGCGTCCCGGGCGGCACCGTCGAGCTCCGAGCGGAGCTCGCGCACGCTGCGATCGAGCGGCCCCACCAGGAAGGTGCGGTCGAGCTCGTCGATCGCGGCCGAGCTCGCGGCCATGGTCGCAGCGGCCGCGTCGAGCTCAGGGGCGATCCGGGCGACCGTCTCGAGCGGCACCCGGCCGTCGACCAGCCGGAGGTCGTCGGCGTTGATCTGCTCGGTCAGGCGTCGCCCGGCACGCGACAGGTCCGTCCCGACCCGGGTCAGCCGCCGGGCGGCGTGCATGTTCGCCCCCACAACGGGCACGGCGAGGCTCGGGACGTTGAGAGGGCTGCCCAGGCGTGCGTCGGCGGCCCGGAACCCGGCCTCGGCCCGGTCGAACAGGTCGACGGACCGTGGCGAGTCGCCGTTGCGCGCCGCGACGAGGGCGGACTCGGCGGCCGAGCGCGCCTCGAGGAGCCGACTCCGGGCGGCCAGGGCCGAGACCGCCGCCACCCCCGACGCGGCCACGGCCGTCACGACGACCCCGGCGATCACCGTCCGGACGCGCCAGCTGAGCCCCGGGATCCCCTGCGGATCACGCATCCGGGCCCGCATGGCCACGCCCCACAACCCGACGAGCAGCACACCGACCGCGCACGCGCCGAGCCCCAGCCCGAGCACCCCCCGACCCGTGAGCACGGCGACGACGCTCGCCGCGAGCTGGAGTACGGCCACGGCGAGGATCGTCGGCGTCGGGGCGAACCCGAGGGCGACCAGGCGGTGCGAGAGATGGTCCTGGACCCGCTCGGTCAGCGGGCGCTGACGCCGCAGCCGACTGACCACGACGACCAGGGCGTCGAGCAGCGCCACCGCCACCACCATCACCGGGACGAGGAACGCGCCCGGCCGGTCGATCGCCGGACGGGCCCAGACCGCCCCGGCGGCGACGAGGAAGGCGGTGAACCACGTACCACCCACGCCGACGAACAGCGATGCCGGGTGCCAGTTGAAGGCGAGGAACGCGAGCAGTGCGCCGAGCAACGCGGCACTCAGCGTGGCTGCGGACGACTGCCCGGCGAATCCGGCGATCCCGACCACGCCCAGCGTCGACGCCGCCGCCAGGGTCGGGAACTGCCCTGCCGCCGTGCCCGAGGTCGCGATCGCCGCAGTGACCCCGGCCAGCCACGCC
>VGBI01000137.1 GCA_016870595.1 Actinomycetota bacterium
CCGAGGTGCGGGCCCGGGCCGCCGCCCTGGTGCGCGAGCAGCCGTGGGGCGCCGCGCACTGGGAGCGGCTCGCCGAGGGCGCCTGGTTCGACGGGATGGAGTCCTGGCTGCCCTGGCTCTGCGCCGAGGAGCACCTGCTCCCGGATCTCTGCCCGCCCGAGACCGTCGTCCTCGCCTGTGATCCGCGTCGGCTGCGGGACCGGGCCCAGGAGCTGCTCGAGGACGAGGCCGCCCTCGCGGCCACGCTCGCGGCCACCTGGGGGGCGGTGGGGGAGACCGCTCCCCGGCTGTCGCTCCCGTTCGACCGGCTGCTCGCCCACTCGCCCAGCGGGGCCACCAGCGTGCTGTCGTCTCCCGACGCGCCGGGCACCCCCGCGCTGGCGGCCACCGGCGTCGACCCGGTGGTCGGGACCACCGCCGGGTTCGGGCACCGCCTCGCCCAGCTGCGGGCCGACGGCTACTGCGTCGTGGTGGCGGCCGACGGCGCCGGGAGCGCCCGCCGGCTCGCCGACGCGCTGCACGCCGAGGGCGTCGACAGCACCGCCGACCGGATCGCGCCGGGCGTGGTCGGGGTCGTGGTGGCGCCGCTCGAGCGCGGCACCGTGCTCGGCGGTTCCCGCATCGCGCTCGTCGCCGAGGCCGATCTGACCGGCCGGCGTCGTGTGCACCGGCGCGCGCGCGGGGCACGGCGCTCGGTGGACCTCTACGAGGACCTGGCGCCCGGCGACCACGTCGTGCACCAGACCCACGGCGTGGCCCGCTACGAGGGAATGGTGACCCGGGCGATCGGCGGGTCCGAGCGCGACTATCTCCTCCTCGCCTACAAGGGCAACGACAAGCTCTACGTGCCGACCGACCAGGTCGGCGTGGTGCGCAAGTACACCGGCGGCGACGTCCCGACCCTGCACCGCATGGGGGGTGCCGACTTCGAGAAGGCCAAGGCCCGCGTCCGGGCCGCGACCCGGGAGATCGCCCAGGAGCTCGTGGTCCTCTACCGGCGCCGGCTGGCCACCCCGGGGGTGGCGTTCGCACCCGACACCCCGTGGCAGCGCGAGATGGAGGACGCCTTCCCGTTCGAGGAGACACCCGACCAGCAGGCGGCGATCGACGCGGTGAAGGCCGACATGGAGCGGCCCGTCCCGATGGACCGGCTGGTGTGCGGCGACGTCGGGTTCGGCAAGACCGAGGTCGCGGTGCGGGCCACGTTCAAGGCGGTGCAGGATGGCAAGCAGGTCGCGGTGCTGGTGCCGACCACCCTGCTCGCCGACCAGCACGGCCAGACCTTCCGCGACCGGTTCGCGAACTACCCGTTGCGGGTGGAGGTGCTGTCGCGCTTCCTCACCCCGGCCGAGCAGAAGCGGGTGGTGGCCGGTCTCGCTGCGGGTGACGTCGACGTCGTCATCGGGACCCACCGCCTGCTGTCCGAAGACATCGCCTACCGCGACCTGGGGCTCCTCGTGGTCGACGAGGAGCAGCGCTTCGGGGTCCAGCACAAGGAGCGCATCAAGGCGATGCGGGCGAACGTCGACGTCCTCACGCTCTCGGCGACGCCGATCCCCCGGACCCTCGAGCTCTCGGTCACCGGCATCCGCGACCTCAGCCTGGTGAGCACGCCGCCCGAGGACCGCCAGCCCATCCTCACCTACGTCGGCGAGTACGACGACCGCGTGGTGGGCGAGGCCATCCGTCGTGAGCTGCTGCGCGAGGGGCAGGTGTTCTACGTGCACAACCGGGTCCAGGACATCGAGCTCGTCGCCGAGCAGGTGGGGGAGCTGGTGCCCGAGGCCCGGGTCGCAGTCGCGCACGGGCAGATGGACGAGGGCCGCCTCGAGCAGGTGGTGCTCGACTTCTGGGAGCAGCGCTACGACGTGCTCGTGTGCACGACGATCGTCGAGAGCGGCCTCGACATGCCCATGGTCAACACGTTGGTGGTGGACCAGGCCGACCGGCTCGGGCTCGCGCAGCTCTACCAGCTGCGGGGCCGGGTGGGTCGCCGGGGCCAGCGGGCCTACGCGTACCTCCTGCACCCGCCCGAGCGCGTCCTGTCGGAGGAGGCGCACGAGCGGCTCCGGACGATCGGCGAGTTCACCGAGCTCGGCTCGGGGTTCCGGATCGCGATGCGCGACCTCGAGATCCGCGGTGCCGGGAACCTGCTCGGGGGCGAGCAGTCGGGGCACGTCGCCGCCGTGGGCTTCGACCTCTACTGCCAGCTCGTGACCGAGGCGGTGGCCGAGCTCGAGGGCCTGACCCCGGAGCCCCCGGCCGAGGTGACGATCGAGATCCCCGTCGCCGCGCACCTCCCGGTCGGGTACGTGGCGCGCGACGACGTGCGCATGGAGGCGTACCGGCGCCTCGCCGCCGTCACCGAGCCCACCGACGTGGCCGATCTGCGGGCCGAGTGGGAGGACCGCTACGGGCCGCCGCCCGCGCCGGCCGAGGCGCTGCTCGCCATCGCGCGCCTGCGGGTCGAGTGCGTGCGCCTGGGCGTCCGCAGCGTCACGCTGGCCCAGCGGGCGGTGCGCATCCGCGGGCTGGCGCTCAAGGCTTCGCAGACCGTGCGGCTCCAGCGCCTGGCCCCCGGGGCGAAGGTGGGTGCGGAGGAGGTCATGCTCCCGTGGCCGGGCGCACCCGACCGGGCCGCGGCCGAGCTGGCCGATGCGCTCGAGGCGCTCGTGCCCCGGGAGGTGGCCGACGCGACCGGGTCGACCGGGTCGGCCGGGTCGGCCGGGTCGGCCGGGGCGAGCGGGTCGGGCTGAGTAGGCTCCCGCCCGTCATGAGCGCCCGCCCCCGTTCCGTCGTCGTCGCCGTCGCGATCCCCGTGGTGGTCGCCGTGGTCGCGGTCGCCGTGGGTCTCGGGACCCCGGGGGCCGCGGCGATCTGCGTCGGTGACCGGACCGTGTCGAAGTCGGCCCTCGACGGTCAGCTGGCCGAGTGGGCCGACCTCGAGGCGGCCGGGATCCGGACCACCGCCGGGGCGGTGTCGGCCGATGCCGGCGCCACCGTGGCCACCTTCGCGGTCTACGAGCTGCTGATCGAGCGGTTCCTCCGCCGGGTGGGCGAGACGGTCGTCGCCGAGGACCGCCAGCTGGCCCGCGCCGCCGCCGGGCAGATCCCCGGGTTCGCCGACCAGCCCGCGTCGTTCCGCACCCGCTACGTCGAGCAGCAGGCGGCGTTCGCCGCGCTCGGCCGCCTGGTGGGCACCGACGACCAGGGAGCGGCCGCGCTGCGGGTCCTGCGGCGGGAGGCCCGCCGGTCCGGGGTCGAGGTCGCGCCCGTCTACGGGCGCTGGTCGCCGGTCCAGGTGGCGGTGGTGCCGGTCGTCCCGCCCCCCGTCCGGTAGCCGCACCCGTGCCGTCCGTGCCCCGGGTGGTGGTGGTCGGGCTGGGGCCGGCCGGGGCCGACCTGGTGCTGCCGACCGCCCGGGCCGAGATCGACCGGATCCCGGTGCGCTTCGCCCGCACGGCGCGGCACCCGGCCGTGACCGACCTCGCGGGCGTCGGGGTGACGTTCACGCCGTTCGACGGCGTCTACGACGCCGCCGCGGCGATCGCCGACGTGTACCCGGAGATCGTCGCGAC
>VGBI01000138.1 GCA_016870595.1 Actinomycetota bacterium
CCCGGGACCTCCGACCGGACCGACCGGGCCGACCGGGCCGCCGGTCGGCCCCGCCGCCCGCGGTGGTCAGTCGCCCAGCGCCTCGTCGACGGCGCGCCGCAGGAGCAACCCGCGCAGCGTGCGGGCCTCGGCCACCAGCTCGCCGAGGGTGTCGTCGACCTTGCCCCGCGACACCGGGTTGCGCTGGCGCAGGTAGGGCGCGAGGACCTGCTGGAACAGCGCCGCCTCGCGCTCGGTGAAGTGCACGTACATCTTGAGGTGGCGGGGCTGGATGCCGTGGCGGGCGAGGGCGGTCGCCGCCTGCACGCACACCAGCGCGTCGCGGTCGAAGAACGCCCGGATCCCGTCGTCGTGGAACGCCTTGATCACCCCGTAGCGCTCGAGCTCGTCGAGCACGGCCTCGGTCACGCCGGCGGCGCGCGCGAGCGCGACCCGGTCGTAGCTGTCGGGCCCGTCCTCGTCGCCCGCCGGCTCGCCGTCGAGCACGAGCGGCAGGGTCAGCTCGCGGGAGCGGCGCCGCGGCGGCACCGACGGCGGCGCGGCCGGCGCAGGAGCGGGGGCATCGGGCACGCCCGGATCGGAGGTCGCCCGACTGGGTGGTCCCGCCGCCGCGACCGGCACGGGCGCGGACTCCGCGACCGGCGCAGGCGCGGACTTGGCAACCGGTACGGGTGTCGCCGGAGGCGTCGGCACGCCGGGCGGGTTGACGGGCGGTTCGACCGGCGCATCGACCGGCGCATCGACCGGCGCATCGACCGGCGCATCGACCGGCGCATCGACGGCCGCCACGACCGACGGCGCCGGCAGGTCACCGGTCGCGGGGTCGTGAGCCTCGAGCCGCTCCTTGATCACCTTGAGCGGCATGTAGGAATCGCGCTGCTCGGTGAGGATCCACCGCAACCGGGCGACGTCGGCCGCCCGGAACTTCCGGTACCCCGACGGCGTCCGCTCGGGGTCGATCAGCCCCTGGCTCTCGAGGAACCGGATCTTCGACACGGTCACGTCGGGGAAGTCGGCCTGCAGCGCGGCGAGGACCTCCCCGATCGAGTAGTGGCTGGCGTCGCCGCCGTCGCTCATGTGGTCCCCCCGTTCCCGGCGGGTCCGGTCCCCAGCAGGAACGTGAGGACGAACCGCCCGACCTGGATCTCGTTGGCGTCCCGGAGCCGGGCCGCGTCCACCCGCTCGTGATCGACGTAGGTGCCGTTGAGCGAGCCCACGTCGGTGAGCTCGTAGCCCCCGGCGCCCCGGGCGATCTCGGCGTGGCGGCGCGAGACGGTGACGTCGTCGAGGAAGACGTCGGAGTCCGGGTGCCGACCGAGCGAGGTCCGGTCGCGGTCGAGCCGGATCACCGCGCCGCGGTCGGGGCCCCGGCGCACGACGAGCACTCCCGTGCCGCGCGGCACGGCGGCCAGCTGGGCGCCGAACTCGGCCTCGATCGCCTCGCGGTCCTCGAGGGCGGCCAACCGCAGGGTGGTCTCGTCCGATTCGCCGGAGATGGCGGCACCGCACGACGAGCAGTACTTCGCGCCCGGGTCGTTGCGGTGCCCGCAGTGCCGACAATGCATCGAAACCGAGGGTACCGACCCGGCCGGGGCCGGGCAACGACTGCCCACCCGATCCCCCGCCCGATCCCCCGTCCCGAACCCCCGCCCTCCACCTCAGGCTCAGCCCGGGCTCACCGCATGCCCACCGCAGGTCTACCTCAGCCTGAAGTCGACGTCGAGGGCCTCCCGGAACCCCTGGACCAGGGCCGCGAAGACCACCCGGGGATCGGTGGGCGCGCCGAGCTCGCCCAGGGTGACCGTGGACCGCCGGAGCCGTTCCCGGTCGCCCCCGCCGGCCACCAGGTCGGTCTCGTCGAAGTCGAGCCGCTCGAGCAGGATCGACCCGTGCTGGAGCACCACCCCCCGGCGCCGGACCTGGGCCGACCCACACACCTTGCGGTCCCCGACCCGCAGGTCGGCGCCCTGCTGGGTCACCAGGCACACCGCGCTCCCCGGACCGATTCCACAGGCGACCGCCGCCTCCACCCCGAGGAGGGCCAGCCCGGCGACGAGGCCCCCGGCGATCCACCGGTACGTGGCGTCGACCGTCCCCGCCGCGCCCGCCGGCGGAGGCAGGGCGACTGCGTAGGTGAGGTCCCCGCCGTGGAGGAGGGCCCGCCCACCGGTGGGCCGCGGCACGACCTCGACCCCCCACCGGGCGCACGCGTCCAGGTCGACGTCGGTCGCGGACTGGAAGCGCCCGAGGGTCAGGGCCGGCGGGGACCAGCGGTAGCCGCGCAAGCCCGGCGGGCCCCCTGCGGCGACCGTGTCGGCCAACGCGAGGTCGGCCGCCATCTGTCCGGCGGCGTCGCGCCGCGTCCCGAGGTCGTCGACCAGCCGCCAGGCCGGGGCCGTCGGGATGGTCAGGCCTCCTCGACCATCAGGCGGTACGCGGCGGCGTCCATGAGCGCGTCGAGCTCGGCCGGGTCGCGCAGCTCGACCGCGAAGATCCAACCGTCTCCGTAGGGGTCCGCGTTCACCTGCTCGGGCGCGGTCTCGAGGGCCGCGTTCACCTCGACCACCTCGCCCGACACCGGGGCGTAGATCTCCGACACCGACTTCGTCGACTCGACCTCGGCGCACGAGCCGTGCGCGACCACCGGCGTCCCGACGGCCGGGAGACTGACGAACACGACGTCGCCGAGGGCGTCCTGGGCGTAGTCGGTGATGCCGATCCGGGCCCGGGTGCCGTCGACCGCGACCCACTCGTGCTCGTTCGAGTACTTGAGGTGCTCGGGGTAATCCATGCCGGGAGCGTAGCCAGCCCGCGCGCGCTCAGCGCAGGCTCTGGCGGATCCTCCGGGCGTACTCCTCGGCGGCCCGGCGGGCGTCCGCGTCGGTCCCGGCCTCGGCGACGACGTGGGTGGCCGCGTCCTCGGGGTCGGGCAGTACGAGCACCCAGCCGTCGTCGCGCACGATCTTCACCCCGTCCACCAGCACCACCTGCTCGGGGAGCACTCGCTCGACCAGCTCCCGCATCACGGCGCCCTTGCGCTCCCAGGGGGTGGGCACGATCTCGTGGGCGATGGCCACCGCCGGGAGCCCCCGGACGATCTCGGAGCAGCGCCGCCCATCGCGGGCCAGGAGGTCGAGCAGCTTCGCGAGCGTGGCGCTGGCGTCGTTGGCCGGGAGGAAGTCGGGCCAGAGGCAGCTGCCGTCGGCCGAGGCGGCGAAGGCGACCCCGCCCTCCGACGCGATCTCCTGGAGCCCGGACGCGCCGGTGGGGGCCCAGATCATCTCGGCCCCGTGGGCCTCGGCGATCCGGGCGGCCTGCTCGGTGGTCGAGACCGAGCAGGCGATCCGGGCCCCCGGGGTGTGGGTCACCACCAGGGTGACCAGGAGCAGCAGCGCCTGGTTGCGGTCGAGCACCGTCCCCTCGTCGTCGACGATCACCGCCTCCTCGCCGTTGGGGCCGATGACGAACCCGAGGTCGCTCCCCGACGCGCGCACGA
>VGBI01000139.1 GCA_016870595.1 Actinomycetota bacterium
GGGGTGGGGGGCGGGGTGGGGGCGGGTCGGGGCGCCGAGCCCGGTCAGTCCTCGATCGTGATGGCCTGCTCGGGGCAGGCGAGCGCGCCCTTGCGGGCCTGCTCCTCAAGGCCGGGCGGGACCTCCTTCACGGCGGTGACGTTGTAGCCGAGGTCGTCGAGCTCGTAGACCTCGGGGGCCACCGACCAGCACCGGGCGTGGCCGGTGCAGCGTTCGACGTCGACGTGCACGCGCATGGGGGCTCCTGGGGGAAGTCGGGGGTGCGGACGGGGGTCAGGGACCGAGGCGGGGACCGGGGGTGAAGGCCACGGGGAGCGCGGCCCACCCGCCGATCATCGACCAGTTGGGGTACTCCACCGCGTCGGGCTCGACGATCCGGTAGTCGGGGATGCGCTCGAGCAGCTCGCCCATGAGCTCGCGGAAGACGATGCGGGCGAGGTGCGACCCCGGGCAGCGGTGGATGCCGGCGCCGAACGCAAGGTGCCGGTTGGGGAAGCGGTCGATCACGAAGTGGTCGGGGTCGGGGAAGGCGTCGGGGTCGCGCCCGGCGGCCACCTCGGACAGCAGGACGCGGTCGCCCGCCCGCATCGGGCAGCCGCCGAACTCGACGTCGCGGGTGACGGTGCGGGCGTGGGTGCGCGCCGGCGGGTAGACGCGCAGGAACTCCTCGGTGGCCGGGTCCCAGAGGTCGGGCTCGGCGAGCAGCCGGGCCCGGTCGTCGGGGTGGCGGTGCAGGTGCAGGACCGCGGCGCTGGCCAGCGCGCTGGTGGTGTCGACGCCCCCGCCGATGGTCATGAAGACCAGCGCCTCGGCCATCTCCCGTGCGATCGGGGCGCCGTCGACCTCGGCGCACGCGATCGCGCTGAGGCCGTCGTCGCGGGGCTCGGCCACCCGGGCCGCGACCTCCTCGGTCACCCGTCCGAGCACGGCTGCGCCGGCCGCGGCGGCCGCGCGGTACTCGGGGGTGTCGTGCGGGTAGGCCGCAGCGTCGTGGAAGGCGTGCGAGAACACCGGCCAGTCGGCCTCGGGGAAGCCGAGCCACTCGAGGGTGACGGCGGCGGGCACCGGGAAGATGAGGTCGCCGACCAGCTCGCCCCGGCCCGACCCGATGATGCGGTCGATGCCGACGCGCGCCCAGTGCCGGGCCCGCGGCCGCAGGCGCTCGGCGGCCTGGGGGGAGAGCAGCGCCGCGAGCACGCGCCGCATGGGGTGCCACTCGGGTGGGTCGAGCTCCTCGGGGACCAGCAGCGGGAGCCGGGCACCGCTGATGGTGATCGACGATACCGCCGGGTCGGTGCGGGCCGACGAGAACGTCTCCCAGTCCCGGAAGGCCTCGGCCACGGCCTCGTAGCCGCTGATCACCCAGTGCCCGCCGTTGTGCGGGGTCCAGGCCACGGGGCAGTCGCGGAGCCCGGCCCAGGCGGCGTCGTTGGCGGCCAGGGTCCGGTGGGCCAGCACGTCGAAGTCCACTTCGGGGGCCTCGGGGGCCCGCCCGCCATCGCTCATGGCGGCAGGGTAGGCAGATCGGAGACAATGGGCAACGCACCGGTCCCCCCGGTCCGGTCCGTCCCCGGAACCCGACCCCGAACCCGACCCCCGAAGATCTGAGGAGTCCCGTGCGCCGGAACCGCATCTCGCGCTGGTGGCTGCCGGCGGTGGGCGTCGTCGTGGCGGGGTCCACCCTGGGCGCCGTGGGTGGGTTCGGTGCCGGCACGGCGGGCGCGGCGCGGCCCCCCGACGCCTGCACGCTGCTCAAGGCGAGCGAGATCGCGAAGGAGTTCGACGGTGCCGTCGTGGGCGCCCCGACCCCGGGCACCCGGACCGCGGCGTCGGTCGAGTGCAACTGGTCGGTCGCGGCCGGGCCGACCGCCCCGGCGGGCACGGTGTCGGCGCGCCTGATGTTCACGGGCGGCAAGGCCGCCTACCGCGGTCTCCAGAGGATGCCGGGCATCGAGCCGGTGGCGGGCCGGACGCGGACCCTGGCCATGCCGACGACCGGCGCGCTCATGACCCTGCAGGGGTCCGACCTGATCACCGTGCAGGGGGTCTTCCTGAGCGGGGTCCCGGTCCGGCCGGTGCCGGTACCGGACCGGCTCCTCCCGCTGCTCACCGTCGCGACCGCGCGCGGCTGACGCCCGGTCGGGGTCGGGTCAGGCGGGCCCGTCACCGCCGACCGGCGTGGGCTCCTCGACCATCGCGACGGGCGCGGCCGACCCGCTGCGCGGCCACCCCAGCGCGAGGCCCACCAGCGCGCCCACGACGGGCGCAGCGCGGTCAACGCCCCGACGATCCCCACCCCGGCGAGGACGGCGACGGTGGCGAGAGGGAACGGCCCGGTGATCCGTACGTAGGCCCAGCCCGAGCACGGGGCCGCCCCGGAGCTCATCCCCTCGACCTGGTACAGACCGACGCCGAACGGCGTGTAGTCGTCCACCTGGACCTCGCCCGGCCGGGGGTGTCGGCCCGGGTCGTCGGGGTGCCGTTGACGGTGACGACGCAGGCACCGCGGGACTGGGCCCCACCCGGGGTGACCCCGACGACGGCCACGGCGGACGCGCTCAGGAGGACGGTGAGGGTGCGGAGGCGTCGGACCACGGCGAGAGTCAGGCCGGTTCGAAGGTCCGACGCCACGGACCAAAGTCCTGGGCCGGTCCCGGGCCGGTCCGCCTGCGGTCAGTCGGGCAGAGGCGTCGCCCGGTCGAGCAGGCCGAAGCGCAGCCGCCGGGCGCCCAGGGTGGCCAGCAGCAGGAGGATGGTGCCGTAGGCCACGAACACCGGGCCGAGGCCGACCCGGTCGCCGAGCCAGCCGCCGAGGACCGCCCCGACGGGGGTGCCGCCGACCACCGCGGCGATGTAGAAGCCGGTGAGCCGGCCCCGGAAGGCGTCGGTGATCTGCACCTGGAACGCGGTGCCGATCGAGGTCAGCCACAGGCTGTACCCCACGCCGGCGACGACGAAGGCGACGAGCCCGACCGCGAGCGACCGGGTGCCCATCGCCGCGATCTCGCCCACCCCGAAGCCCACGTAGCCGAGCCGGGTGGCGGTCGCCCGGGGGATCCGGTCCCCCGTCCGCACGATCGCCGTCGCGCCGAGGATCGCCCCGATCCCGTAGGCGGTGGCGAGCGCTCCGGTCCCCCCGGCGCCCGCGCCGAAGCGCGCCGCGATGCCGGGCACGAGGAAGCTGAGCGAGGGCCCGAAGCAGGCGCCGATCACCCCGATGCCGAGCAGGGCCACGATGCCGGGGCGCGCCCGGACGTAGGCGATCGCCGCTCGGTACTGGTGCAGCCAGCTCCCGTCGGTGGCGTGCGCGGTCGTCGGACGGGGGCGCAGGGTCCGGAGGAGCACGAGGTAGACGACGAAGGTCGTCGCGTTCACCGCGAAGAGCGTGGTGGCGCCGGTGACGGTGAGCAGGATCCCGGCGAG
>VGBI01000140.1 GCA_016870595.1 Actinomycetota bacterium
AGGTGGGCGATCTGCTTGCGGGTCACCCCGGCAGTGACGGCCGCCCGACCGGTGAAGACGCCGAGCTCGCGGGCACTGAGACGGGCCAGTACGGCCGCGGGTGCAACTTGTTGCAAGGAAGTCCCTCCAGGGGGATTCACGGCCACGAGATGGGCCGGGCGGTGGAGGGAAGTGCGGGAAGTACAAGAGTCGGTACGCCCCCAGGGACTCGAACCCTGAACCTAGTGATTAAGAGTCACTTGCTCTGACCAGTTGAGCTAGAGGCGCTGGAATGGCCTATCGTAACCGGCGGTTCCGATCTCCGAGGTCAGGAGACGGGACAATGACGACACCAGCGCAGCCGTAGGAGAGGAGCGCCATGGACGTGGTCATCGCAGGTGGGAGCGGGTTCATCGGGTCGGCGCTCCGCCGATCGTTCGAAGCCGATGGTCACCGGGTGATCCGGATGGTGCGGCCCGACTCCAAGGGCTCCGGCCCGGCCGGGTCGTCGGGCGACACCATCGCCTGGGACCCCGCCGAGGCCCGGATCGACGCCTTGGGCCTCGAGGGCGTCGACGCCGTGGTCAGCCTCGGCGGGGTCGGCATCGGCGACAAGAAGTGGTCCGACGAACGCAAGGACGAGATCCTGCAGAGCCGCCTCACCACCACCAGCCTGCTGAGCGGGGCCCTGGCCGCGCTCCAGAAGCCGCCGGCGGTCTTCGTGACCTCCTCGGCCGTGGGCTACTACGGCAACCGGGGTGACGAGGAGCTCACCGAGGACAGCGGTCCCGGACAGGGCTTCCTCTCCGACGTCTGCGTGGCCTGGGAAGATGCCGCCCGCCCCGCAGCCGAGGCGGGCCTGCGGGTCGCCTGGATCCGCACCGGCCTGGTTCTGCACCCGTCGGGTGGGGTGCTCAAGCAGCTGCTCCTGCCGTTCAAGCTGGGGGCGGGCGGTCGTCTGGGCAAGGGCACCCAGTACATGCCCTGGATCACCCTCGACGACGAGGTGGGTGCGATCCGGAGGATCATCGACGACGCGTCGATGGGCGGGCCGGTCAACCTCACCGCGCCCAACCCGGTGACCAACGCCGAGTTCACCGCCACGATGGGCAAGGTGCTCGGCCGCCCGACCGCGATCCCCACGCCTCTGCTGCCGCTCAAGCTCCGCTACGGCGGCGAGCTCGTGCAGTCACTGCTGCTCGAAGGCCAGCGCGTGCTGCCCGCCAAGCTCGAAGAGGCCGGCTATGCGTTCGGGCACACCGAGCTCGAGATCGCTCTGCGCACGATGCTGGGCAAGGAGCAGGTCGCCGCTTAGGGCGGCGGACACGACAAGTACGTCCCACGGCCGCGCGAGCGGGCACGTGGGACGCACCTGAGTGGGGTGACCGAGGGGTTTCGAACCCCCGACCTCCGGGACCACAACCCGGCGCTCTAGCCAACTGAGCTACGGCCACCAGGAAATAGTGATGATACCCGCCGGGGCGGGTCGGCCACCCGGTGTGCGCCCGGGAGGATTCGAACCTCCGGCCAACGGATTAGAAGTCCGCCGCTCTGTCCCCTGAGCTACGAGCGCCTCGGTCCCATGCTACCGACGGGTCGCAGGTCAGGGGTCGGCGAACCGGCGGTGGGGCTCAGAGGTCGGGCAGCCCGAGGCCGAGGTTCGCGGCCTCGATCCCGCCGTCGACCTCCCAGACCTTGCCGGTCACGAATCCGGCGGCGTCGGAGGCGAGGTACAGCGCGGCGAGGGCGATGTCCTCGGGCTCGCCGAGGCGCTTCAGCGGGGTCTTGTCGACCATCTCGGTGCGCAGCGCGTCGTTGGTCAGCACGAGCTCGAGCGCCGACGTGGCCACCGAGCCCACGGCGATCGCGTTCACCCGTACCCGCGGCGCGAGGTCGGCGGCGAGCAGCCGGGTGAGGTGGGCGAGCGCGGCCTTGGCGGTGCCGTACGCCGCGAAGCCGCGGTCGCGGACCCGACCCATTACCGACGAGATGTTCACCACTGCGCCGTGCCCGTGCTCGAGCAGGTGGGGGGTCGCCGCCTGGGTGAGCGCGAACGCAGTGGTGACGTTGAAGTGGAACGCGCCTTCGAACGCCTTGACCGACGTGTCGAGGAACGGCTGGGGCATCGAGCCACCGGCGTTGTTGACGACCACGTCCAGACGGCCGAACTCGGCCACGGTGGCGTCGACGAGCGCCGGGATCGTGCTCAGGTCGCTCACGTCGCCCGGCACGACGAGAGCTCGCCGGCCGAGCCGCTCGACGGCGGCCGCGACCTCGCGCAGCTGTGACTCGGTGCGGGCGGTGAGCACGACGTCGGCCCCGAACTCGGCGAGGGCCCGGGCGCACGCCGCCCCGATGCCGCGCCCGGCGCCGGTGACGACGGCGACCCGGTCGGTGAGACGGAAGCGGTCGACGAGCATGGGACGCCTCAGCGCATCAGGCCGCGACCGGTGAGCAGCGGCAGGTCGAACGGGGTGAGCAGACCTGGGGGTGCGGCGCACACCGCCGGGATCGCGTTGGCCAACCGCATGGCGGTCGCGAGGAGGCCCCCGGCGTTGTGGTCACCGTCCGCGCCGGTCATCGACAGCTCGAGGTGGAACGACGGCGACCCGGTGACGTCGATCCGGTAGCCCCCGCCGGCGGGCGGGTCGGGCCAGTCGGGTGCGAGGTCGTCGCGGAGCCGGGTGATGTGCTCGATCACGATCCGCGGCGCCCCGTCGACGATGCCGACGACCTCGAACCGCAGCGCCGCGACTGTGCCGGCCTCGATCGGTCCGGCCGCGATCGAGAACGACTCAGGGGCGGGGAGGCGCTCGAACGACTCCTCGATGCGCTCGACCGTCACGCCGAGACCGTCGGCGAGCAGGCGGACGGCGGGGCCCCACGCGACCCCGAGCACGCCGGGCAGCAGCAGGAGCGGCACGTGGTCCATCGGCCGACCGAAGCCCATCGTGTCGAACAGGACGGTGGGCTGGTCGTAGGTGTCGTAGTTGAGGATCTCGGCGATCCGTACGGCGTCGACCCGGGCGCACATGCCGGTGAGCGTGAGCGGGATGAGGTCGTTGGCGAAGCCGGGATCGATGCCCGAGGTGAAGCACGACGTCCCGCCCTCGGTGCACGCGTCCTCGAGCATCCGCACGATCGCCGGAGCGGCCGACGCCGGGTGCAGCAGCGAGACGATCGACGTGGACACCACGTTCTTGCCCGAGCGCAGCAGCGCGGCCATCTCCGCGGCCGCCTCGCGGGCCGGAGGT
>VGBI01000141.1 GCA_016870595.1 Actinomycetota bacterium
ACACGCCATCATTGCGGATGGGGGCCGCACCTGGCTAGCATGTGGAACGGCGTTCAGCATGTTGAACGGGGATGGGACCGATGGGGGGAGCCGGGCATGACCCGCATCACGGGCATCCGCACCCTCGACGTCCGGGCGCCGACGTCGATCACCCTCGCCGGGTCCGACGCCGTGCACCAGGACCCGGACTACTCCGGCGCATACGCGATCCTCGAGACCGACGGTCCCCACCAGGGCGTCGGGATGACCTTCACCATCGGCCGCGGCAACGACCTGTGCTGCGCGGCCATCGAGGCGCTGGCCCCGCTGGTGGCGGGTCGACCGCTCGCCGAGGTGGTGGGCGACGGCGCCGGCTTCTGGCGCCGCCTCACCAACGACGGCCAGCTGCGCTGGCTCGGCCCCGAGAAGGGCGTCATCCACCTGGCCACCGCCGCCATCGTCAACGCCGTGTGGGACCTGTGGGCCAAGGAGGAGAGCAAGCCGCTGTGGCGGCTGGTCGCCGACCTCACCCCGCAGCAGTTCGTGGACGCCGTGGACTTCCGCTACCTCACCGACGTGCTCGACCGCGACCGTGCGCTCGACCTGCTCCAGGCGCAGGTCCCCGGGCGCGAGGCGCGCATCGCCGAGCTCGAGCGCGACGGCTATCCCGCCTACCTGACCTCCGCGGGCTGGCTCGGCTACTCCGAGCAGACCGTGCGGGAGCGGTGCCGCGCCGCAATCGCCGAGGGCTGGACGGCGTTCAAGACCAAGGTCGGCATCGATGTGGCCTCGGACGTGCGCCGGTGCGAGGTCATGCGCGAGGAGATCGGCGACCTCCCGCTCATGGCTGACGCCAACCAGGTGTGGGAGGTCCCCGAGGCCATCGAGTGGATGCGCCACCTCGAGCCGTTCGACCTGCGCTGGATCGAGGAACCGACCAGCCCCGACGACGTGCTCGGCCACGCCGCCATCCGCCGGGCGGTGGCGCCGGTCGGCGTGGCCACCGGGGAGCACGCGGCGAACCGGGTGGTGTTCAAGCAGCTGCTGGCCGCGGAGGCCATCGACTACTGCCAGGTGGACGCCTGCCGGCTCGGGGGCGTCAACGAGGTGCTCGCCGTGCTCCTCCTCGCCGCGAACGCCGGGGTCCCGGTGTGCCCGCACGCCGGCGGGTTCGGCCTCTGCGAGTTCGTCCGCCACCTCTCCGCGATCGACTACGTGTGCGTCAGCGGATCGCTCGAGGACCGCACCACCGAGTTCGCCGACCACCTCCACGAGCACTTCGTGGACCCGGCGGTGGTCCGCGGCGGCCGCTACCTGCTGCCCGAGCTGCCCGGCTACTCCGCCGACCTCTGGCCGGCGTCGATCGACGCGCTGACCTACCCGACCGGCAGCGTGTGGCGGTGAACGAGGGACGGTCGCTGGCCCCGGCCGTGACGCGCGCCCTCGCCATCTTGGAACTGCTCTCCGCCGCCGACGAGCCGCAGGGCATCAGCGCCATCGCCCGGTCGCTGGGCCTGCCCAAGTCGTCGGTGGCCAACCTCTGCGGCGCGCTCGCCGACGAGCACCTGGTGCGAGCCGTCCCCGGCGGCTACGCGCTCGGCTCCAAGCTGGCCCAGCTGGGTGCCGCCTACCTGTCATCGGTCGACCAGGTCGGCCTGTTCCTCGAGGCGTGCTCGAGGCCCGGGGTGAGCGCTCGGGAGACGGCGCAGCTCGCCCAGCTGGGCACCGGCCTCGACGTCGTCTACCTGGCCCGGCGCGACGGCACCGAGCCGGTCCGGTTGGCGTCCTCGCCGGGTCGGGCGCTGCCCGCCAGCTGCACCGCCACCGGCAAGGCGATGCTCGCCGCCCTGCCGGACGAGGAGCTGGCCGCCCGGCTCGGGGCCGTGGACGACCTGCCCCGCCTCACCCCGCACTCGATCACGTCCCGCCGGGCGCTCGTCCGCGAGATCGACGCCGTGCGCGCCGAGGGGATCGCGTTCGACCGCCAGGAGGTGATCGAAGGCGTCGTGTGCGTCGCGGTGGCCGTGCCCGCGCCGACCGGCGAGGCGCCGATGGCCGCCAGCTTCACGCTGCTGGCCCCACGAGCCGACGAGGCCACCCTGGCGCGCCTGTCCGGCGACCTGCGCACCATCGCCGACCGCCTGGCTGTGGGCCTCGGCCTCGCGTCGCCCGCCGCCGGGCCCCTCGCCGGGAGCGGCGCCGCGTGACCGCCGGGCCGGACACCGCCCCGCTCGGGTCGCGAGGGGTGCAGGTCACCCGGATCGGCCTCGGCTGCGCCCCGATCGGGAACCTCTACGAGGCCATCGACGACGCCAGCGCGACCGCCACGGTCGACGCGGCGTGGGAGGCCGGCATCCGCTTCTTCGACACCGCCCCCCTCTACGGGCACGGGCTGTCGGAGCGCCGGCTCGGACGGGCGCTGGCCGGGCGCCGGCGCGACGACTACGCGCTGTGCTCGAAGGTCGGTCGCCTGCTGCGCCCGGCCGGCGGCGGGGTCTCGTCGATCTTCGCCCTCCCCGACGGCGACGAGGCCAGCACGGTCGAGCCGGTCTTCGACCTCTCCGCCGACGGGATCCGCCGCTCGCTCGATGAGAGCCTGGAGCGGCTCGGCACCGACCACCTCGACGTCGCCCTGCTGCACGATCCCGACGACCACGAGGACCAGGCCCTCGACGAGGCGCTGCCGGCGCTGCTGCGCCTGCGCGACGAGGGGATCCTGCGGGCCGTCGGCGTCGGCATGAACCAGTGGCAGATGCTGGACCGGTTCGTGCAGCGCGTCGACCTCGACCTGGTCCTGGTCGCCGGCCGGTCCACGCTGCTCGACCGCTCCGCCGACGAGGTGCTCCTGCCCCACTGCGCCGCAGCCGGGGTGGGCGTGGTGGTCGGCGGGGTGTTCAACAGCGGGGTGCTGGTCGATCCCGGTCCAGGGGCCACGTACGACTACGGGGCGGTGCCGCCCGAGGTCGCCGCCCGGGTGGAACGGCTGCGGGACGCCTGCGCCCGAGCCGAGGTGCCGCTGGGGGCCGCGGCGCTGCAGTGGGCGCTGCGCCACGAGCCCGTGTCGAGCGTGCTGGTGGGAGCCCGATCGGCCGAGGAGGTTGCCGACGACGTGGCCTGGGCGACGGTCTCGGTGCCCGAGGACCTGTGGGACGAGCTCGAGGCCGTCCGGTGACCGGGGCCTCGCGGGCGTTCGATCCGCTGGGTCTGCGCC
>VGBI01000142.1 GCA_016870595.1 Actinomycetota bacterium
TCGACCACGGCTCGCGGCGGGCGGCGTCCAACGCCATGCACGAGGAGTTCGTGGCCGGCTTCGCCGAGGCGGCGGGCGGCGCCTACGTCGCGGTCGCAGCCGCCCACATGGAGCTGGCCGAGCCGACCGTGGCCGACGCGGTCGACCGTGTGGTCGCGGCCGGGGCCCACCGGGTGCTGGTCATGCCGTACTTCCTGTTCCCGGGCAAGCACTGGGAGCGCGACATCCCGGCCCTGGTCGACGCGGCTGCAGCCCGGCACCCCGGCGTGGCGATGTTGGTGACCGCCCCGGTCGGCCTCCACCCCCTGATGCAGGAGGTCGTGCGCGGCCGCCTGGCCCAGTGCACCGAGCACGCCGACGGTGGTCCGGCCTGCGACCTCTGCGCCGGCACCGACCGGTGCGTCTGGGCGACCGACTGACCCCGCCGGGATCCACCACCGGCCCCGCGTAGGCTCGCAGGCCACCGGGGAGTGGCGCAGTGGTAGCGCACCTGCTTTGGGGGCAGGCGGTCGGGGGTTCAAATCCCCCCTCCCCGACGGCGTAGCGTGCGAACGCTCGCGGGTGTAGCTCAATGGCAGAGTCCCAGCCTTCCAAGCTGGTCATGCGGGTTCGATTCCCGTCACCCGCTCCACGACCCGCCCCGACGCAGTCCGGAGGTGCACCGTGCACGTCGACGACCTCGTGCTGATCAGCGTGGACGACCATCTGGTCGAGCCCCCCGACCTCTTCGACCACCACCTGCCGGCGCGGTTCCGCGACCGGGCGCCCCGGGTCGTGCACACCGAGGCGGGCGACGACGTCTGGGTCTTCGGCGACGCCGTGATCCCCAACGTCGGGCTCAACGCCGTCGCCGGTCGCCCGAAGGACGAGTACGGGGTGGAGCCGACCGCGTGGGACGAGATGCGAGCCGGCTGCTACGACGTGCACGAGCGCGTGAAGGACATGAACGCGGCCGGCGTGCTCGCGTCGATGAACTTCCCGAGCTTCCCCGGGTTCTCCGGTCGGCTCTTCTCGGCCCACCCCGACAAGGAGCTCGCCCTCGCGCTCATCCGGGCTTACAACGACTTCGTGCTCGACGAGTGGTGCGGGCAGTACCCGGACCGGTTCATCCCGATGGCGATGACCCCGCTCTGGGACGCCGAGGCCGCCGCCGCCGAGGTGCACCGCGTTGCGGCCAAGGGCTGCCACTCCCTGTCGTTCACCGAGAACCCGCTCCCGCTCGGCTTCCCGAGCTACCACGACGAGTCCTGGGACCCCCTGTGGACCGCGGTGTGCGACACCGAGACCGTGGTGTCGGTGCACCTCGGCTCGTCGGGCCAGCTGGTCGTGACCGCCCCCGACGCCCCGGTCGACGTGATGATCACGCTGCAGCCGTTGAACATCTCCACCGCGGCGGCCGACATCCTCTGGTCCCGCGTCCTCAAGCAGTTCCCCGCCATCAAGTTCGCGCTCACCGAGGGGGGCACCGGCTGGATCCCCTACTTCCTCGACCGGATCGACCGGACCTACGACATGCACCGGGCCTGGACCGGCCAGGACTTCGGTGACGACCTGCCGTCCGACGTGTTCCGCCGCCACTTCCTCACCTGCTTCATCGCCGACCCCTTCGGCGTGGCGACCCGCCACCACGTCGGGATGGACAACATCTGCTGGGAGCTCGACTACCCGCACTCCGACTCCACCTGGCCGACCCCGGGCGAGACCCTCCTCGCGGCCTGCGCGGGCGTCCCCGACGCGGAGATCGACCGGATGACCCACGAGAACGCCATGCGCTGGTACTCGTTCGACCCGTTCGCGCACCGGCCCCGCGAACGGGCCACGGTCGCGGCGCTACGGGCCGAGTCGCCCGGCCACGACGTGGCGATCCGGTCGATGGACCGCCGCCACGCCCACGGCGGCGGCACCGACCTCGGCGACCTCGCCGCTCACGCGACCGCCTAGTCTCCGGCGTCCGGAGGATCGGGATCCGGGAGGTCCCGGAGATCCCGGAGGTTCGGGAGGGAGACGATGGACGAGACCCGAGTCCTCGTGGTGGGGGCCTCGGCCGGCGTGGGCCGGGCGGTGGCCCGGCACTTCGTGGCCGCCGGGGCCCAGGTGGCCCTGTCGGCCCGGCGGGCCGAGAACCTCGCCGAGGCGGTCGCCGAGGCCCGCGGCGGCGTGGCCGTGCCCGGCGACGTCCGGGCTCCCGGCGGGGCGGCCGAGATCGTCGCGGGGGCGGTGGGCGCGCTCGGCGGGCTCGACGTCATCGTCTACGCGACGGGGATCTCGCCGCTCCAGCGACTCCGCGACGTCACCTCCGACCAGTGGGCCGCGGTGCTCGAGACCAACCTCGTGGGCCTGCACGCGGTGGTCCAGGCCGCACTCCCCCACCTCTCACCGGGTGCGTTCGTGGGTGCGCTCTCGTCCGACTCGGTGGGTCAGCCCCGCCCCGGTCTCGTCCCCTACGCCGCAAGCAAGGCTGCGCTCGACGAACTGATGATGGGCTGGCGCACGGAGCACCCCGAGATCCGGTTCTCCACGATCGTGATCGGCCCGACCTTCCCGACCGAGTTCGCCAACGGCTTCGACCCCGAGCTGTTCGCCCAGATCTGGGGCGAGTGGGAGCGGGTCGGCATCACCAGCCCGCCCCCGATGGACGGGGGCGAGCTCGCCGACGTCATCGTGCGCACCTGTCTCGCCGTGCTCCCCTATCCGGGTATCGGGGTCGAGGAGCTCGTGCTGCGGCCGCCGCACGTCCGGCCCGCCGAGGGCTGAGCCCGTCCCGGTCCCCGAGCGGTCCGGGATGTGCAAGATTCCCCCGATGGCGTACCGGGTGATCCAGCACTCCACCGGCAACGTGGGCATGCACGCGCTGCGGGCGGTCATCGGGCACCCGGACCTCGAGCTGGTCGGGCTCTGGGTCCACAATCCCGAGAAGGTCGGGCGCGACGCCGGCGAGCTGTGCGGCGGCGCGCCCGTCGGCGTGCTCGCCACCGACGACTTCGACGCCGTCTGCGCACTCGACGCCGATGTCGTGTTCCACTGCGCGACCGGCGACCTCCGGCCCCGCGAGGCGGCCGCGGAGATGGCCGCGCTGCTGCGCTCGGGCAAGAACGTGGTGTCCACGTCGATC
>VGBI01000143.1 GCA_016870595.1 Actinomycetota bacterium
CGTCGCCATCAGTGTCGCCCTCTCGATCATCGGGGCGTCGCTCTACAACATCTTCGCTGAGCTCTTCGGGGGGATCGAGATGGTCATCCGGGAAGAGGAGGAGGCCCCGCCCAAGCGGTAGGGTCTGGTGCCTTCGGGCCCCGGGGCTATAGCTCAGTCGGTTAGAGCGCATCCCTGATAAGGATGAGGTCGCTGGTTCGATTCCAGCTAGCCCCACTCCGCCCGCCCGGTGCGGCGTGCGTAACCTGGGCGGCGTGAAGAACCTTCGCCGCGGCTTGCTCGTCGCCGGGATGGCCCTCCTCGCCGGGGTGGTGGTCCGGGCCAAGGGTCGTCCGGCCGCGGTCCCCGCCTCCGGTGGTTGGCGTCCGCTCGAGGGGCCGGACCTGCGGTGAGCGCCGTGCTCCTCGTGGGCACGGGGCAGGTGGGGGTGCGGGCCGCTCGGCAGCTCGTCGACACACCCGGCCTCGAGCGGCTCTGGGTGGCGGCGCGCTCGGAGGACCGCGCCTCGGCGATGGTCGGCGCGCTGGGCGACCGAGCCTCGGTGCTGTCGGGGGCCCGCGTGGGGGTGCCCGCGCTCCCCGAGGGAACCACGGCCGTCGCGGTCGCCGTCCCAGATCCCGAGGCCCACCGCTGGGTGCGCGCAGCGCTCGAGGCCGCAGTGCCCGTGGCCACCGTGGTCGACTGCGGGTTCGGGCCCCTCGGCGACGAGGCCCGCAGCCGGCGCATCCCGCTTGTCACCGGCTGTGGCCTGGGTCCCGGTCTCACCGACGTGCTCGCCCGTCACGCTGCGGCCGACCTCGACGAGGTGGACGCAGTGCACGTCGCCCGGGTCGGGGCCGCCGGTCCCGCCTGCGTCGAGGCGACCCGCGACGCGCGCAAGGAGCCGACCGGCGAGTGGCGTGACGGGGGGTGGTGCCCGGTACCGTCCGGGGGCCCGGAGCTGTTGTGGTTCCCGGAGCCGATCGAGGCCCGGGAGTGCCGGCTGGTGCACGACGGGGTCGAGGCCGGCGCCGCCGCCGTCCCGGCCGCCCGCCTCGTGACCTCCCGTCTGGGGGTGCCGCCCACGACCGGGCGGCTCCGGCGGGGGTTCGGCCGTGACCCGAAGGACTGCGGGTGGGGGGCCGCCCGGGTCGAGGTGACGGGTCGTCGGGCCGGGGCGACCCGGTCCGTGGTGTACGGCGTGGTCGACCGCACCGCGGTGGTGAGCGGGGCGGTGCTGGCCGTTGCGGCCCTCGGCCTCGCCGGCGACGCGACCGTGGGTCTGGCGGCGCCGACCGGCCGCCACCGGCTCGGGGCCGTGACGGATCCCGTGCCGTTCCTCGCCGAGCTCGCGCGGCGGGGGATCACTGCAGCCGCGTTCGAGGGTGTCGCGCCCCGATGAGCGGCAGGCCTGCGTCGGCGGGCCGACGTCACTGCGTCGCTCGGCGCTCCTCGATCGCCATGGCCGAGCGCAGCAGCCCCCAGATCCCGAGGCTGACGAGCAGCCCGGCGACGGCGACGAACTGCAGGCGGTCGAAGCGGAAGACCTGGATGACCAGGATCCACACGAGCACGGCCCGGTTGAACCACCGGAACGCCATCGCCCGGTCCCGGGGCAGGCGGACCACGCCGATCACGAGGAGCACCGTGTACACCGCGGCGGCACCCGCACCGACCCACGTGGAGTACGTGGTGCCGCGCGCAGTGAACGCGTCGGCGAGCACACTCGCGACGACGGCCACGGCGAGCACCCCGAAGAGTGCCGCCACCAGGGGCACGAACGACGGCCGTTCGGTCCACGCCCCGTACCGCAGCCGCAGGTCGTTGCCCCACCGCTGGATGCGGGAGGACGAAAGCGGGGGTGAGGGGACCGTGGTCGTGAGCAGGGCCCGGACCTCCCGCATCAGCGGCGTGCCGTCCGCCAGTTCGTCGAGGCGGTGCAGCGTCAGATCGCGATCGGCCTCGGTCAGCACCCCGAGCCGGGCCGACTGGAGCGCGGCCAGGGCGTTGAGGACGGCGTCGTCGGCGTCGGGCGGTCGGGAGGCCAGATACCGGAACCAGAAGAACAGCCCGATGAACACGCAGTAGATGACCGAGAGCGCGGGCTGGAACAGGTAGTCGACGTCACGGCTGATGAACTTGCCCAACTCGTCGACGAACCATCCGAAGCCCAGGCCCCCCAACACGGAGATGAAGCCCCGCAGGCTCGGGGACAGGAAGGCCAGGTAGAGGGCGAGCGCAGCCATCATCGCCAGCGCCCCCCAGATCGCGTGGCTGATGTGCAGGGTGGCGTTGCCGATCTGGGGGTATCCGGTGAGGATGAGGAAGACCCGGTTGAAGATCACGCCGAGCGCAGCGCTGACGAAGAACGCCTCCAGGTGCACGCCGGCGGCGTACGAACGGCCCCGGAACCAGGTCCGGGAGCGGCGCCGCCCGATGGCGTCCGGCGGCACGTCCGGCGCGGTGGGCACCGGATCACCCGGCGGCATCGCAAGGTCGGTCACCGCTGCATTCTGAGCGTCGTGGGGACCGGGTCCGGGGATCCGGACCCGGGGATCTCGACCAGTCCCTGCACGATCCGCTCGATCGCCGGCCGGAGGTCGACCGAGCGCCCGATGTCGAGCATGCCCCGCTGGGTCGGCTCCCACACGGTCGGGCCCTGGTGGAACGCGCCCGTTGCGAGCACGGTGAGCCGTGGACCGGCCAACCCACCGCAAGGCTTCCCCGTGGGGACCTTCGGGTACCGGGCGAGCAGCGGCGGCGCCCGGGACTCGAGGTGGACCAGCGTCGCCGCGGACCGGGTCCCCGAGGCGGTCCCGCGTTTGCGGCAAGGGTCATCAGTGCGATGCGACGCACATCCCGTGACGGCCGCATCCGGCGGGCGTCGGAGGCCCGGCCGGGACGGTCACCGGTACGCTGATCGGGCCGGGGACGTAGCTCAGTTGGCGAGAGCACCTGCTTTGCAAGCAGGGGGTCGTGGGTTCGAGTCCCATCGTCTCCACCGGGTGTCCGGCGACGCGTTC
>VGBI01000144.1 GCA_016870595.1 Actinomycetota bacterium
CCGGCCGCCTACCGCTTCCCCGACCTGAGCACTACCGAGGGCGCGGGCGCCGGCTACGAGCGCCCGCAGGTGTCGGTCAGCTGCTCGGACACCGCGCTGACCATGCACTCCAACGGGATGATCTCCTACCGGTTCACACCCAAGACGCCGAACCCGCTGCGGGCCCAGAGCTTCGAGTGGACCGTCACCCTCACGCCGACGCGCACCCCCACGCCCCTCTCGATCGAGAACCGGCTCGGCACCCTCGGCTTCAGCGTGACCGGCATCCCCATCTACGGGCCGACCGAGGGTGCGGTCCCACCCGCGACCGCGTTCGGCGACCCGGTGCACAACGGCATCCTCGACGCGTGCACCGGCCACACCGGTCCCAACGCCGAGTACCACTACCACGCGATCACCACCACCGACGCCTGCGCGCTCGACGAGCGCATCGTCGGGTTCGCGCTCGACGGCTTCCCGATCTACTCCAACCCCCAGGGCCGCTACCGCTCCGGCTATCAGCGCATCGGCGACCCCACGAGCCAGGTGTGGCGGGCCTACGCGTGGCAGGCGGGCGACGCCACCACCCTCGACGCCTGCAACGGCACCACCGTCGACGGCACCTACCGCTACTACGTGACCGACGCGTTCCCGTACATCATCGGGTGCTTCGCAGGTACGCCCGCCACCGTGACCGGCGACGCCGGCCGGCCCATGCCGCCGATGGGCCGTCCGGTGGCCGCGGTGACCACGGCCGCGATCACCGCCGCCCCCACCACGTCGACCACCACCGCGTTCTGCGACCTCGCCTGACCCGGCGGCCCGCCCGGCCCCTGTGCAAGAGTCCGGCCACGCCGACCGCCGTGTCGGCCCGTCCGGAGAGGTGGGACCCACGGTGAACGCGCCACTGCTCGACGGCCTGCGGGTGATCGAGGTCGCGATCCTCGCCCCCAACATGGTCGGGATGCACCTCGCCGACCTCGGGGCCGACGTCGTGAAGGTCGAGATGCCCGGCCGGGGCGACTACACGCACTCGGTGGGCTACGTGCGCAAGGGTGGGCTGTCGTTCCTGCACCTGCGCTGGAACCGGGGCAAGCGCAGCATCGCCCTCGACCTGCGCACCGACGAGGGCGCCGAGATCTTCCTCGATCTCGTCCGCGACGCCGAGGTCGTGCTCGAGGGGATGCGGGCCGGCGCGCTGGCCAAGCGGGGCCTCGGCTACGACCGCCTGCGCGAGGTCAACCCGGCGCTGGTGTTCTGCGCGACGTCGGGCTTCGGCCAGACCGGGCCGTTCCGTGACCTCGCCACCCACGGCGTGGCCTACGACGCCTACGCGGGGCTCGCCCTTCCCGAGCGCACCGACGACGGCTTCCCGGCGATCCCGTCGGCGTACCGCGACATCGGCACGCAGGCGGGCGGCCTCTACGCCGCGCTCGGCGTGCTCGCCGCGGTCACCCGGGCCCGGGCCACCGGCGAGGGCGCGTTCCTCGACGTCGCCCAGGCCGACGCCGCAGTGGCGTGGAGCGCGGGTGCGCTCGACGCAGTGATGAGCGGCGCGCTCACGCCCGACACGCCACCCCCGGCGTCGATGCGCGAGGCCGTGCGCTACCAGTACTACGACACCTCCGACGGCCGCACCATCCTGTTCCAGGCGTCGGAACGTCACTTCTTCGTGAAGTTCTGCACCGCCCTCGGCCGCACCGACCTGCTCGAGGGCGACCTCGGCGAGGAGTTCGGGGAGCACGCGAGCGGCGACGTCGCACTGCGCCGCGAGCTCGCGGCGATCTTCGCCACCCGCACCCAGCAGGAGTGGGTCGACTTCCTGCTCGAGGTCGACGTGCCCGGCGCGCCCGTGCACCGCGTGGCCGAGCTGCCCGAGGACCCGAACTTCGTGGCCCGGGCCGACATCGTCGAGCACGACCACCCGGTGGCCGGGCCCCTGCGCCTGCTCGGCACGCCGATCAAGGCCGACGCGCCCCGGGGCCCGATGGGGCCGGCACCCTCGACCGGGGAGCACACCGACGAGATCCTGCGCACCCTCCTCGGCTACGACGACGCCCGGATCGCCGCGCTGCGCGCCGCCGGCACCGTCGCCTGAGGCCCACCGCTACCGGTCGGGACCTCCCGGCGGCTCGGCAGGCGGCTCGGCAGACGGCCCGGCCGCGCAGGGCCTCGGCCCGACGCTCGAGGCCCTGGAAGAAGTCGGTGTCGGTGATCTCGGCGATCTCCTGGTCGACCTTGGTGCGGTCGATCACCACCTGCAGGCGCGACACCTGGGCCCGCAGGGCCCGCTCCCGGGCCACGACCTCGGCGGCCATGTGCCGGAACGCCCGGGCGCACCTCACGCAGCACCGACTCGATCACCTCGACCGTGGGCCGTCCCTCGTTGACGTGCCCGTCGGCCTGGCCTCCCCGCACCAGCGTGGCCCCGAGCCGCGAGGCGGCGGCCTCCTGCTCGTCGACCCGGGCGACGCCGGGGCCGGCCCCGAGCTCGCCCGTGGTCAGCACGAGCAGGGTGATCTCGTCGCCGCGGGCCCGGTGCACCGCGAGCGTGGCGCCGCACCCGAGCTCGATGTCGTCGGGGTGGGCCCCGACCGCGAGCACCCGGTGCCGGTCCCACTGCGCCATGGCGATCCTCCCGTCCCGTCGTGGGTGATGCGAGGAGGATCGACGGCGCAAGTCGCGCGCGGTCGTCGGTTCGGTCGCGGTTCGGCGACGGCGTGCATGGCCCTGCCACCACCCGGGGGCCCGGGCTCAGTAGTGTCCAGGGCGCTCGCACCCGCGACCACGGAGGAGTCCCCATGCGCCGTCGTCCCGTCGTCACCGCCCTCGCCCTCGGCGCGGTCTCGGCCCTCGTGCTCACCGGCTGCTTCGGAGGCGACTCCGGCAAGAGCGACTCCGGGAAGAGCGGGTCGGGGATGTCCGCCGACTC
>VGBI01000145.1 GCA_016870595.1 Actinomycetota bacterium
CCCACTCGGTGCTCAACGCCAAGCAGCACGAGCGGGAGGCCCACGTGGTGGCCCAGGCCGGTCGCCCCGGGGCGGTCACCGTCGCCACCAACATGGCGGGCCGCGGCGTCGACATCCTGCTCGGCGGCAACCCCGAGGAGCTCGCCGACCAGGAGCTGGCGGCCGAGGCGCGCAACCGGGCCGAGGACCCCGAGCGGTTCGAGACGCTGCTGGCCCGCTACCGCGAGCAGTGCAGCGCCGAGGGCCTGGAGGTCCGAGAGGCCGGCGGGCTCTACGTGCTCGGCACCGAGCGGCACGAGAGTCGCCGGATCGACAACCAGCTGCGGGGTCGCTCGGGGCGCCAGGGCGACCCGGGGGAGACCCGCTTCTACCTGTCGCTCGAGGACGACCTCATGCGCCTCTTCGCCACCGGCCTCATGAGCCGGGTGATGGACGGCGCCTTCCCCGACGACCAGCCGCTCGAGTCGAAGATGGTCACCAAGTCGATCGAACGGGCGCAGCGGACGGTCGAGGACCGCAACTTCGAGATCCGCAAGGACGTGCTCAAGTACGACGAGGTGATGAACGAGCAGCGCAAGATCATCTACCGGCGTCGTCAGCAGATCCTCGACGGCGAGGACCTCCGCGACGCCACGATCGAGGCGATCTCGGCCACGGTCAACCGCAGCATCGACGTCGCCTGCCCGGGGCAGTACCCCGAGGAGTGGGACCTCGACGAGCTGCTCCGCTCCCTCCAGCTCGCCTACCCCACGACCCTGACCCGGGCGACCCTCGACACCGCCGAGGACATCCGGGCCCTGCGGGAGCTGGTCGTCGACGAGGCGCTCGAGCGGTACGCGGTCAAGGAGGAGTCGATCGGCGCCGAGTCGCTGCGCGAGATCGAGCGACGGGTGATGCTCTCCATCATCGACCAGCACTGGCGTGAGCACCTCTACGAGATGGACTACCTGCGCGAGGGCATCAACCTGCGGGCGATGGGCCAGCGCGATCCCCTCACGGAGTGGCAGCGTGAGGGCTTCGACATGTTCGAGGCGATGATGGGCGGCATCGAGGACGACTTCGTCCGCTACGTGTCCCACCTCGAGGTCGTGGCCGAGCCCGAGCCCGAGCCCGTCGTCCGCAACCTCCGGTACAGCGCCGCCGAGGAGCCCGTCACCGGATCGGGCGCGCTGCGGGCGGTCGCGGCCGCCGAGTCCGCCGCCGAGTGGGGCGGGGGCGCCACCACCGCGGTCGCCGAGCGGGACGACGTCGCCAGCACCCCGGTGCGGGTCGACAAGACGCCCGGGCGCAACGAGCCCTGCTCCTGCGGCAGCGGCAAGAAGTACAAGCTCTGCCACGGGCGCTGACCCACCGCTCCGACGGCGCCGACCGTCCCCCCGTCCCCGCCGCCACCGAACGGTTCCCCATGCGTGACTTCAGCGAAGAGATCGCCGACCTCCGCCGTCGGGTCGACGACGCCCGGTCCTACCTGCGCGTCGCCGACGCGGCCGCCCGGGCCGAGGAGCTCGAGCGCGAGGCCAGTCGTCCGGACCTCTGGGACGATCCCGGTGCGGCCCGGGCCGTTACCAGCGAGCTGGCGCGCTGTCGCGACGACCTCGACGTCGTGGCTGGGCTCGACGGGCGCCTGTCCGACGTCGAGACGCTCCACGAGCTCGCGCGTGAAGAGGACGACGCCACGCTCGAGCCGGAGATCGAGCAGGGGATCACGGTGCTCGCCGCCGAGCTGGCCTCGCTCGAGCTGCGCGCGCTGTTCACCGGCGAGCACGACGAGCGCGACGCGATCTGCGAGGTGCACTCGGGCGCCGGCGGTACCGACGCCGCCGACTGGGCCCAGATGCTGCTGCGCATGTTCACGCGGTGGGCGGAGCGGCGGGGCTTCTCGGTGGAGGTCGACGAGGTCCAGCCCGGGACCGAGGCGGGGATCTCGTCGGCGACCTTCGTGGTGAAGGGCCGCTACGCCTACGGGATGCTCAGCGGGGAGCGGGGTGTGCACCGGCTCATCCGGATCTCGCCGTTCGACTCCCAGGCCCGCCGCCAGACCGCGTTCGCGTCGCTCGACTGCGTCCCGGCCCTCGACGCCGCGGAGGAGCCCGACATCGACGTGGGCGATCTCCGAATCGACACCTACCGGTCGTCGGGCGCGGGCGGCCAGCACGTCAACGTCACCGACTCGGCGGTCCGGATCACCCACCTCCCGACCGGCATCGTCGTGTCGTGTCAGAACGAGCGGTCCCAGACCCAGAACAAGGCCCGGGCGATGCAGATCCTGGGCGCCCGCCTGGCCGAGCGGATGCGCGAGGAGCGGGCCGAGGAGCTCGCCCAGATCTCGGGGGAGAAGCGCGACGTCGCCTTCGGGAGCCAGATCCGCACCTACACGCTGGCCCCGTACCGACTCGTGAAGGACGAGCGCACCCGCCACGAATCGGGCAACGTCGACGCCGTGCTCGACGGCGAGCTCGACGACTTCATCGAGTCCTACCTCCAGTGGCGCCGGCGCGAGCACCGCTGACGGAGCGCGGGCGCGAGCACCGCTGACGGAGCGCGGGCGCGAGCACCGCTGACGGAGCGCGGGCGCGAGCACCGCTGACGGAGCGCGGGCGCGAGCACCGCTGACGGCGTCGCCACCGGGCTGGGGATGCCACGGGTGGCCGAGAGGCTGCTGGTACCCTCCGCAACGCCTCCATGATTCGTTTCGAGAACGTCACGAAGACCTACAAGGCCGGCTCCACGGCGCTGCGCAACGTGTCGGCGGACGTCCAGAAGGGGGAGTTCGTCTTCCTCGTCGGGCCGTCGGGCTCCGGGAAGTCCACCTTCCTGCGACTCCTGCTGCGGGAGGAGGTCCCGAGCGAGGGGCGCATCGTCGTCGCCGGGCGTGACATCTCGCGGATGTCGCACTGGAAGGTGCCGCA
>VGBI01000146.1 GCA_016870595.1 Actinomycetota bacterium
CGTGCTCGCCGACGCCGAGGCCGCACTTTCGTTGCGGGCGCTGCCCTACGGTGACGACGAGCACTACGACATCCTGTCGGCGTTCATCAAGAGCCTGCGGGGCTCCGACGCCGATGCCGCGCTCTACTGGCTGGCGCGGATGCTCGAGGCGGGGGAGGACCCGCGGCTCATCGCCCGCCGGATGGTGATCCTCGCCTCCGAGGACATCGGGCTCGCCGATCCGCAGTCGCTGCTCGTGGCCGACGCAGCGGCGCGGGCCCTCGAGTTCGTCGGTCTGCCCGAAGCGCGCCTCAACCTCGCCCAGGCCGCCATCCACCTGGCGCTCGCACCGAAGTCGAACGCGGTGATCCGGGCCCTCGACGCCGCCACCGCCGACGTGCGGGAACGCCCGGCCGGGAGGGTCCCCGCGCACCTTCGGGACGCTCATTACCCTGGGGCTCGCTCGCTCGGCCACGGGGTCGGCTACCGCTCTCCCCACGACGAGCCCGCGGCCGGGGCCGGCGACGGGCCCGGCCAGGAGTACCGGCCCGCCGAGGTCGCGGGTCGGCGGTACCTCGACCGGCTCCCCGCCCGGGACCGGACGGGGGACCACTCCGAGGTGGACCCCGTGGTGGACCCCGAGGCAGACCCCGAGGCAGACCCCGAGGTGGAGGAGCCCTGATGACGACGGTCGTGGTGGTGGTCCTGGTGGCGGTCGGCGCCGGGTGCGGCGTCGGCTGGTGGCGCACGGCGCGCCGGGTCGGCGCGCTCGAGGCCCGGGTCGCCCGGCTCGACCGCGAGGTGCACGACCGGGTGCTGCCCGCGCTCGACCTCAGCCGGCGCGACAGCGAGGAGGCCGTCGCCGCGGCCCGGTTGGTCTCGCAGGCGGTGGGCATCGAGGCGCCACCCCCGCGACTGGCGGGCGAACGGGTCACCGGCCCGGTCGTGCGGGCGGTGGCCTTCGGGGCGGGGGCCCGCACCGCGCTCGCCCGCTTCGCCGCCGACGTCGCCCCGGCGAAGCGCAGCCGGAAGGGGGCCGCGCGCACGTTGCGCATCGTCGGCGCCGCGACCCGCGGACGCGGCGACGCCCGGCCCGGATCCGACCGCCGCACGCGCCGGGCGGGCTGACGTGCGCCGCTCGTTCTGGCTGGCCGCGGGCTTCGGCCTGGGTGTCTACGCGGGGGAGCGGGTCCGGCGGACCGTGGTGCAGTGGACCCCCGACACCGTGGGCGACCGGGTCCGCGGTGCGGTCGCCGACGCGCTCGACGCCGGCCGGGCCGAGATGCGGGCGCGGGAGCGGCGCCTGCGGGAGACCCTCGCCGCGCCCGACCGGTCCGGGCGCCGGGAGGCGCCGGGCGCCGGGGAGGCCCCGGCGGTCGGGCGGTAGCCTGAACCGGTGCCGCCCCGCACCGCCGACGAGCTGCGCGCCGCGTTCTGTGACTTCTTCGCGGCGCGCGGGCACACTGCGGTGCCCTCGGCGAGCCTGATCCCGGTCGACGCCACCCTGCTGTTCACCAACTCGGGCATGGTGCCGTTCAAGCCCTACTTCGTCGGTGACGAGCTCCCTCCGTACCGGCGGGCGACCTCGGTCCAGAAGTGCGTGAGGGCCGGCGGCAAGCACAACGACCTCGACGACGTCGGTCGGACCAACCGGCACTTCACGTTCTTCGAGATGCTGGGCAACTTCAGCTTCGGCGACTACTTCAAGTCCGACGCCATCGCCTGGGCGTGGGAGCTGGTGACCGAGGTCCTCGGCCTCGACCCGGCCCGGCTCTGGGTCACCGTGCACACCACCGACGACGACGCCGAGCGCATCTGGCGCGACGAGGTGGGCGTGGCCGCCGACCGCATCCAGCGGCTGGGCGACGACAACTTCTGGCGGATGGCCGACACCGGGCCGTGCGGGCCGAGCTCCGAGATCTTCTGGGACCTCGGCCCCGAGCACGGACCCGATCTCGGTCCCGCCGGCAACGAGGACCGCTACGTCGAGTTCTGGAACCTCGTGTTCATGCAGTTCGACGCCCGCCCCGACGGCGAGCTGGTGCCCCTGCCCGCGCCGAGCGTCGACACCGGCGCCGGACTGGAGCGCATCCTGTCGCTGCTCCAGGGCGTCGACACGGTCTGGGACATCGACGTGTTCCGGCCGATGATCGCGGCGGCCGAGGCCGCGACCGGGGTCGCCTACGGGGGCTTCCCCGGCGGCGCCACCGACGTCTCGTTGCGGATCCTCGCCGAGCACGGGCGCTCGATGACCTTCCTCGTCGCCGACGGCGTCGTGCCGTCCAACGAGGAGCGCGGCTACGTGCTGCGCCGCATCATCCGGCGGGCCGTCCGCCACGCCTTCCTGCTCGGCGCCGAGGACCTCGTCACCCCGGCATTGGTCGACGCCGCCGTCGGCGTGATGGGCCCGGCCTACCCGGAGCTGGTCGCCCAGCACCGCCTCGTCACCGACATCGTGGGGCGCGAGGAGGAGCGGTTCCGGACCACCCTCACCCGGGGGCTCGAGTTCCTCGACGGCGTGGTCCGGACCGGCGACGTCTCCGGAGCGGACGCATTCTTCCTCCACGACACGCTGGGCTTCCCGATCGACCTCACCCGCGAGATCGCCGGGGAGCGGGGCCGGTCGGTCGACCTCGCCGGGTTCCGGGCCCAGATGGCCGAGCAGCAGGCGCGGGCCAAGGAGGCCCACAAGGCTGCCGGCGGCAAGGGCGACGTCCCGGTCGAGCTCTACCGAGAGCTGCTCGACGAGGTCGGGCCCACCGAGTTCACCGGCCGCCAGGAGTACGCGACCGACGGCGCCAAGGTGCGGGCGCTGATCGGGGGGACCGACCGCGTCGCCTCGGTCGGCCCCGGGGTGCCGGTCGCCGTGGTCCTCGACCGCACCCCCTTTTACGCCGAG
>VGBI01000147.1 GCA_016870595.1 Actinomycetota bacterium
CCTCGTCATGCTCGGCTGCCTGCTCGTGATCGAGCGCAACGTCCGCAAGATCGGTCGGGCGGGCCTCGAGGCCCTGACCGAGAACGCCCGCGTCGGCGGCTCGTTCAAGGGGATGTTCGGCGACACCCGCAGTCGCTGGCGCGAACGCTGGCAGCGCGACGACGGTCCCTGACGCACCGGACGCACATCTCCATCGGTATCGGCACCGGCACCGGTCGGCGCGGCCCTGCCGGTGGACCACGGTCGCTCCCGCGTCACGCAGCCGGAGGCCGCGCCCCTGCACCTGACGACGCCGCGAGCCCCCGGGCGCGCCGGGCCCGCCGGCCCGACCCGGAACGGAGCTGGCGGCGGAACTCGGCGAGACGCTCCCACGCGGCGGCGGCCTCGGGCTCGGTGACCCGGGTGCCCCGGAACTGCGCCGCGGTGTGCGCGTCGGCGAGGGCGGTGAGCGGGCGCGCCGCGTCGGGGCCGACCCGGGCGCCGACGCGTGCGGCCAGCTCGTTCGGGGTGCAGTGCACGGGCCGCGGCTCGCCGAGCGCGACGAGGCGGTCGAGGGCCTCCTCCCAGGCCCCGGCCACCCGGGCCGCAGGGTCGGGCCGCCGGCGGCGGGCCGCCCGCCGCGCGCCCCGGGTCGCGGGCCGGACCGTGAGCAGGCCCGCGACGACGGCGACGACCCCGGCCACCCACTGCCACCACGGCGTCCCGCCGTCGGTGGTCCCGGTGGGCGGGACCGCCGGGTCGGGCGCCGGCGCGGGCGGGGCCGACCCCGGCGAGCCCGGGGTGGGACGCGCCGTCGTCGGTGGGGTGGCGACGGGCGGGGCCACCGGGGTGCCAGCGGTGTCGCCCGGGAGCGCGCTGCCGCCGGGTCCGGCGCTCGGGGGCGTGGGCTCGAACCGGTTGGTCCACCCGACGCCGGGGAGCCACACCTCGGGCCACGCGTGGGCGTCGAGGTTGGTCACCACGTAGCGACCGGTGACGGGGTCGGAGGTGCCGGGGGTGAAGCCCACCGCCACCCGGGCGGGGATGCCCACGGCGCGGGCCATGAGGGCGTAGGTGCTGGCGAACTGGACGCAGAACCCGCGGCGGATGCGCAGGAACTCGAGCGTGGCGTCGGCGCTGTCCTGGAGGTCGACCTGCGGGTCGTAGGTGAAGGTGCCGTCGCGGAAGAAGTCCCGCAGTCGGCGCGCCCGCTCGTAGGGCGTCGTGGCCCCGGCCGTGACCGTCACGGCCAGGTCGCGGACCGCGGCGGGGACGTCGGCGGGGAGGCGGGTCGCGGGGACGACCGCGGGCGGGGGCGGGGTCACCTCGGCCTGCTGCGCCGGCGTCGGCTCGGGCGGGGGGGCTGAGGTCACCGAGTAGCGCAGCCCGGTGACGCTGTCGGCCTCGGTGACCAGGGTCAGGGACCCTTCGACCACCAGGGTGTCGGCCCGGCTCACCGCGACCGGGGCGAAGGCGGCGGGCATCCAGCGCTCGCCGAGGCGTCCGATCTCGAAGCGCTGCACCACCGCGTCGCGCGGCGCCGCGCCGTCGAGGCCCCGGGCGATGTCGCGCCCGTCGGCCTGCAGCGTCCACTGGCCGCCCGCGGCGGGGGAGTAGCGGTCGAGCGCGACGGTGCGCCAGTACTGCGGCGTGCGCGCGTCCACGGTGAACAGCTCGATCCGCTCACCCCGGCGGAGGTTGTCGGCCACGTCGACGAGCGGTGGGATACTGGTCTGGTAGGTGGACGAGCCCCGACCGTCGGGGCGGAGGTCGAGCAGGGGTGGGGCGTCGGCCCCGGGGAGCCGTGGCGCGAGGGCGACGCCGACGAGCGCGGCGGCCACGGCCAGCCCGGTGCCGACGACGAGCACGCGGGTGCCGGCGCGACCCGTGCCGACGCGACCGGGAGCCTGGGTCCGGAGGGCCTGGCGCTGCACGGTGCAGAACACGCCCCCCGCGACCACGACCATCGCGGCCGCACCGATCCCGCCGTCGGCGCCCGGGGTGAGCGCGGCGACCCACACGAGCACCGTCACCGCGGGCCCGAGCGCACCGACGGTGGCCCGGCGGCGCGTGGCGAGCGCGTCGGCGGTGGCGGCGGTGCACCAGCAGACGATCGCCGCGATGCACACCACCCCGGGTCGGTCGGGCACCGGGGGCGTGAGGTTCCGCAGCGTCGCGACGCCCGCCCCGAGCCGGTCGCCGAGCACCCGGACGGACTCGCCCGTGGGGATGCCGATGCGGGTGGTGGCGGGCACGGTCGCCCACACGACGAACCCCACGAGCCCGGCGGCCCACACCCCGATCTGGGTCGCGAGGGTCCGGGTTCGGGTCGCGAGGCCGAGGGCGTGGGGCAGCAACGCCGCCGCGAGGAGCGGGAGCACCCAGCGGTCACCGGTCACCAGCCGGCCCATCCCCAGCGCGACGCCGGCGCTCACCGCGGCGAGGGCCAGGGTCGGGCCGAGGGCCCGGCCCGGACCGGTCGTCCCGTGCGGTCGCCCGGTGGTGGTCACCGCAGGGTGCGCGCCCGCACGCGGCCCGACGTCGTGCCGCGGGTCCGCCACGCCTCGGGGAACCCGACGGCACGCGCGTCGACGACGACGGCGACGCCACGCGCGGCCGCGGTGATGTCGCCGCCGGTCGCGACCAGGGTCACGGGACCGTGGGCCCGGAGGCGGCGGCCGAGGCCGGCGAGCCCGGCGTCGGCGTCGGCGCTCACGACGACGACCGGTCCCGGCCCGCCCGCACGACGGGGCGCGGCGCCGATCGTCGCGATCGTCCCGCGGGTCCCGCGGGTCCAGCGGGTCGGGTCGTCCGGGTCGGCGAGATCGGCGCGCCCGATGGCATCGACGGCGACGGTGGCGAGGCGGTCGAG
>VGBI01000148.1 GCA_016870595.1 Actinomycetota bacterium
GATCGGGCGGCCCCGCAACGTGATCAAGACCCAGGTGCCCCAGGTCCTCGACCTGGTGGGGCTCGCGAAGAAGTCGGGGCGGTTCCCGAACGAGCTCTCGGGCGGTGAGCAGCAGCGGGTGTCGATCGCCCGGGCGTTCGTCAACCGGCCCCTGATCATCCTCGCCGACGAGCCCACGGGGAACCTCGACCCGGCCACCACGGTGGGGATCATGCGGATCCTCGACCGGATCAACCGGACCGGGACCACGGTCATGATGGCCACCCACGACCAGCGCATCGTCGACGCCATGCGCCGCCGGGTGGTGGAGCTCGACCACGGCAGCCTCGTGCGCGACCAGGCTCGGGGCGTGTACGGCATCGGCAGCGGGACCTAGACGATGTTCGGGCGCTTCCGGTACTTCGCGCGCGAGACCTCCATCTCGCTGCGGCGCAACCTGCTGATGACGATCTCGGGTGTCCTGACGGTGGCCGTGTCGCTGGCGCTGTTCGGGGGCATCATGCTGCTCTCGCAGTGGGTCGACCACGGGACCGAGCGGATCAAGGGCGGGGTGCGGCTCGAGATCTTCATGACGGTGAACGCGTCGGCGGCCCAGATCGCCGACGTGCGGACCGCCCTCGAGCAGGACCCCCAGGTCAAGGACTTCCGGTTCCTCGACAAGGACGCCGCGTTCGAGGAGTTCCAACGGATCTTCCGCAAGGACCCCGATCTCGTCCGCAACGTCGACGCCGAGGCGCTGCCCACGTCGTTCCGTGTGGTCCCCGAGCAGGCCGAGTTCACGAACCGGATCCAGCGCCGGTTCGAGCCGCTGGCCGGCGTCGACGACGTGGCGACCCCGGAGGAGGCGCTGCGCGGGCTGTTGAGCGCCACGAACACCGCGCGCTACATCTTCTTCTTCCTCTCGGGCGTCCTGCTGTTCTCGTCGATGTTCATGATCGTCAACACCATCCGGCTCGCGACCTTCGCCCGTCGGCGCGAGATCGAGGTGATGAAGCTCGTCGGCGCGTCGAACTGGTTCGTGCGGGTGCCCTTCATGGCCGAGGGGATGGTGCAGGGCCTCATCGGTGCCGGACTGGCCGTCGGGGTGGTCGCAGCCCTGAAGGTGGGCTTCGACACCTGGTTCGACAGTCCGACCGGCTTCTTCCGCGAGTTCTACGTCACTGCCGGTGACGCCACGATGATCTCCCTCGCCGTGCTCGCCATCGGGGTGGCGATCGGCCTCTTCGGCTCGATCATCGGCCTCTGGCGCTTCCTGCGGGTCTAGGCCCCGGGGCTCGCCCCTGAATCCGACATATTGCCCATCAAGTCCTGGGTTTGTTCGGTCGACACCCCGAGGCGGCGTCCGGCACCGGGTCCGGCACGACGTCCGGCGTCGCGTGATGGGTGTTGCCAATGTTGCTGATGTTGTTTACGCTTGTGGGTCCGATGATCCGCCGAGCCCTCCGGGCCGTGCCCGTCCTTGCGGTGGGATGCCTCCTCGCCGCCGTCCCCGCCGTCTCGGCGCGCGCCCAGACGACCGAGGCCGACCGCCAGCGCGAGCTCGCCGCCCAGATCGTGCATGCCTCGGCCGACGAAGCCGCGGCCCTACGGGCGCTGGCCGAGATCCGTAGCCGCCGGGCCCCGATCGATGCGCGGGTGGCCGAGCTCAACGCCGAGATCGTGGGGGTGACGGCCCGCCTCGCCCCGCTCGAGACGGAGATCCGCTCGCTCGAGGAGCGCATGACCGACGCCGAGGCCCGCTTCCGCGCCCGCCAGGCCGAGTACGAGGCGGCCAAGGCCGAGGTGGAGCGGTCGGCGGCCCAGGTCTACCGGTCCGCCCGCCGGGGCGCGACCTACGACTACGTGACGGCGGCGCGCCCCGACGATCTGGTCCAGGGCTCGAAGTACCTCGGTGAGGTCAACGAGAGCCAGCGCGCCGTGACCCGGAAGGCCACCGAGCTGCGCAACCGGGTCGACGAGGAGCGCCGCGACCTGCGCCAGCGTCGTGACGCCGCGGAGGCCGCGGCGACCGAGGTGCGGTCCCTGCGCGACCGGGTCGCCGCCCTGCGGGCCGAGATCGAGCCGGCCCGGGCCCGGGCGGCGGCCGAGGCCGCCGCCGAGGAGCAGCAGCTGCGGCTGATCCGGAGCCAGAAGGCGGCGTGGGAGCGTGAGTACGCCGAGCTCCAGGCCGCGTCCGACGCGATCGCCGACCGGCTGCGGGGCGGGGGCAGCCGCTCGGGTCAGGCCGGTGCCTGCGAGATCCGGCCCACCCCGGGCAACGTGGTGAGCGGCTTCGGCACCCGGACCGACCCCCTCGGGGCGGGCACCGGCTTCCACTCGGGCATCGACATCGCCATCGGCAGCGGGACCCCCATCCGGTCGTGCCGGAGCGGCACCGTGACCATCGCCGGCTGGCAGGGCGGGTACGGCAACACCGTCGTGATCGACCACGGTGGCGGCATGGCGACCCTCTACGCCCACCAGTCGTCGGTCGCGGTGTCGGCGGGCCAGACGGTGCTGCCCGGTCAGGTCATCGGCTACGTGGGGAGCACCGGGCGCTCCACCGGTCCGCACCTGCACTTCGAGGTCCGCATCTCGGGAAACCCCGTGAACCCGATGCCCTACCTCTGAGGCCCGCGGCGTCGCGGTGCCGGCCGCGGTCGCCCGGCGTTTGACGCGGACCCGGTGCACCGGGAACAGTGCACCCGTGACGGGGACGGGGACGGGGACGTCGGCGCTGGTGGTGGCGCGACGACTCGGGATCCAACCGGGTGCCCGCCTGGCCCTGGT
>VGBI01000149.1 GCA_016870595.1 Actinomycetota bacterium
GCCGACGTGTACCCGGAGATCGTCGCGACGCTCGTCGACGCCGCGCGCACCCACGGGGAGGTGTGCTACGCCGTGCCGGGCAGTCCGGTGGTGGCGGAGCGCACGGTGGAGCTGCTCGCCGAGGCCGTGGCGGCGGGGACGATCGCCTGCACCGTCGTCCCCGGTCTGTCGTTCGCCGATCTGGCCTGGGCCCGGGTCGGGGTCGACCCGATGCGGGGGGCCCGTGTGCTCGACGGCCATCGGCTCGACCCGGTCGCGCTCGAAGTGGCCGGCCCGGTGCTCATCGCCCAGGTCGACGACGCCCTCGTCGCGTCCGACGTCAAGCTCGCGCTGCTCGACCGGCTCGACCCGGACGCGCCGGTGACGGTCCTGGCGCGGCTGGGGCGTCCCGACGAGGCCGTCACGACCGTCCCCCTCGCCGACCTCGACCGCGTCGCGCCGCCCGACCACCTCACCGCGGTGTTCGTCGAGCTGCCTCCCGGCGTCGCCGACCGCTTCGGCGAGCTGGTCGCGCTGGCCCGCCGCCTGCGGGGCCCGGGCGGGTGCCCGTGGGACGCCGAGCAGACCCACCGGTCGCTCACCCGGTACCTGATCGAGGAGGCCTACGAGGTCGCCGACGCGATCGCGGCGCTCCCCGAGGGCCCGACCGACGCCGCCGTTCCCGACGCCGCCGCCGCCGCAGCCGAAGCGGACGCCGCCCTGGCCGACGAGCTGGGCGACCTGCTCTTCCAGGTGGTGTTCCACGGCGTGCTCGCCGAGGAGTCGGGAGCGTTCACCACCGCCGACGTGGCCCGGGGCATCCACGACAAGCTCGTCCGTCGCCACCCTCACGTCTTCGGTGACGTCGAGGCCGACACCGCCGACGCCGTCGTGCGCAACTGGGAGCAGATCAAGAAGGGCGAGCGGGGTGCGACCTCCCTGGTCGACGGGATCCCGTCGGGCCTGCCTGCGCTCCTCCAGGCGCACAAGCTGTTCCGCAAGGCCGCGTCGGTGGGGCTCGATCCCGGCGACGGCTGGGACGCCGCGCAGCAGCTCGCGGTGGCTGCCGCCGCGGCGGCGCTCGGTGACGCCGCGCCCGGTGGGCCCGAGGCCGTGGTCGGCGACGCCCTCGCTGCGGCCGTGCAGTTGGCCCGGGCCGGCGGCGTCGACGCCGAATCGGCCCTGCGGGCCTGGCTGGCGCGCTACCGCGACCGGTTCCGGCGCATGGAGGCGCTCGCCGACGCGCGCGGGGTCGACCTCGCGTCGGCGCCCGACGCCGACGTGGCGGCGCTGTGGGCGGCCGCCGCTCCGGCCGTCGGCGACCCGGGGGACTGAGCCGGCGGCGGCTCAGACGGTGACGGGGAGCGACTCGAGGCCGCGCAGGACGAGGCGCCCGTTCCAGTCGGGTGCCGTGTCGGTGGGCGCGAGGCGGGGGAAGCGCTGCACGAGGCCGCCGATCGCGGCGCGGGCCTCGGCCCGGGCCAGCACGGCGCCGAGGCAGTGGTGGATCCCACCGCCGAAGGCCAGGTGCTGCGGTGCGAGGGGCCGACCGAGGTCGAGCCGGTCCGCGTCGGGGCCGAAGTGCGCGGGGTCGCGGTTGGCCGCGCCGAGCACGGTGAACACGAAGCTGCCGGCAGGGACGGTGGTGTCGCCGATGGTCACGTCGGACCGGGTGATCCGGCGCGAGGACTGGACCGGTGCGTCGTAGCGCAAGAGCTCCTCGACCGCGTTGCCCACGAGTCCGGGATCGGCGCGCAACCGGGTGAGCTGGTCGGGATGACGCAGCAGCGACCAGACGCCGTTGCCGATCAGGTTGACGGTCGTCTCGTGGCCGGCGATGTAGAGCAGGGTGACCTGGTCGTGGAGCTCGGCGTGGCTGAGTGCGTCGCCGCCGTCACGCACCTCGATCAGCGCGGTGAGCAGGTCGTCGCCGGGCGCGGCCCGCTTCTCGGCGATCATCGCCTCCACCGCGTTGTGCATCGCGTCCGACGCCACCCGGACCGCGTCGTCGTCCTCGGCGACGAGGGGCTCGAGCGCGCGCACCAGGGTGTGGGACACGTCGCGCAGGTACTGCCCGTCGTGATCGGGGACGCCGAGCATCTCCGAGATGACGGTGAAGGGCAACGGGAAGGCGAGGTCGGCGATCACGTCGAAGCCGCCCGCCCCGGCGCCGGCGTCGAGGGCCCGGTCCACGAGCGCGTCGATCCGGGGCCCGAGCGCCTCGACCCGCCGGGGGGTGAACGCCCGGGCCACGAGGCGGCGCAGCCGGGTGTGGTCGGGGGGGTCGAGGTTCAAGATGGCCCGGGTCCCCCGCTCCCGGCGGGGGTCGTCGGGGGCGTAGCGCCGGGCCCGCCGGTCGAAGCCGGCGTGGTGGTCCTCCACCGAGAGGCCCGGGGTGCACAGGAGCCGGACGCAGTCCTCGTAGCGGGTGCACAGCCAGGGGCCGAGGGCGCTGTGGTGCACGGGATCGTCCCGGCGCAGGGCGCCGTACCGGGCGTAGGGTTCGGCGAAGAAGCCGGGGGCGAAGGGGTCGAGCCCGAGCCCGGGGGGGCCGGGTCGCTCCGGGTCGACGGTCCCCACGGCCCGGAGTCGACGGTCGGCCC
>VGBI01000150.1 GCA_016870595.1 Actinomycetota bacterium
CGCCGGGGCGACCGGCGCCGCGACCTCGGGGACGCGGGCGCGCCGGCACTGCATGGCGGCCTCACGGGCCACGCGCCGGAGCCGGGCCAGCGCGGCATCGGCCCGGTCGGGCTCCCACCGGGCCACCGAGCGGGCCGAGGCGAGCGGCACGATCCGGTCCACCCCGAGCTCGGTGAGGCCGGCGACCACCTGCTCGGGCTTGGTGCCCTTGCCGATCCCGAAGGCGACGCCGAGGCCCGGGGTCAGGCGCGGCTCGTGGCACTCGACCCCGTCGGCCGCAAGGTCGAGTCGGCCCCGGGCCGTGGCGACGATGCGGTACGGGCGCCACGCGCCGGCCCCGTCGCCCGCGGTGACCCGCTCCCCGACCCGCAGCCGCCGGACTCGCTCGAGGTGGTGACCGTCGGGCCCCTCGATCCTGAGGGCCTCGGCGAGCCCGGGTCCCACGAGGACGTGGGCCGCGGCGCCGGCGGTGGCGGCGAAGGCGTGCGGGGCGCCGGGTGCGCGCACTGCTACTGGAACGCCGAGCGGAGCCGGGCGAAGACGCCCTTCGACGGCGGCGCAACCGTCTCGCCCCGGTGCTCGGCGAGGCGGTGGAAGAGCTCGGCCTCGTGATCGTCGAGGTGGGCGGGGATCTCGATCTCCACCCGCACGAGCAGGTCGCCGCGACCGCGGCTGCGCAGCGACGGGATCCCCGCGCCCTTCACCCGGAACATCTGGCCCGGCTGGGTCCCCGCCGGGACCGTGACCTCGTGGGTGGCGTCGAGGCCTTCGACCGGGAGCTCGGTCCCGAGGACCGCCTGGGCGATCCCGAGGTGAAGCGTGGTGACCAGGTCGTCGCCACGACGCTCGAACCCGGGGTGGGGGGCGACCCGGATGGTGACGTAGAGGTCGCCGGGCGGGCCGCCGCGGGGGGCGGCGGCGCCCCGGCCGTTCAGGCGGAGCCGGGTGCCGTCGTCGACCCCGGCGGGGACGTCGACGTCGATCGTGCGCGCCGACATCACCCGGCCGTCGCCCCGGCAGTCACGGCACGCAGTGAGGATGCGCCGCCCCGTACCCGAACACGCGCCGCAGGGCGCCGAGGTCATCATCTGCCCCAGGATCGACCGCCGCATCTGACGGACCTCGCCCTGGCCTCCGCAGGCGTCGCAGCGCGAGGGGAAGGTGCCGGGCTCGCACCCGTTGCCCGTGCACCGCGGGCACTCCACGGGCAGGCGGGCGGCCAGGGTGTGGGTCGCGCCGAACGCCGCCTCGGTGAGACTCAGCTCGATCACGGTCTCGGCGTCGTCGCCCCGGACCGGTCCCCCGGCACGGCCGCGGGCACCGAACGGGTCGCCGCCGAAGAACGCGTCGAAGAGGTCGCCGAAGCCCGAGAACGGGTCACCACCGGCGGGCCCGCCACCGCCGCCGGTATCGCCGAAGCGGTCGAACCGGCGACGACGCTCGGGGTCGCGCAGCACCTCGTAGGCGGCGCCGATCTCCTTGAACCGCTCCTCGGCGTGGGGATCGCCGGGATTGGAGTCGGGGTGGTGGCGCCGGGCGAGGTCCCGGTAGGCGCGCTTGATCTCGTCGTCGGTCGCGCTGCGGTCGACGCCGAGCGTCTCGTAGGGGTCGTTCACGGTCGTCGGCTCACGACAGGTGCTTCCCCAGCTGCTGCGACACGGCGGTGACCGCAGCGAGGGCGTGCCGGTAGTCCATGCGGGTCGGCCCGAGGACCCCGACGACGCCGGCGGCCTGCCCCTCCACCTCGTAGGGCGCGAGGACGAGCGCGCACTCCCGCAGCTCCTCGAGCTGGTGCTCGCTGCCGATGCGCACCGTGAGTCCGGCCTGGAGCAGCTCGTGGACCACCGACACCACGACGACCTGGTGCTCGAGCAGCTCGAGCAGGCGGGCCGCCGACTGCGCGGTCGAGAACGCCTCCTGCTCCGCGGCGAGGCGGGACACGCCACCGACGTAGAGCGGCTCGCGGTGCTCGGGGGTCGCAAGGGTGGCGAGCGCGGCGAGCGCGTCGGACACCACGGTGTCGACGGCGGGGTCACCCGACGGCGCGACCTCGGGCACGGTCCCCCACGCCCGGCCGAGGAGCCCGGGCTCGATCGCCCGCGCCACGGTGGCGAGGCGCTCGTTGTCGACCGCTTCGGCGATGGGGAGCACGTGGCGCTCGATCGCACCGTTCGACAGCACCACCACGACGAGCGCGGAGCGCTCGTGCAGCCGCACGAGGTGCACGCCCCGCACCACGGCCGAGTCGGGCTGGGGGCCGACCACGACCGCGGCGTGGCGGCTGAGCCGGGCCAGCAGCTGGCTCGTCTCGTGCAGCAGGTCCTCGAGCGCCCGGTGCGACGACTCGAAGAAGTCGGCCACGGCCCGGTGCTGCTGCGGGGGCAGCGGTCCCTGCTGGGTGAAGTGGTCGACGAAGTACCGGTAGCCCTGGTCGGTGGGGATCCGGCCCGCCGACGTGTGGGGCTGGGCGATGAA
>VGBI01000151.1 GCA_016870595.1 Actinomycetota bacterium
GAGGCGGAGATCATCGAGCACTGCCGTTCCTTGCTCGCGCACTACAAGTGCCCGACCAGCGTGGACTTCCGGGCTGAGCTCGCCCGGACCGCTACGGGGAAGTTGCAGAAGTTCAAGCTGCGCGCGCCCTACTGGGAGGGACGCGAGCGGCAGGTCAACTGACCGCTGTCCCCGCCTTACCCGCCCTACCCACCGTCCCTGCCGTGGCGCCGATCGACCCGACCCTCGACGAGGAGCGCGCGCTCCTCGCCACCGGCGCCACCCGCGTCGGCGGGGTCGACGAGGTCGGTCGGGGCGCGCTCGCCGGACCGGTCACCGTCGGGGTGGTGGTCGTCGACGCCTCGGTCACGGGCGCCCTCGCCGGGGTGCGCGACTCGAAGGACCTCTCGCCGCGCGCGCGTGCGGCGCTGGTCCCGGCGATCGGGGCGTGGGCGGTGACGAGCGCGGTCGGCCATGCCTCCCCGGCGGAGATCGACGCGTTTGGGATGACCGCCGCACTGCGGCTCGCCGGGCACCGGGCCCTTGCCCGCCTCGACGGTCCGGCCCCGGAGGCCGTGCTCCTCGACGGACGCCACGACTGGCTGACCGTGCCCGACCAGGAGGACCTCCTCGGGGGCGGGCACCCCGATCTCGGGGCGGTCGGGCGCGTGGTCACCCGGGTGAAGGCCGACCAGCGGTGCGCCGCGGTGGCCGCCGCCAGCGTGCTCGCGAAGGTGACCCGGGATGCGTTGATGGTGGGGTGGGACGAGACGCACCCGGGGTACGGGTGGGCCCGCAACAAGGGCTACGCCTCGGCGGAGCACCAGGACGCCATCCGCCGCCTCGGGCCGTCGCCGCTGCACCGACGCTCGTGGAACCTGCCGATCGGTGCGCCCCAGGGGGAGCCGACGGTCTGACCCGATTGCAGGAGCGGCGTCGGGTCGTCATGCCGCCCCCGATCTCGTAGGCTCCGCCCCATGGGTCAAGCGATCACCGTCACGTCACGCGTCGGATCGTCCGCCACCGTGCGACTGTTCGACTGCAACCGCTCGCTCACCGGGATGGCGATCGAGTCCTACGGGTCGGTCGACGAGACCGGCGCCGGTCGGCCGCCCGACGTGCTCGCCCGACGGCTGTTCGACCTCGGGGCCACCCGGGTGTCGGTCTCCTCGAGCGGGGTGACGGTCGAGGCGCCGGAGTCGGCGTGGGCGACGCTGGAGCCGGCCGCGGCCGCGGCGATCGAGCACCTCTTCGGCTACTACGGCGACGACGCCGGGTGGGCCCCCGACGCGCTGCGTGCCATCGGGGTGGAGCCGGTCCTGCCACCCGAGCCTGCCGGCGACTGACCGACTGACCGACTGACCGACTGACCGACTGACCGACTGACCGACTGAGGCCCCGAGGGCTTGACCGCCTGAGGGCCCGGCCCAGCTCGCCTGGGGCTGGCAGATCGAACGTATGTTCGGTATACATGGGGGATGGTCCCCGACCTCCCGACCGGCGCCGGGCAGCCCCGGCGTGACGCCGCGGCCCGGGCCGCGCTCGCCGAGATCGCCCGCCGGGTCCGGCCGGTCGGCGCCGCCCACGAGCGGGTGGTGGAGGTTCCGGGGTCGCTCGGGGCCCGGCTCCCGCAGCGGGGGGTGCGGCGGGGCTCGGTGGTGGCGGTCACCGGCGCCCCTGGCGCCGGGGCCACCTCGGTCGCCCTGACCCTCGCCGGCGCGGTCACGGCCCGGGGGGAGTGGGCGGCGGCGCTGGACCTCGGGGGCACGCTCGGCGCGCTCGCCGCCGCGGAGGCGGGCGTCGCGTTGGAGCGGTTCGTGGTGGTGCGCCCGCCCGGCGGGGCGCGCGCGCTCGCCGACCGCTGGGCCACCGTGGTCGCCGCGCTGCTCGACGGCGTCGGGCTGGTGATCGCGGAGCTGCCCCGGTCGCTGCGCACCGCGGACGCCCGCCGGCTCGCGGCCCGGGCCCGTGAGCGCGCCGCGATCCTGGTCCCGCTCGCCCCCACCGACGCGTGGCCGGCCGAGGCCGCGCTCCGGCTGCACGCACCGGGCGGCCCGTGGCCCCTCGTCGACGGGCTCCTCACCGAGCGCACGGTGCCGGTGGTGGTCGACGGCCACGGCGCTGGCGCGATCACGGGCGCACGCGCCGGCGCAATCACCGGCGCGGGCGCGCCCGGGGGACGGGGGACGGGGCACGCCCGTGCCGGCTGAGCGCGTCGTGTGCGTGTGGTGCCCCGACTGGCCGGTGGTCGCGGTCCGGGCGGCCCGACCCGAGTGGCGGACGGCGCCGCTCGCCGTGGTGGCCCGGGGGGCCGGTCGGGGGGCCGGTCGGGTGGGCGTCGTCGCTGCGTCCCCCGAGGCCCGGGCCGCAGGAGTGGTCCCGGGCCTGCGCCGCCGGGAGGCCGAGGCCCGCTGTCCCGGGCTGGTGGTGCGCGACGCCGA
>VGBI01000152.1 GCA_016870595.1 Actinomycetota bacterium
TGACCGCGGTCGCCGCTCCCCCCTACGACGTGATCCACGGCGACGAGCACGACCGTCTCACCGGGCGGGATCCCCACAATTCGGTCCGCCTGATCCTGCCGGTGCCCTCGGGGCACGGCGACGGGTACGCCACCGCCGCGGCCCTGCTCGCCGAGTGGCGGGCCGACGGCACCCTCACCCCCGACGACCGCCCCGGCTTCTACGGGTACCGGATGACCTTCACCGACCCAGCGGGCCGGACCCGGGTCACCCACGGGGTCATCGGTGCGTTGACGCTGCCCGAGGGCGGCCCGGGCACGGGCGACGTGCTGCCCCACGAGCGCACGATCCCGAAGCACCGCAGCGACCGGCTTGCGCTGCTCACCGCCACCCGGGCGAACCTCGACCCGATCTGGGGCCTCACGCCGGCCCCGGGGTTCGGGCACCTCGCGGGCGAGCCCGGCGCCGACCGCCAGTGCGCGACCGACGACCAGGGGGTGCTCCACGAGGTGTGGTCGATCACCGACCCCGGCCGGGTGGAGGCGATCAGCACTGCGGTGGCGGCCGCCCCGCTCGTGCTCGCCGACGGGCACCACCGCTTCGAGACCGCCTGCGCCTACCGGGCCGCGCACGCCGATGCGCCCGGCGGGGCGGCGATCATGACGCTGGTGGTCGAGCTCGCCGAGGCCGAGCTCTGGGTCGCCCCGATCCACCGGTTGGTCCGGGGCGTCCCCGACGTGCGGGCACGCCTCGCCGACGCGTTCACGGTCGAGCCGGTGGGGCGCGCAACCCCCAGCGGACTCGACGGCCTCGAGGCCCGGATGGAGGCGGCGGGCGCGTTGGGCCTGGTCGACCGCGACGGCGTCGCCTTGTTGCACGGTCGGCCCGAGGTGCTCGCCGCCGCGCTCGCCGCCGAGCCGGTCGAGGCCCGTACGGTCGACGCCGCGGTGGTCGAGACGGTGGTGCTCCCCCGCCTGGGCGACGCGACCCTCGAGTTCCGCCACGACGCCGCGGTGCTGGCCGAGGCGGTCGTGCGCGGCGATGCCGATGCCCTGGTGCTCCTGCGACCGGTGCGCGTCGACCAGATCCGGGCCGCCGCGCACGCCGGGGTCCGCATGCCCCAGAAGACGACGTTCTTCGCCCCCAAGCCCCGCACGGGGCTGGTGTTCCGCGGCCTCGACGACTGAGCGACGGCGCCGCCGGACGTGCGGCTAGTCGACCGTCCAGGTGGAACCGGACACCAGCAACGCCCCGAGGTCACCGGGACCGTTGCGCTCGGAGGCCGCGGCGAGCTGGATCTGCACCGCCTCCTCGTAGACGGGGCGGGCGACGTCGCGGAACACGCCCACCGGGGTGGGCATGGTCGGGACGTGGGCGAGCCGTGAGATCGCGAACGCAAGCGACGGGTCGGCCCGGTGCTCGTCGTGGACGAGCAGTCGGTCCTCGCCGACGTCGGCGACGGCGACGATCTCGCACTCCCCGAACTGGTTGAGGATCACGCCCTTCTCGCCCTCGGACCCGAAGCGGATCGGCTGGCCGTGGACGAGGTCGATGAGCATGTCGGCCCGGGTGTCCTTGGCCGTGATCGTCTCGAACGCGCCGTCGTTGAAGACGTTGCAGTTCTGGTACAGCTCCACGAACGCCGCGCCCTCGTGCTCGTAGGCCCGGCGGAGGGTCTCCATCATGTGCTTGCGGTCCATGTCGTGAGTCCGAGCCACGAACGTGGCCTCAGCACCGAGGGCGATCGACACCGGGTTGAACGGGGCGTCGAGCGAGCCGAACGGCGACGACTTGGTGATCTTGCCCGTCTCGCTCGTGGGCGAGAACTGGCCCTTGGTCAGGCCGTAGATCTGGTTGTTGAACATCACGATCTTCACGCCCACGTTGCGCCGGAGGGCGTGGATCAGGTGGTTGCCCCCGATCGACAGCATGTCGCCATCGCCACCGATGACCCAGACGTCGAGATCGGGCCGGGCGATCGCCACCCCGGTCGCAACCGCCGGCGCACGTCCGTGGATGCTGTGGATCCCGTAGGTCTCCATGTAGTACGGGAAGCGCGCGGCACAGCCGATCCCCGACACGAAGACCTGGTTCTCGGGCCGCAGGCCGAGGTCGGCGAAGAGCAGCTGCACAGCGGCGAGGATGGAGTAGTCCCCACAGCCCGGGCACCACCGGACCTCCTGGTCGGTCTGGTAGTCCTTGCGGCTGAAGGTGACCGCGGTGTCGTCCGCCATCTAGATCATCTCCTCGATGGCCGCCTCGATCTCGGCGGCGCGGAAGGGCAGGCCCTGGACCTTGGTGACGCTCTTGGCGTCGACGAGGTACTCGGCCCGGACGAGTCGGGAGAGCTGGCCCAGGTTCATCTCGGGG
>VGBI01000153.1 GCA_016870595.1 Actinomycetota bacterium
GCCCCTTGGCCGGCCGTATGCGCTCGACCAGATCGACCAGCACGGTCTCGACCAGGGCACCGTCGATGTCGGGGAGCGAGAAGCGTCCGTCGAGCATCCCGGTGCGGCGGTTCCACCACCAGCGCAACTCGCGGGCGGCTCGGCGGGCCTCGGCCTCCTCGACCGTGGGCGCGTGCCGCTCCCGGGCCCGCTGGGCGAGATCGGCGGGGGACCAGGCCGGGGCCTCGGTGGCCCACACGTGCTCGTCGGCGGGATCGGCGACCTTCACCACCTCGGTCAGCTGCGCCCCGGAGAGCCGTCCGTCGGCGGCGACGGCCGCGATGGCCGGAAGGTCCTCGAGCGCCCGGGCGGTGGCCACGGTCTCGCGGATCGTGCGCACGGACACGCCGTCGGTCTGGGCGAGGGAGTCGTCGAGGGCGCCCCGCTCGTCGAGTACCCGGGTGGCGGCGAGCTCCCGCAGACGCCAGCGCCGCTGCTCCCGCACCGCCTCGGCCCGGATCGCCGCGATCCGCTCGGTGCGGTGGCAGCGCAACTCGTCGACCATTTCCCCGTAGTCGAGCTCCGCGCTGCCTGGCCCACCGGTGGCGACCGGGCGGCCGGCCGGGCTGCCCGCCGGGTCGCCCGCCGGGTCGCCGGGCGGGAAGGGCGTGGGCGGCTCGGGATCGAACATACGTTCGATCATACGGACTCGCCCGGCCGGGTGCAAGGGGTTTTCCTGGTGCCAGACTGCGGCGGTGCGGATCCCCGTCCGGCGGCTCGACCCCGACCTGCCCCTGCCCGCCCGGCAGCACCCCGACGACGCCGGCCACGACCTCCACGCCGCCGAGACGGTCACCCTCGCGGCCGGTGGCGGGCGGGCGCTCGTGCCGACGGGCGTCGCGGTGGCGATCCCGGCCGGCTACGCCGGGTTCGTCCTGCCCCGCTCGGGTCTCGCCCTGCGCCACGGGGTCACCTGCCTGAACACCCCCGGCCTCATCGATGCGCAGTACCGGGGCGAGCTCAAGGTCCTCCTGGTCAACACCGATCCGCACACGCCGTACACCGTCACGCGGGGTGACCGCATCGCGCAGCTGGTGATCCAGGCGGTGGTGGCGGTCGACTGGGACGAGGTCGACACGCTCGACCCGACCACGCGCAGCGCCGACGGCTTCGGCTCCACCGGCCGGTGACGCACCCGTCGACGCCGCCGAGCGCGACCGTCCCGCCGAGCCCGACCGTCCCGCCGATCACCGCGGTCACCGCTATCGCCGTCGACGTTGGGATCGGCATCGGCATCGCCGTCGACACCCCGGGCGCCGGGGCCCGGTAGCGTCCGCGCCGTGACCGTCTCCAACCCCAACCGCCGCTTCCGCTTCGGGGTCATCATGCCCCGGGCGGCATCGGGTGCCGAAGCGCGCGAGCGCGCCGTACGGGCCGAGGCCCTCGGCTACTCGACCCTCTACGTGCCCGACCACTTCGTCGACCATCCCCTCGGGCCGATCCCGACCGTGGCCGCCGTGGCGGCGTGGACCACCACGCTCAACGTCGGCACGCTCGTGCTCGGCAACGACTACCGCCACCCGGTGGTGCTGGCCAAGGAGGCGGCCACCGTCGACCTGCTCTCCGAGGGACGGTTCGAGTTCGGCATCGGCGCCGGCTGGATGACGGTCGACTACGAGAAGGCCGGGCTGCCGCTCGACCGGCCCGGTGTGCGCATCGACCGGCTGCGCGAGTCGGTGCAGGTGCTGCGGGGCCTCTGGGGCGAGGGCCCGTTCACGCTGCACGGCGAGCATTACACCGTCACCGAGCTCGACGGCGACCCCATGCCGCACCGGCCCGGTGGACCGAAGCTGGTCATCGGGGGCGGGGGACCGAAGGTGCTGACCTTCGCGGCCCAGCAGGCCGACATCGTGGGGATCAACGCGAACCTCAAGGGTGGGTCGGCGAACGACCCGTCGACCGCGCCGTCGATGAACCCGGTCAGCACCGACGACAAGCTGCGCTGGGTGCGCGAGGCCGCGGGCGATCGGTACGCCGACATCGAGATCCAGGCGCTGGTCGGGTTCCTGATGGTGACCGACGACGCGCGCGCGATCGCCGAGGGCATGGCCGGCGTGTTCCAGGCGACGCCCGACGAGGTGCTCGACAGCCCGGTGGGACTCGTGGGCACGGTCGACGAGATCGTCGAGTCGCTCGAGCGGCGCCGGGAACGCTGGGACATGACCTACCACGTGATCCCGGTCGAGCAGATGGACGCGTTCGCCCCGGTCGTCGACCGGCTGGCCGGGCGCTGATCTGCCCGCCCTGCCGCCCGACCGACCCGACCCGACCCGCCCCGCCCCGGCCCCGGCCCCGCCCCCGCCCGCCCC
>VGBI01000154.1 GCA_016870595.1 Actinomycetota bacterium
AACTGGGCGCGACGGCGCTCCTCGGTGCTCCCCATGATCGGGTCGGCGGAGCGCTGGCGGACAGGCTCGTCGACGGTTTCCTCCGGAGCGATCACATCGCCAATCGTATCCCGCGCGGTCCGGGCCGGACTCATGCGGCGGCTTCGCCATACTGCGCCCGTGGACGCGCGGCCTGGCCCGACGAGCGAGATCCTGCAGCGAGCGGCCGACCTCCGGGCGGACGCAGCGGACCCGGTGCTGCGCGACGGTGCACCGCTCGCCTTCCCGCCGCTCAGCACGGCGACGGTGCTGCGCACCAAGGCGGTGACGGCGCTGACCCTCGCCGCGAACCTCGCCCGGGAGGCCCGGAGTCGTCTCGGTGCCGGCCGAGGTGGTGCAGTCACAAGCGATTCAAGTACCGACATGCACGCGCCAGAGCTCCCAGTCGGCCGAGTCTTGCATCAGGCTCTGCACACGATCAGGCCCTTCGACGCCGTCTCGAACGACGCCCTCGCCTTGCAGGCGCTCCTGCAGGCGCAGGGCTACAGGAGCGAGATCTTCGCGGAGCACATCGATGCGTCGCTTCGCGACCGCGTGCGCACGCTCGACCGGCTGGGTTCGGTCGATGGCGAGCCGCTGGTCTACCACGTCTGCACGCAGGCCCCGCGCGTGGTCGAGCCGCTCGTGCACCGCTCCGGGCCGCTGCTCCTGCGCCACCACAACATCACCCCGCCGTCGTGGTTCGACGGGATCAGCGCGGGGCACGCGGCGGCCTGCCGCGGGGCCCGCGCCGAACTCGACCGCCTCGCCCGGGTCGCCCGAGCGGGCACGGGGGACAGCGGCTACAACGCCGACGAGTTGCGGGCGCTCGGGATGCGCGACGTCGAGGTCGTGCCGATCCTGCTCGCCGAGGCGGCCGGCGCCCCGGCGTGGACGGGGGGCGGGGGCTACGCGGTCACGGTCGGGCGCGTCGCGCCCAACAAGCGGATCGACTTCGCACTGCGCACCGTGGCCGCCTACCAGCGCGCCTACGACCTGGGCTTCGGGCTCGTGATCGTGGGGTCGGAGCGGGGGATGGAGCGCTACGCGGAGGCCTGTCGTGACCTGGCACGGGAGCTCGGGGTGCGCAACGTGCAGTGGACGGGGCCCGTCGACGAAGCGGAGAAGCAGCGCCTGATGGCCGAGGCCGACGCGTACCTGTGCGCCTCCGACCACGAGGGCTTCTGCGTGCCGCTGGTGGAGAGCTTCCGGATGGGGCTGCCCGTGGTCGCCCGGGCCACCTCGGCCGTCACCGGCACCTGCGGCGACGCCCTCGCCGTCGACACGGACGACCCGTCCTTCCTCGCCGCCGTGCTGCGGGTCGTGGTGGAGGACGCGGACCTGCGAGCGCGCCTGCTCGAGGTGCAGGCGCGCGAGGCGGAGCGCTTCGACCCCGAGCGGGTCGGCCGGCAGGTGCTCGACTGGGCCGCCCGGCACGTGACGGCCCCGTAGCCGGATCCGTGCGAAGGTGAGGGCATGGCCGCTCCCGCCGATCCCGCCCGTCTCGTCCGCCGCCTGCGGATCGCGCTCGTGGCGGTGGCGATGCTGCTCGGGCTCACGCTGGTGCTGGTCCTCGGCGTCCTCTTCTACTGGAACGCGTACCTCCTCGGCGACCGCGGCGAGGACCCGTTCACGCGCGGGCCGTACGTGGTGGGCCTGTCGGAGACCACGGCGTCGGTGCGCCTCCTCGGCCCCGACCCCGCCCGGGTGGCCTTGACGGCCGTCGCCCCCGACGGCACGGAGGTCGAGGCGTCGCCCACGGGGGACTTCACGGGCCTCGCGCCGGGCACCCGCTACCTGTGGACCGCCGCGGTCGACGGGATCGGGCAGGCGTCGGGGTCGTTTCGGACGGCGCCCGACGATCCCGACGCGGAGGTGGTGTTCGGGGTGATCGCCGACTACGGGTCGGGGTCCGAGCACCAGTACGCCGTCGGGCGCGGCCTCGACGCGATCGACCCGGCCTTCGTCCTCACCGCCGGCGACAACTCGTACCTGTTGGCCCTGCCGCAGCTTCTCGACCGCAACATTTTCCGGCCGCTGCGGGGCGTGATGGGGGAGGCGCAGCTCGTGGTGGGCCTCGGCGACCACGACACCTTCGCCACCGACGGGCGCTTCCTCGTCGAGGCCGTCGAGTCGCCCGGTGACGGCCTGCGCTACACGTACGACTACGGCCCGGTCCGCGTCGTCGTCCTCGGCGTCGACGAGGACCCCGCCACCATCGCCTTCGCGAAGGCCGAGCTCGCGAAGCCGTGGGACGGCC
>VGBI01000155.1 GCA_016870595.1 Actinomycetota bacterium
GAGCAGCGCCACGTGCTCCAGTCGATCGTCTCGGGGTACTGGGAGCGGCCCGACCTCGACCTCGACGCCCTCACCTCGCTCGAGCCGGACGACGCCCGCCGGCTCATCACCGACCCGGCCCACCGGCGCCGCACCCGTGAGTTCGCCGTTCTGCTCGAGATGTGCCGGCATCCCCTCGACGACGCCCAGGTCACCCGCACCGACGCCTACGCCGCCGCCATCGACGAGTCCGGTCCCGGCCTCGACATGGTCCGCCACCTCGTCCGTGAGGGGAAGGCCGCTGCCCTCGCCGACCGGGCCCGCTTCAACGACTACACGGCCGACTGGTCGGAGCCGTCGCTGGTGCAGGACTACCTCAAGGTCCTCGACGCTCCCGACCCCGCACTGGCCGAACGCGTCCGTGCACTGCGCGACCTCCCGGCCGGCACCCTCGGGCGCGAGTTCGTCGAGTTCTACGACCGCTACGGCATCACCCTCCCCGGCGACGACGTGAACATTCCGGCGTTCTTCATCGGTCACGACATGAACCACGTGATCGCCGGCTACGGCACCACCGGCCCGGCCGAGATCGCGCTCTCGGCGATGCTTCTCGCCATCGACGACTCCGACGCCCACTGGGCCCTCCTCCTCGTCGGGTTCGCGGCCTACGAGCTCGGCATCACGCAGTCGGACCCGTCGAGCTTCCAGGCGAAGGAGCGGGTGCTCGACCGCCCCGGCGCCGCCGAGATGCTCGCCGAGGCGTTCCACCGGGGCGCCCAGTGCACCGGCGACTTCTCCGTCGTCGACAAGCTGCCCCTCGCCCACCTCCCCCTCGAGGAGGTCCGGGCGATGTTCGGCGTCCCCCCGCTCGTCGGCCAGAGCGAGTGAGGCAACCGGGCCACCGCGCCCGGTCCCGGTCACCAATCGCCCGCAGCGGCGCTCGGTCCGCACCGCCATCCCGAGCATGGGACGCCGGCCCACCGAATAGGTGGCTGTGCGTCACATCCTCGGAGAACGGGGAGCACCGCGAATCCCGGGGAAGAAGACGGGCACCGGTCAGGGGCCCGGGGCAGGGGCCCGGGCCCGGCCGTCGGGCCGGGGGCGGTGATCGAGGGTGCGGCGCAGGGCCTCGGCGGGCACGAGGTCGAGCTCGCCGACCTGACGGGGTGATCCGGCCAGCGCCCAGACGCCGTGCGGCACCAGCCGCCGGTGGTGCGGTGCGCACACGACGACCAGGTTGTTGATGTCGTCGGTGCCACCCCACGACCGGGGGACGAGATGGTGGATCTCGAGGCCCACGGTGCTGGTGCACCCGGGCCAGCGGCAGTGCACGTCGTGGGTGCGCACCGCCCGCATGATCCGGGTCGGGATCAGGGTGGTCGTGGGCACCATCCCCACGACCTCACCCCGGTCGTCGACGATGTTGATCTCGAGCGACGCGTTGGCGAGCAGCTGCTCGAGCCGCTCGGCGGCGATCGGCACCCCCTGCACTTCGGCCGGCCCGTGCACGGGGACGTGGACGAGCACGTGGGCCCGGGCCGGGGGCCGCTCGGGCCCCTCGCCGGTGACGGCCTCGAAGAACGCCTCGCCCAGCCGCTCCGACAGCGGCGCCCACGGCGCACCCTTGCGCGGCTTCATCTGCTCGGCCCGGGCCTGGAGCACGGCCATGACCGTCGCGCCCTCGATGTCGGGCAACGAGAAGCCGCCGTGCCACCGACCGGCCTGCTCGTCGAAGCGGCCCCAGAACCCCTTCGCCGCGTGTCGGCGCCGGGACTCCTCGACCGTGGGCGTGGCGAGGGCGCGCACCTCTCGGCGCAGCTCGGTCGGCGCGCACCGCGGTCCGCGCGCGGCCCAGTCGGCGTCGGTGCTCGCATCGGCGAGCTGCACCACGGCGGCCAGCTGGGCGTCGCTCATGGCGCCGTCGGCGGCGGCCGCGGCCACCCGGGGCAGGGCGTCGAGCGCACGGGCGGTCTCGACCGTGGCCCGCACGTCGCCCACGGTCACCCCGTCGGCCGCGGCCCAGGCGTCGTCGACCTGACCGCGCTCGTCGAGCACCCGCACGATCGCCAGCTCCCGCATCCGCCAGCGCCGCTGCACGCGCACGGCCTCGGACCGGGCCGCGTGCAGCCACTCGAGCGTGTGGCACCGCAGCTCGTCGACCTCGGCCGACCAGTCGGCGGCCGGGCCCCCCGGGAGATCGGCCGGGCCCCGGTCGGTCTCGACCC
>VGBI01000156.1 GCA_016870595.1 Actinomycetota bacterium
TGGGCGACGGGGTCGCGCTCGACCGGCTCCACCAGGAGGCCGGGCCCGCGGTCGACACCGTGCTCGACGCGGCCGCCCTTGCGGTGGCGCTGCGCCGGGCGCGGGTGCCCCACCTCGACGCCCTGCGGGCCGGCGTGGACCTGCCGCTGCTGTACGTCCCGTACCTGTTCGTGCGCGACCACGGGCTCCGGGCCACCCGGATGGTGGCCGACGCCCTCGGCGCAGAGCTGGGGCTGTGACCGGGCCCGGCCGCCCCGTCGTCGGGCTGCAGGCCCTCCTCGCGTCGCGCGAGGTCGTGGTGTTCTGCGGATCGGGCGGGGTCGGCAAGACCTCCACCGCCGCCGCCACGGCGCTGGCGGCGGCGACGCAACTCGGGGGCCGGGTCCTGGTTGTGACGGTGGACCCGGCCCGACGGCTCGCCGACGCCCTCGGGCTCGACGGTATCGGCAACGAGGAGCGCCGGGTGCCCGACGCCTTCCTCCGGGCCGGTGGGTGCACGCCGCGCGGCGAGCTGTGGGCGGCGATGCTCGACACCAAGGCATCGTGGGACGACCTCGTGCGCCGCCACGCCCCGGACGAGGCCACCGCCGCCCAGATCCTCGACAACCGGCTCTACGACAACCTCACGAGCCGGTTCGTGCAGAGCCACGACTACATCGCGATGGAGCGCCTCTACGACCTCCACAGCTCCGGCGCGTACGACCTGATCGTCGTCGACACCCCACCGACCCGCAACGCGCTCGACTTCCTCGACGCGCCCCAGCGCATGGCCGACTTCTTCGGTGGTCGCCTGCTCCGCTGGCTCACCGCGCCGTACCGCCTCGGTGGTGGGCGCGGGGCGCGCTTCGTCAACTTCGCGTCGAAGCCCTTCTACCAGATCGCCGACCGCCTGCTCGGGACGCAGTTCCTGCAGGACATCGCCGAGTTCTTCCTGAACTTCGAGACGATGTACTCGGGGTTCGTCGGTCGGGCGCGCGCAGTGGAGCGGCTGATGCAGGACCGGCGCACGAGCTTCGTGGTGGTCACGACGCTCGAGGGCGCCCCGTTGCGGGAGGCCGAGTTCTTCTGCTCGGAGCTCACCGCGCGCGGCCTCCACCTCGGTGGCCTCGTGCTCAACCGCGTGATGCCGGAGGCGTTCACCGATCCCGCGGTCGCCGCGGCCGCCCGCGTGCTCACCGACGACCCGACCGGGGTGGCGACGGCGCTCGCCGCGACCGGCGTGCCGGCCTTGGCCGACCCGGTCGCGGTCGCCCGGGTGCTGCGGACGGTGGGGACGTCGTTCCAGCAGCTGGCGGTGGTGACGACCCGGGAGGCCGAGCTCCGGGCCGAGCTGGCGCGGGCGCCCGAGGCGGTGGCGACGGTGCCGACCTTCGCCGAGGACGTCCACGACGTGCGGAGCCTGGCCCGGATCGGGGAGTGCCTCCTCGGTGCCCCGTTACCATCGGTGCGTGTCCGTGCCGATGCTGGAGCTGGCGAGACTGAACACCGGCCTCGATGAGCCGGCGCTCGACCACCTCCAGCGCCTGGTCGCCACCTGGCAGGTGCTCGCCGATCTCGCCTTCTCCGACCTTCTGATGCTTGCGCCGGTCGACGGCGCGCCGGGACGGCGCTTCCTGCTCCTCGCCCACGTGCGGCCCACGACCGGCCAGACGCTGTACCCCGAGGACCTCGTGGGCCGGGTGGTCGAGGAGTCGGAGCGCCCGCTGGTCGCCCGGGCCTGGCACCTCGGGGAGATCGCGGCGGGCGTCGCCCCGGTCATGGGCTCGCCGGAGCGGGCCCGGCTCCAGTGCATTCCGATCCGCCAGGACGGACGGGTGATCGGGGTCCTCAGCCTCGAGTCGGGGACGACCTCGTCGCGGCGGCCCGGCGAGCTCGAGCGCCACTACCTCGAGACGTTCGAGCGCCTGGCCCGCATGGTGGCCGAGGGCAGCTTCCCCTTCGCACGTGGCGCCGTGGAGCTCGAGGAGGCGCCCCGGGTGGGTGACGGGGTCATCGTGCTCGACGAGGAGCGGCGGGTCCGGTTCGCCAGCCCCAACGCCGTGAGCGCGCTCCACCGCATGGGCATCCACGCGTACCCGACCGGTCTGCGCCTGAGCGAGGTGGGCGTGGACCCGGCGCCCGTCGACGCCCTGTACCGGGACCCG
>VGBI01000157.1 GCA_016870595.1 Actinomycetota bacterium
ACCGGAAGGATCCCGCCATGACGCATCCCCGCACGTTCCGCTTCGGCGTGCAGGTCAACACCGCGGCGTCGGCCGCCGAGTGGCGGGCCAAGGCCCGCCGCATCGAGGACCTCGGCTACTCCACCCTGTTCATGCCCGACCACTTCGACAACACGCCGCTCGCGCCCATGGTGGCGATCGCGTTCGCGGCGGAGGCCACCACCACGCTGCGGGTCGGGCACCTCGTGCTCGGCAACGACTACAAGCACCCGGCGATCGTGGCCAAGGAGGCGGCGACCATCGACCTGCTCTCCGACGGTCGCCTCGAGCTCGGTCTGGGCGCCGGGTGGATGCAGGTCGACTACGACCAGCTCGGCCTGCCCTACGACAGCGCCGGTACGCGCATCGAGCGGCTGGAGGAGGCGGTGGCGGTGGTGAAGGGCTGCTTCGCCGACGGGCCGTTCGACTTCGCGGGTGCGCACTACCGGATCACCGGCTACGACGCGCAGCCGGCTCCGGTCCAGCAGCCGCACCCTCCGCTGGTCATCGGCGGCGGTGGCCCGAAGATCCTGCGCCTGGCCGGCCGCCACGCCGACATCGTCGGCATCAACCCCAACCTCCGGGCCGGGGCGATCACCGCCGACGCCGCCACCGACACCCTGGCCGAGGTCACGCGGCGCAAGCTCGGGTGGATCCGCGAGGGGGCGGGCGACCGCTTCGACGACCTCGAGCTGCAGATCCGCTACTTCGTGGCCGCCATCACCGACGACGCCCGCGGTCTCGCCGAGGTGCTTGCCCCCGGGTTCGGCGTCGCTCCCGACGAGGCGCTCCAGTCGGCGGTCGCGTGCATCGGCACGGTCGACGAGGTCTGCGACCTGCTCGTGCAGCGGCGCGAGGAGTGGGGTGTGTCGTACTGCGTGTTCGGCGAGGACGACGTCGAGGCGTTCGCGCCGGTCGTCGCCCGCCTCGCCGGCACCTGACCGGTACCGGCACCTCCGCCGGGGTCAGGCCCCGGCGGACCCGCGGGCGATGGTCGCGAGCAGGCGCCGCCGCAGCGTCCCTGCGTACCACGCCTCCCGGCTGACGCCGAACACGTCGACGTCCTCGGGGACCCCGTCGACGATCACCCGCTCGCGGAGCGTGCCGAGGTGCTGGACGCAGTCGAGCGATTCGATGCTGGCGAACTGGAGCAGATTGGTGCGCAGCGTGTGGACGCAGAGCCAGCGCAGGTCCCAGGTGCGGAACCCCCACTCGAGGAACAGGAGGCATCCCTCGAAGGCGTGACCCCGACCGTGGACCGCAGGAGCTCCGTGCACGTCGAACCACCCGATCCCGGCGCGGGGATCCACGTCGTAGAGGCGGCAGGCGCCGATGACCTCTCCCGTGGCTACCCGCTCGACCACCTGGATCGCGAGCGTCTGCTGCCAGACCGGCGGTGGACGGGAGATGGCGCCCGGCCCACCGGTGGGGTCGGGGACGGCGCCGAGCGCTGCTGGATCGGTGAGCAGGCCCACCAGCGCAGCTTCGTCGGCGGCCCGGGCCGCGCGGAGCACCACCCGGGGGGTGCGGATGGCCGTCACGCTTCCGGCTCGGGGGGCATCTCGGCGGCGACGAGGCACCATTCGGTCCGGTCCCGGTACTCGCCGTCGACGCGCGCGAAGCGGGGGAGACGTACCTCGGGCGTGAACCAGGCCCGGACCTCGCCGAGGACGTCGGGGTCGTCGTCGAAGTCCCGGTAGTACAGGCGCCGGAGCCCGCCGCCCTCCACGGCGGCGCGCACGAGCGCCGCCGCGACCCGGCGGACCCGGTCCTCCTGTCCCGGGAGCGCGTGCACCTCGAGCACCGCAGTGGCCGATGCCGGCGTGTGCTCGCAGAGCGCGGCCGCCCCCACCGGCGTGCCCGCGCCGTCGGTCACCACCGCGACGGCACCCGACTGGCGTAGGGCGCCGACGACCGCGGGCGGCGCCGTCCCGGCGCGGGTGATCCGCCACCACCGGGGGTCGATGGCCACCGCGAGGTCGTACAGGAACGGCTCGTCCGCGGGGGCGGCGAACCGCCATCCCGCTTCGATCGCGTCGGGCCCGCCGTCAGACGGCTGCACCGACGATCAGAGCCAGTAGCCGGCG
>VGBI01000158.1 GCA_016870595.1 Actinomycetota bacterium
GCCGAGATCTGATCGGGTCGGTCGGTGGGCCGGTCGGACGGACGGCCACCCGACCTCCGGGTCGGGCTACGGCGCCGCGTCGAAGACGGGCGGCCGCTTCTCCAGGAAGGCCCGCATCCCCTCGCGGGCGTCGGGGATCTGGCTGGCCCGGGCCATCGCCTCACCCGCGAGCCGGTAGGCGTCGGGAAGGTCGAGCCCGAGCTGGCGGTGGAGCGTCTGCTTGCCCAGGGCCTTCGACGCGGCCGAGCCCCGGGTGGCCCGCTCGAGCAGGTCGAGCGTCGCGGCGTCGAGGTCGGCGTCGGGCACGACCCGGTTCACGAGTCCCCAGTCGGCTGCGGTGCGGGCGTCGATGCGGTCGCCGGTGAAGGCCAGCTCCACCGCCCGCTTGCGCCCGACCGCCCGGCCCACCGCCACCATCGGCGTGTGGCAGAACCAGCCACCGCTGCCCCCCGGCACCGCGAAGGCGGCCGACTCGGCCGCCACCGCGAGGTCGGCGGTGGCCACGAGCTGGCACCCGGCCGCGGTGGCGAGACCGTGGACCCGGGCCACCACCGGCTGGGGGATCACGAGCATCGTCTCGCACAGCTCGGTGCAGGCCTCGAGCAGGGTGCGCACGTCCGGGTAGTCGGCGTCGACGACGTCGGCGAAGTCGTGGCCGGCCGAGAACACCGGGCCCCGGCCGCCGAGCACCACCCCACGGGCGTCGGACTCCCCCACCGTGCGGACGGCGTCGAGCAGGTCCTGGAGGTGCTCGAGCGACAGCGCGTTGCGCCGCTCGGGCCGGTTCATCCAGATCCAGACGAAGGACCCGTCGCGGACGACCTCGACGTGGCGCGGCCGCATCAGAGTCGCTCGATCACGGTCACGTTGGCCTGACCACCGCCCTCGCACATCGTCTGCATCCCGTAGCGCCCACCGGTGCGCTCGAGCTCGTGGAGCAGCGTCGTCATGAGGCGGCCACCGGTGGCACCGAGCGGGTGACCGAGCGCGATCGCCCCGCCGTTGACGTTGACCTTGGCGAGGTCGGCACCGGTCTCACGCTGCCAGGCGAGCACCACCGACGCGAACGCCTCGTTGATCTCGACGAGATCGATGTCGTCGAGCGTCATCCCCGCCTTCGCGAGCGCGTGGGCCGTGGCCGGGATCGGTGCGGTGAGCATCATCACCGGGTCGTCGCCCCGGACGCTGAGGTGGTGGATGCGGGCCCGGGGCGTGACGCCGTGGTCGCGTACGGCCTGCTCCGACATCACGAGGAGGGCCGAGGCGCCGTCGGAGATCTGCGACGAGACCGCGGCGGTGATGCGGCCACCTTCCACCAGCGGCGCCAGCTGGGCCATCTTCTCGAGCGAGGTGCCCCGGCGGGGTCCCTCGTCGACCGCGACGTCGCCCAGCGGGGCGATCTCTCGCGCGAAGCGGTCCTCGTCGATGGCCCGCAGCGCCCGCTCGTGGCTCTCCAGCGCGAAGCGCTCCATGTCCTCGCGGGTGATGCCCCACCGTTCGGCGATCATCTCGGCGGCGCGGAACTGCGAGATCTCCTGGGTGCCGTAGCGGGCAACCCAACCGGTGGAGCCCGAGAACGGGTCGGTGAACCCGAGCGGCTCGGCCACGGTCATCGCCGCCGAGATCGGGATCATGCTCATGTTCTGCACGCCCCCGGCGATCACCACGTCCTGGGTGCCGCTCATCACGCCCTGGGCCGCGAAGTGCAGGGCCTGCTGCGACGACCCGCACTGGCGGTCGACGGTCGTGCCCGGCACGGCCTCGGGGAGCCCGGCGGCGAGCCAGCAGGTCCGGGCGATGTCGCCCGCCTGCGGCCCGATCGCGTCGAGGCAGCCGAACACGACGTCGTCGACCGCGAGCGGGTCGAGGTCGTTGCGGGTGACGATGGTCGAGAGCACGTGGGCCCCGAGGTCGGCCGGGTGGACCCCCGAGAGTCCGCCTCCCCGCTTGCCCACGGGGGTGCGCAGCGCATCGACGATGTAGGCCTCGGGCATGGGGGCTCCCTTCGGGACGACGCCGGACGGCGTCAGCGGGCTGAGCGGGTCGGGCGGGTCGGGCGGGTCGGGCGGGGCGGGC
>VGBI01000159.1 GCA_016870595.1 Actinomycetota bacterium
CCGATCTCGCCTCGCCGGCCTCGATGGCCTGGGCCAGGCGGACCTCGTCGTCCTTGGTCAGCAGGTCGTGACGACCGACGTCGTCGAGGTAGAGACGGACGAGGTCCTCCGTCTCGGAAGTCTGGGGTCGGAACTTGACGGCCACGGGATCCTCCAGGGGATGCGTGGGAACGGCGCCCGGGGGAAGGCACCTTCTGCAGCCTGCTCAACGAATGAAGGCGCTGCGGCGTTCCCGCAGCGCCCCCCGCCTCCGAGCAGGACTTGAGTATGACACAGCGCTGCTACCACTGTCCACACCGGACCGCTATTCTCTCGCCCCCTTCACGGACCCCTCTCAGGGGGGTCGCAGCGACACCCCCCAGGGCCCTCAGCGCCCCGGGACCACCACCTCCAGCGCCGCTCCCACCGCGGCGGGCAGGTCGACGTGGGCGTTGTCGGCGAGGAAGCCCCGGGCCTGCACGTTGAGCAGGCGGACCGGCTCGGCGCCGAGGGGGAAGGGACCCCAGTGCCAGGTGCCCCGGTGGAGCACGACGACCTCGCCCGGCTGCAGGAGGAACGCCCGGACGGCGTCGGCGTCGCCGGGTGCGGCGAAGGCGACCGCGGCGGGGGCCACCGCCACGACCGCAGGCACGTTCATCGGCATCAGCACCTGGGTGTGGGTGACGTGGCGGTACATCCGCACGCACGATGCGCCGGCATCGGTGTGGTCGATCTCGTCGTAGGTGTGCGTGATCACGTTGCAGTGCGGATCGCCCCACTCGTACGCGAGCGTCTCGCGCCCGTCGGCCGGATCGGTGTCGTCGACCGGCAGCCAGCCGAACGGGGCGAACGCCGCCGCAGTGACCACCGCCGCTTCGATCCGGACCGTGCGCATAGGCTCACCCTACCCAACGCCCGAACTACCGAACGCCCGACAAGGAACGAGGAGGCCAGCGTGGACGTGCGCTCCATCGAGGACGTCGCCCCGGTGATCGAGCACAACGGCACCGTCCCCGTGTGGTGGCTGGTCGAGCCCCGCGAGATGTTCGAGATCACGAAGGGTGGCCACCTCGAGCTGGTCAGCGAGTTCGAGGTCGCCGGTGGCGGTCTGGTCGATCCGCACCACCACCCCACCCACGAGTTCTATTACGTCACGTCCGGGCGCGGGCTCATGACCATCGGCGACGAGACGCGCGAGATCGGCCAGGGCGACCTCGTGCACATCCCGCCGAACGCGGTGCACAGCCTGCGACCGGTGTCGGACCACGCGCCGATCCACTGCTTCTGCTTCGCGGTGGCCACGCCCGACGCCGGCGCGATCAACTACACCGAGCACTGATCCGGTGGCCCGGGTGCTCGTCACCCGCCGGCTCCCGACCGGTGGGCTCGACCCGCTGATCGAGGCCGGCCACGAGATCGTGACGCGTGACGACGACACGCCGTTCTCGAAGACCGAGCTGATCGACGCGGTGCGCGACGTCGACGCCATCGTCTGTCTGCTGACCGACCGCATCGACGCCGACGTGCTCGCGGCCGGGGCGGCGGGGCGCCTGAAGGTCGTGGCCAACGTGGCGGTCGGCTACGACAACGTCGACGTGGCGAGCGCCACTGGCCACGGCATCGTGGTGACCAACACCCCGGGCGTGCTCGACGAGACCACCGCCGACCTCGCCTTCCTGCTGATCCTCGCCGCAGCCCGGCTCGCGTCCGACGGCGAACGCGACCTGCGGGCCGGGGTGTGGGACGGGTGGGAGATCACCGAGTACCTCGGTGTCGACGTGCACGGGGCGACGCTCGGGATCGTGGGCTTCGGTCGGATCGGGCGGGCCGTCGCCCGCCGGGCCGCGGGCTTCGGCATGGCGGTGGTGCACCACACCCGCAACGACACCGGCATCGCGGGGTGGACCGCCGACCTCGACGGGATGCTCGCGAGCAGCGACGTCGTGAGCCTCCACACGCCCCTCACCGACGAGACCCGCCACCTCGTCGACGCCCGTCGGCTCGCGCTGATGAA
>VGBI01000160.1 GCA_016870595.1 Actinomycetota bacterium
GTCGATGCGGTCGGCCGCAGCGAGCGCACCGTCGGGGTCGAGGTGGACGAAGGCGTTGAGCGGGCCGTCGCCCCGGTCGATCCGTTCGAGGCTGTCCTCGACGAGTTCCCGGGCCGACACCTCGCCGGTGCGGACGGCCTCGGCGGCGGCGGTGACGTCATTCGGCTCCACGGCGGCGGACCCTACCGGGCCGTCGTGCCGGCCGGCTCAGGTGCCGGTGAGGCGCTGGACCAGCGGGGCGAAGTCGTGCGCCCGGTCCCCGGGGATCACGTGGTACGAGTACCCCCAACGCTCTCGCCGCTCGTGGAGCTGCTCGGCGCAGTCGGACTCGCTGCCGACGAGCGCGAGCGGGGAGCTGCGGAACGACTCGACGTCGGTGCCGAACAACTCGGCGAGCATCGCCGGGACGCTCGGATCGTCGGTCAGTTCGGCGGCTGCGAGCCACGCGTTCAGCTCCAGGTCGTCGAACCGGTCGCCGGCGCCGTCACGGACCCAGCTGACCTTCTCGTCGATGCGCTCGGCCAGGCCGTCGTGTGCGGCGGCCTGGTCGATCTCACCGGAGTGGATCGACGCGTTGACCCCGACGATGTCGGCCAGCGCGCCGGCGGCCCGCAGCAGTCGGGGAGCGCCCCCGCCGATCAGGATGGGCGGACCACCGATGGCGTGGGGGGCGGGCGTGCCGTCCAGGGCGTCGATCCGGTAGTGCTCGCCACTGAAGCTGAATTCGCCCTCGGACCACAGCCCCCGCAGGACCTGCAGGTGCTCGAGCATGCGGGACACCCGCACCCCGGGCCGGTCCATGGGGATGCCGGTCTGCGTGTAGTCGAGCGTCTTCCAGCCGGCGCCCAGACCGACCTCGAGCCGACCGCCCGAGGCGGCGTCGATCGTGGCGAGTTCCCGGGCGAGGATCGCCGGGTGGCGGAAGTCGCAGTCGAGCACCAGGGCGCCGACGCGCAGCTCGGTCGTGACGGCCGCGCACCACGTGATGGCCGACAGGGGGCCTGGGCCCTCGTCTAGGTGGTCGGGGAAGAACGCCGTGGCGTAGCCGAGCTGCTCGGCCTCCCGGGCCGTGTCGGTCCAGGAGCGGCCCTCGAACGGGTGGTGCAGCTCGACGGCGAATCGGAATCGGCGTGGATGGGGCACGGTGCTCCTTGCGACGGTGGTCGGCGGCGACGGTGGTCGGCGGCGACGGTGGTCGGCGGCGACGGTGGTCGGCAGCGATGATGGTCGGCGGCGACGGTAGCCTCGCCGCCGTGCCTGCCGACCCCCCGAGTCGACTGACGCGGCGACTCGGCACGGGTGACGCCGTCGTGGTGGGCCTCGGCGCCATGGTCGGGGCCGGGGTGTTCGCGGCGATCGGGCCGGCGGCGGCGACCGCCGGATGGTGGCTGCTCGTCGGGCTGGTGCTGGCCGCCGGGGTGGCGACGGCGAACGCGTTGTCGTCGGCGCAGTTGGCGGCGGTGCACCCCGAGTCGGGCGGGACCTACGTCTACGGCCGGGAGCGTCTGGGTGAGGGCTGGGGTTTTGTCGCCGGGTGGGCGTTCGTCGTCGGCAAGGCGGCGAGCTGTGCGGCCATGGCCTGGACGTTCGGGGCCTACGTGTGGCCGGCTGGGGCCCGGTGGGTGGGTGCGGCGGCGGTGGTCGTGCTGGCGGCGGTCAACCTGCTCGGGGTCGCCCGGACGCTGACGGCCACCAAGGTGCTGCTGGTCCCGGTGTTCGTCGCACTCGCCGCCGCCGTGGCGGGCGGCGTGGCGGGCGGGCTGGTCGGCCCGGCATCGCACGGGGGAGTCGGTGCGGTGTCGCTGCGGGAGGTGCTGGGTTCGTCGGGCCTGTTGTTCTTCGCGTTCGCCGGGTACGCCCGGGTCGCCACCCTGGGCGAGGAGGTTCGGGACCCGGCCCGGACGATCCCCCGGGCGGTGCCTGTCGCGCTCGGCGTCA
>VGBI01000161.1 GCA_016870595.1 Actinomycetota bacterium
GAGTCCGCCACCCCCGAGTCCGCCACGGCGACGTTCCCGCTCCGCCGTCTGCTCGAGGTCGTCGGGAGCATGCTGCTCATCGGCGCCCTCGACCTGCTGGCCGGGGCCCAGATCGAGTTCGGCTCGGTGTTCACCCCCGGTGTCGCCCAGTTCCTCAACACGACCGAGGTGATCGGGAGCGTGGCGTTCCTCGCCATCGCGATGGTGGCCGTGGTCGCCGGTCTCCGCTCCGGCGAGCACGCCGTGCTGCGGGTCTTCGTGGTCTTCCTCGTCTTCGCGACGCTGCAGGTGATCGCCAACATCTTCGCCCTCGTCGCGTCGTCCACCTTCCGCAACGACAGCTACCTCTGGGGCGTCTGGGACGTCGGCGCCGCCTACTCGATGATCGTCGCGGTGTTCACCGGTTGGTACTGGGTCGCCGACCATCTCATCAAGGCGGGGGCGTTCGAGTTCCCCGAGACCAAGGGCCGCCCGCACCGCCCGCCCGACATCATCGACTACCTCTTCATCGCCTTCAACACCAACGCCACCTTCGGGCCGACCACGGAGGCCGTGGTGTCGCGTCGGGTCAAGGCGCTGATGATGCTCCAGACCGTCTGCTCCCTCCTGGTGCTGATGGTCCTCGTGGCCCGGGTCGTGGGCCTGCGCAACTGACGCGTCAGCTCACACCGCGTCGAACGGCCGGTTCCCTGCAGGGTGACGGCCACCGCGGAGGCCCTGGTTGGGCGCACGGAGCACCGGAGCATCCGGGAACGCGTCGGGAACCGCGGCGGCGAGGTCGTCGCGCACGAAGCACGCGTTGACCCCGCTCATGTCCCAGTGCACGAGGCGGTAGCCCTTGTCGGCCCCCAGGGCCCGGAGCGCCCCGAGCGAAGCGCCGAACGCGTCGGTCTCGTCCCAGGGTGGGGCGTCCTCGGGTTGGGCCCACCGCTCGTCGGCCGGCAGCGCGGCGTTGACCTCGATCACGACCACCCGGGGTCGGTACCGGGTGAGCGCGCGCCAGATCCAGTAGTCGGCACCGTCGACGTCGATCGAGCACAGGTCGGGCTCGGCCGCCACCCCCGCCGCGGCGAATTGCTCGTCGACCGTCGCCGGGGTCCGGCTCGAAGTACACGCCCGACCAGCCGAGCACCTCGGCGAGCAGCCGGGTGTTGCACTCGGTCCCGGTCCCGACCCCGAACTCGACGAACGTGCGGGTCGGCGCGCCGATCCGGGCGAAGATCTCGGCGATCACCCCGTCCTCGCCGTTCTGGGAGAACACCCGTAATTCTGAGCCCGTGAGCCCCGCGAACGCCGGGTACCGGTCGCGCAGCACCGCCAGCGCCGCGTACTGCGCGTCGCTGCGGTCGGTCCGGTCGTGCAGGATCCGCACGACGCGGCTCGCGACTGCGGTCGCGAATCGGTCGGCGAGGCGCCGGGTCAGGCTGCGCACGACCGTCACCGTACGCCGGGCCGACGGGTCCTCATCGCGTGGCCGTCGTGCGGGCCTTCGGCGCCTTCTTCCCCGTGCCTGCGCCCTTCCCCTTGCCCTTCCCCTTGCCCCGGGTCGACGCCGGTCGGGTGGTCGCCGTGGTGGGCGTCGGCGTCGCGGCCGCGGGCGGGGGAGTGGCGTACCACCCGGCGATGCCGCCGGGCGGCGGGACCTCGGCGTCGGTCACCGCGCCCCGCACCCCTTCGGTCACCCCGGTCGCCAGGGTGAAGCGGGCCGGTCCCCGCGACACGACCGTGATCTCGTACAGGCCGGCGGTCGGCGCCGTCTCGCGCAGGTCCACGATCCGGTCGTAGCTCGTGCGGCTGTAGGGCTCGTCGAACCGGATGCGGCGGTCGGGCAGGAGTCGGCGCTCGCTGCCGTCGGGGGCCCGCAGCACCACGAACGGCAGCCGGTCGAGCGGGAGGCCCTGCTCGGGTGCGAGCGCCGGGA
>VGBI01000162.1 GCA_016870595.1 Actinomycetota bacterium
GCCGTGCGCGTGGGTCGGTCGTTCCGGGTCAGCGAGGCCGACGTGGACGCCTACCTCGCGTCCCGGTACACCCAGGCCGGCTGACCCGCCGGGCGTGTCCGAGCCGTTCGTCGGGTTCTGCTCCGACTACGGCACCGTCGACGAGTTCGTCGGCGTGTGCAAGGGCGTGATCGCGTCCATCGCCCCGAGGGCGCGCGTCGTCGACCTCACCCACGACCTCCCGCCCCACGACGTCGCCGCGGGGGCGCTCGCGCTCCTGCGATCGGTGCAGTACCTGCCCGAGGGCAGCCTCGTGCTCGCCGTGGTCGACCCCGGGGTCGGCACCGACCGCCGGTTGGTGGCGGTCGAGTGCGAGGAGGCCACGCTCTTCGGCCCCGACAACGGCCTCCTCGCGCCGGCGGTGGCCGTGCTCGGCGGGGCGGGCCGGGTCGTGGCCCTGACCGACGCCGAGTACCACCTCCCGGCCCCGGGACCCACCTTCGCCGGGCGTGACGTCCTCGCCCCGGCGCTCGCCCACCACGCCGCCGGGGTCGCGCTCGAGGACCTCGGCGAGGCGGTGGACCCGGCCACGCTGATGCCCGGGCTGGTCGGCCTGCCCCGGTTCACCCCGGGGGGCGCGGTCGAGGCCCAGGTCTGGTGGGTGGACCGCTTCGGCAACTGCCAGCTGAACGTGGGCCCCGAGGAGCTCGCCGCCCTCGGCGCGACGCCCGACGGTCGGATCGAGGTCCGCACCGACGGCGGGGTCCGGGTGGCCCGCTGGGTCCACACCTACGCCGACGCCAAGCCCTCGGAGCTGGCGCTCCTGGTCGACAGCTACGGTCTGTGCGCGCTCGCGCTGAACCGGCGCTCGGCCGCCGCCGAGCTGGGCCTCACCGGCTCGGCGCCCGTCACCCTGGTGCCCCCGGGCGCCACGGTGGACTGACCGTCCGTCGACCGAGCGAGGAGCACCGGACCATGCGCCAGGGCACGACCATCGCGATCGTGGTGCTCCTGGCGCTGATCATGGCCGCGGCGTTCGCCCAGTTCGTGCTCCGGCTCAGCCCCTGATCCCGCCCGGGATCAGCCGCCGCGGGGCTCGGGCGCGTAGCGCACCACCGAGGCGACCATCCGGTAGGCGGCCTCGGCCCCGCCCCGGTCCTCGGGGCGCATGAGGTTCGCCATGATCCGCAGCACCCACTCCATGAGGGTGTGCGACCGGAAGCCGATCCGGGTGAGCTCGCGCATCACCGCGGGGTTCCCGATCGCCCGGACGAAGGTGCGGGCGACCTTGTAGTAGAGGCCGTAGATCTCCTCGAGCCGCTCGGGGTAGCGCTGCAGCGCCCGGGGGTCGCCGGTGGCGAGCGCCTGGTCGAGCACGTCGGCGGCGATGCGGCCGGTCTCGTAGGCCAGCGAGATCCCCTCGCCGTTGAACGGGTTGACCGATCCGAGCGCGTCCCCCGCCGACAGCCAGGTCGGCCCGACGGCCGGCTTCACCGAGAACCCGGTGGGCAGCTTGCCGCCGGTGGGTGGGCCGCAGGCGGAGTCGGCCGAGATGCCCCAGCGCTTCGGCGCGGTGTCGCAGAAGGCCTCCATGAGGTGCGAGGTGTTGATGTCCTTCCACCCCGCGAAGGTCGACAGCAGCCCCACGCCCACGTTGACGGTGCCGTCGCCGACCGGGAAGATCCAGGCGTACCCGGGCAGCGACTGGCCGTGGCGGTCGCGGATGTCGAGGTGCGACTCGATCCAGGGCTCGTCGTGGAGCGGGCTGCGGAAG
>VGBI01000163.1 GCA_016870595.1 Actinomycetota bacterium
GGATCACCGTCCCGCCGACCGATGCGCACCGCGATCGGGATCGTGATCGCGAACAGCACGGGCACCACGGTGAGCGCGTGGAGCAGCTCGAAGTCGGCACCGAGGGCCGCGAGCGCGAACAGGCCGAGGTAGAGGGTGCCGCCGAGCACGAGGATGCTGAGGACCCACCGGGGGTACCGGCGGACGCCGTCGGCGACTCGGGTGGACGGTTGGATCGCAGCCACGGTCGTCGTTCCGGAGGGGGATGCCCGTACCGGGCGGGTCAGCGGCCGGTACGGGACGGCACGGCGTCGGCGCGACCGTTGCCGACGCCATTCCGGTCTCTGCCGTTCCGGGAGCGCCGCCGGCCGGTCGGCTCGTCCCGGATGTAGTAGCGGTCGTCGCTGCCGTACTCCATCTGCGAGCGCACGCCGTTGAGGATGGCGCCGATCATCGGTGCGTCGACCTGGCGCAGGAGCTCGGTGGTCCGGCGCAGTCCCCGCTTGGTGGAGGAGCCGGCGCTCCCGACCACGAGCACGGCGTCGACGAGGCCCGAGATCACGAGGCCGTCGGTCACCGGCAGGATCGGCGGGCTGTCGATCAGCAGGATGTCGCCGCGCTGGTCGAGGTCCTCGATCACCTCGATCGCCCGTTGCGAGGCGAGGAGCTCGGCCGGATTGGGCGGGAGCGGGCCGGAGGCGAGCAGTTCGATGGGCAGCTCGGGGTGGGCGGGCTGGATCGCCTGCACCAGCGGAGTGTCGCCGAGGAGGACCGAGGTGAAGCCGACCCGGTTGCTCAGGCCGAAGAACTCGTGCACCCGCGGCCGGCGCAGGTCGCAGCAGACCACGATGACCCGCTGGCCGGCCCGGGCGAACGTCACCGCAAGGTTGGCGAGGGTGCTGGTCTTGCCCTCCGAGGACTGCGGGCTCGTGACCTGGATGCTGCCGATGGGCTGGTCGAGGGCCAGGAACTCGACCGACGTCCGCACCGAGCGGTACGCCTCGGCGGCGGGCGACCGGGGCTGGGTCATGGCGACCAACGGCGTGGTGTTCCGCTTCTTCCAGTCGCCGAGGGACGGGACGATGCCGAGGACGTTGAGTCCGGTGGCGACCTCGAGGTCCTCCTTGGACTTCACCGAGTCGTCGAGGTACTCGCGCAGGAAGGCGAGGGCCACGGCGAGGATGAGCCCGACCACGATGCCGGCGAGGAGGTTGCGCATCGGGTCCTTGTTGATCGGCTCCGTGGGAACCTCGGCGGCCGAGAGCACGTTCGCGCCCGGCTGCGAGGCGATGGCGATGGCGGCCCGCAGATCGTCGAGCTGGGCGGTGTAGGAGTCACGTTCACGCTCGTACTCGGCGAGCTTCAGAACGCGTTTGTCGGTCGGGGTCGTGTTGCGACCCTGCACGATGACGTCGGGGGCGGGCGGATTGTTGATGAGGTCGGCGCCGGTCAGAAAGATCTTGGTGTCGACGTCGGCCACCCGGGCCTCCACCGCCTTGACCACGCCGTCGAGGTCGGCCACCCGCTGGTTGGTCCGCACCTTGATGTAGGTGTTCGCGTAGGCGTTCGCGGTCTCGGCGACGCGGCGGGGGCGCGGCCCCTGGGCCGTGATGGCGACGACGTCGGTGCCGATCTGCGCCTCGAACGTCACCGGGTCCGGGCTGAAGCCCAACTGCTCCTCGACCGCGGCCTCGACCTCGGG
>VGBI01000164.1 GCA_016870595.1 Actinomycetota bacterium
ATCAGCTCGGCCTTCCTCGAGACGGTGCAGGCCACGGCGTTGTCCACGGTGGAGGCGGTGGCCGAGTCCGACGCCGCCCTGGGGCGCCAGGCCGCCACCGCGAACGCCTGCATGGGGATCTGGCTGGCCTCGTACACGACCGGGCTGATCGACGGGCGGCCCGACCGCGCCATCCCGACCTTCTCGACCTGACCCCGTACCGTCCGGTCCCGGTCCCGGCCCCGACCCGGTCGGGGTGGGTAGGGTCCGGGCCGTGGGGGTCCGGGTCCTGAACCTGCTGGGGGAGGCGGCGGCCGACGCGGCCCGCGCGGCCGTGCCCGACGCCGACGTCCATACGCATCCCGCCGACGCGGTCCCCGACGGCCTCACCGCCGAGGTCCTGTTCAGCACGTTCAGCCCCGGCCCGGTGCACGCCCGCCTCGACGGGATCGGGATCCGGTGGATGCACGTCCCGAGCACCGGGGTCGACACCTGGCCCCGGGAGCTCCTGGGCGGGCGCACGGTCACCTGCGGTCGTGGGGTGAGCGCCGTGCCCATCGCCGAGTACTGCCTCGCGGCGATGCTCGCCGTGGAGAAGGACATCCCCGCGATCTTCCTCTCGGGCGTGCCCGCGCACTGGAACTTCCACACCCCGATGGGTGAGCTCGCGGGCCGGACCGTCGGCCTCGTCGGACTGGGCGGGATCGGCGAGGCGGTGGCGGTCCGGGCCCGGGCGTTCGGGTGCCGGGTCCGCGCGCTGCGCCGCCACCCCGGCCTCGGGGCTCCCGACGGCGTGGAGCTGGCCACCGACCTCGCCGACCTCCTCGGGTCGACCGACCACCTGGTGCTGGCCGCGCCGGCGACCGCCGCGACCGCGCACCTGCTCGACGACACCACGCTCGCCGCGGTGAAGCCCGGTATCCACGTGATCAACGTCGCGCGCGGCTCCCTGATCGACCAGGACGCCCTGCGCCGCGCGCTCGACGACGGCCGCGTCGCGCGGGCGACGCTCGACACCGTCACCCCCGAGCCGCTGCCCGAGGGGCACTGGCTGTTCTCCCACCCGCAGGTCCGGGTGACCGCCCACGTGTCGTGGGGGTCGCCGCACGGCCTCACCCGGATCAACCAGGCGATCGCCGACAACCTCGTGCGGTACGTGGCCGGTGCGCCGCTCGTCGGGGTGGTCGACCCGACCGAGGGCTACTGACGGTGGCGCCTCCCGACCGGCCCGGCGCAGTCGTGGTCGGCACCGGGTTCGGTGTGCGGGTCCACGTGCCCGCGTTGCGGGCCGCCGGGTTCGAGGTGGTCGCGCTCGTCGGCACCGACGCCGACCGCACGGCCCGGCGGGCCGAACGGGCCGGCGTTCCCCTCGCGACCACCGACCTCGCCACGGCACTCGCGCGCGACGACGTCGTCGCCGTCACGATCGCGACCCCGCCCGCGACCCACGCCGCGCTCGCGATCGCGGCGGTCGAGACCGGTCGCCACGTGATCTGCGAGAAGCCGTTCGCCCTCGACGCGGCCGAGGCGCGGGCGATGCTCGCCGCCGCGACCGCGGCCGGCGTGGTGCACCTCGTCGGTCACGAGTTCCGGTGGGCACCCGAACGGGCGCTGGCCGCGCGGGCC
>VGBI01000165.1 GCA_016870595.1 Actinomycetota bacterium
GAAGTCGCCGTGACCCGGCAGCCGATCGTTGATGAGGATGTCGGGGTGCAGCGAGCGGGCCAGCTCGGCGATGTCGGCGGGGCGCCACCAGGGACCCGGCCGCTCCCACTGGCCGTCGAACCACAGCAGGTCGATCGGCCCGTAGCCGGTGAGCAGCTCGCGCAGCTGGCCCATGAGGTAGGCCCGGTAGCGCTCCGCCTGCTCGTCGGTCGGCACCGTCATCCGGTCGAACCGGTACGGCAGCTGCTCGGCGGTGAACGGCGGGTAGTCGGCGTGGTGCCAGTCCGACAGCGAGTAGTAGAAGCCGACGCGCAGGCCTTCGGCCCGCAGCGCCACGACCAGCTCGGCGAGCAGGTCGCGGCCGTAGGGGCTCGCCGTGATCTTGTGGTCGCCGTAGGCGGTGTCCCACATCGCGTAGCCGGCGTGGTGACGGGTGGTGAACACGACGTACCGCATGCCCGCGGCGCGCGCCCGCCGGGCCAGGTCCTGCGGGTCCCATTCCCGAGGGTCGAAGGTGTCGGCGTAGGACCAGTACTCCTCGGGCGCCACCGCCTGGCAGCGGGGCAGGCTGAACACGCCGCCGACCATCGGCCACGACACTTCGAGCCCACCCTGGCTGGCCGGGTCCCAGTGCACGAACATGCCGAACCCGACGCCGTCGAACCAGCCACCCCGGGTGGACGTTCCGGTGCGCTCCACGGTGGCTCCCTCCTCGCCGCTCACCGGGGCGCTTCCACCAGGCGGACGCCGGCGATGCCGGCATCGAGCAGCAGGTCGGCGCCGGTGGTGGCCGTGGAGTCGGCGGCGAGGTAGGCGATGGCGGCGGCCACCTCGTCGACCTCGACCAGCCGGCCCATGGGCTGGCGCCGGCGCAGCGCCTCGCGGGTGGCCTCGGGGTCGGGCGCGGCGGCGACCAGGCGCTCGACCCAGGGGCTGGCCACGGTGGCCGGCGAGACGCAGCACACCCGGATGCCGTAGGCGACCTCGTCAGCGGCCATGGCCTTGGTGAGGGCGAGAACCGCGCCCTTCGACGCCGAGTACACCGCCCGCTCGACGAGCCCGACCGACGCGGCCACTGAACAGGTGTTGACGATCACCCCGCGCCGGGCGTCGCGCATGTGCACGAGCGCCGCCCGGCTCATGTTGGCCACCCCGACCACGTTCACGCCGAGCACCCGGTCCCAGTCCTCGGCGGTGGCGGTGACCACGTCGCCGACCGCGCTGGTCCCGGCGTTGTTGCACAGGACGTCGATGCGCCCGTGCTCGGCGACGACCGCGTCGCACGCCGCGGCGCAGGCGTCGGGGTCACGGACGTCGAGCCCGTCGACCAGGTCGAGGCCGATCACCTGGTCGCCGAGTTCGCCGAAGTGGCGCACCAGCGCGGAGCCGATGCCCCCCGCAGCGCCGGTCACGATCACGGCTCGTGCCATGGGTCCCCCGATCCTCCCCGGTCGCCCCGACGGCGCGACCACCACACCCCATCATTGCGGATGGGGGCCGCACCTGGCTAGCATGTAGAACGGCGTTCAGCATGTTGAACGGGGATGGG